>NZ_UFYA01000001.1:2288700-2615658 GCF_900447215.1 Dermatophilus congolensis
GGCCATTGTCTGCGAGGTGCTGCAGGTGAGCTCGGTGGGATGGGCGTAGCTCATCTTGTTGTGCTGCGGTAGCGGAGTCGTAGTGATATTCGACGGCGTAGTACGGCATGTTGTTGACACTACGAGGTGTGTGGCAGTGATGGGGCGGTTTTGTTGGTGCTCACCACAGGTAGTTGTGCGCTGGGCTGGGCCGTATCCGCAGGATGGTTCACTCATTTTTCGAAGATGGGCTGAGGTTTCACTTCCCTTGCTAATGACTATTAGCGCGACACGAATTTTTTACTTGACTTTTACTTATCGGGTTATTTCCCACTTCATGCCCCTAATACCGAATATTTTTGAAAAGTATTTTCACCTCAGCCTTTTTATCTTCCGTGACTACCAGGTTTCTCCATGCTTCAGTTCAGGTTGAGCACACTCCAGTGCTTATGAGCCGAATAGTTTCAGGAGGATTGTCGTGCGAGTTCATCGACGCACCGCGACGGCTGCCTTGGCCGTTATTGGATTAACTACTGCCACGCTGGGTCCAGCAGGTTTGATGGCTTCGGCGGCTCCTACACCGCCTGAACCTCCTACTGCTACACCGGCACCAAAGAATCCTACGCAGGCATCCCAGAAAATTCGCAAACAGGTCCGGCCAGAAAATATTGAGGCTCACCTACGTGCTTTTCAGGAAATTGCTGATAAAAACAACGGAAATCGCGCTGTCGGCACGAGTGGGTATGAGCATTCTGCTCGCTATGTTGAAGCTGTTCTTCGTAAGGCTGGGTATCGCACTCAGCGGCAGCATTTCGAGTACACCCATGACGAAGTGAAGTCTTCAAAGCTCACGGTGGCAGGAAAGGCTGTTGCCCATCAGGTGTTGAGTTATAGCCCAGCAGCTAAAGAGGGCTTTACTGGTCAGCTTGTCCAACCCAAGGTGATGACCGGGTGTGATGCTGCAGCATGGTCTGGGATCAACGCGAAAGATAAAATCGCTGTTGTGCAGCGAGGGGGGTGTTCTTTCTCTGATAAGTCCAGCGCTGCAGGAGCGGCTGGGGCGGCTGCTCTGATTGTCTACAACAATGGTGATGGCGAGCTCAACGGCACTCTTGGCAAGGTTGATCAAACGCATATTCCTACCATTACCGTCACGAAAGCGGTCGGCGCTGACTTAATCAAAGAGACTGGCCCGCAGGTTGAGGCCACTCTTGTTTTGGACAAGCTCACCGAGAAGCGACGCACTTTTAACATTCTTGCCGAGACTAAAGCTGGACGAGCAGACAATGTCGCTTTGGTCGGCGCACATTTGGATAGCGTCCCGCAAGGTCCGGGCATTAATGACAATGCCTCGGGTTCTGCCAGCATCCTTGAGGTAGCTGTGCAGATGGCTAAACAGAAGGGCATCACTAATAAGGTGCGTTTCGCCTGGTGGGGCGCCGAGGAGATTGGCCTACTGGGGTCGACTCATTATGTGGAGGACATGAAGAAGAAAGATCCTGAGTCGTTGAAGAAGATCGCTGCGTATCTGAACTTCGACATGGTTGGTTCGCCGAATTACTCCATCGGTGTGTATGACGCTGACCAGTCCACTCACGAGGCACCGGTGAATGTCCCTGAGGGGTCTATTCAAACGGAGAGTATTTTCACGGACTATTTCGACTCGGTGGGGCAGCCGTGGATTGATTCAGAGTTCAACGGGCGTTCTGATTATCAAGCCTTCATTGAGAACGGCATCCCAGCTTCTGGTATTGATACCGGTGCTGATGGGAAGAAGTCCAAAGGTGAGGTTTTGATGTTTGGTGGTGTTGAGGGTGCCCCGTATGACGGCAATTACCACACACCTAAGGATTCGATGACGAACGTGAATATGCACGCGGTGGATGTGATTTCTGACGCGATTGCGCACACTGTTTTCACGATGGCCAACAGCACAAAAGACATTAACGGTCGCTGATATCTGGCGATTTCGAACGGTTCTTGTGATCTGCTGATCACAAGAACCGTTCTTTTATGGGCGGGTGCGCTTTCGGCGGTTGCTCAGTATGTAGGCGATTGCGCCGCTGGTCGCGATGAGGGTCAGCAGTGTTGCAGCTATGGGTGGTTCTGTGCGTGTTTCTGCGGTGGGTTGGTGGTGCGCTGAGGTGGGGGTGTTAGGCACAGCTGTTGTGTGTGGGCTGACGTGGCCGGTGCGCCAGGTGGGGTTGGGTGTGGGTAGATGCCAGGCGCTGCTGGGAATGCCTTCTGCGTTGCCTTTTCCCCATCGTTGTGTGGGTCCGTCGATAATATTTCGTGGTGGGATGAGGGTTGGGTTTGTGCTGGTGGAGTCATTGGTGGGGCGGTTTGGACGGTCTTGGTGTCCGGGGCTGCCGGGTCTGTTTGGTGGGTTTGTGGGGCCGTCTTCGGGTAGGGGTGGTAGAGGTGCAGTGGGCGAGGTAGGAGGAGCGGGTTGGGTAGGCGCAGGAGTGGGAGTTGGAGGGTCGGTAGGTATTGGGGTGGGGGCGCCGGGGTCAGCGGGGGGTACAGGTGTGGCGATGAGGGCATCAACGAGTGGGATGGTGGCGTGGGCTGGGGGTGAGAACACGTCGAGAGCTGGTTTACCGGTGGTTGGTTCTGGTGGGGTGGTGCCGTGTGCTGCTGCTGTGTTGGGCAGGGTGTGGGTTCCGGGGATGGTGAATGGGGTGATGTTTTCTGGGTTGATGGTCATTGGGGTATCGGTGGTGCAGGTGGTTGTCTCTGTGGGCGTCAGGGCTGTTTCGGTGCAGGTCACGGAGGTTTTGGCGCTTTGCAGCATGGGGTCGTTGATGCTGAGGTTGTTGATGGTGGTGGTGCCGGTGTTGGTGACGGTGAAGGTGTAGCGGGCGGTGTCGTTGGGGTCGGCGAGGTGGTTGTGGTTGGGGTCGTAGTCGAGTTGGGCTGTTTTGGTCAGGGTCAGGGAGGTGCGGGGGGTGGTTGCCAGGTTTGTGGTGTTTGTGTCTTGGCCGGTGATGATGTCCCCTCGGTAGGTGATGGCGGTGGCTGTGGCGGTGTTAGTAATGGTGGCGCCGTTGGTGATGTCGCTGCTGGTGAGGGTGTAGACGGGGCGAGGCAGGTGGTGGATGTGCCGGGGGCGATGTCGAGGTTTCCGCAGGAGTAGGAGTTCATTTGGATGGTGGCGTCGTCAACGGTGAGGAAGCGCAGGGTGGCGTTTCCGGTGTTGGTGACGACGAATCGGTAGTGGAGCAGGTCTCCTGGGGTGGGGTGGTGGAGTTGTCGGTGTCGTCGAGTTGGTCGAAGTGTTTAGTGACGGTGAGTTTTCCGGTGGGTGTGATGGTGGTGAAGGTGTCGGTGGTGGTGGCTTCGAGGAGGGCGGGAGTGTCGTCGCTTCCGGACAAGGCGTGGCCGGTGGCGGTGTTGGTGGCGCCGAGTAGGTCAATTTCGCGTTGGGTGACGGTGTGGGCGGGGGTGGTGCAGGTGATGCTGGCTCCTGGGGCCAGGGTGGTTGTGGCCTCTTGGCACCAGGCGTGGTCGAGGCCAAGCATGGGGTCGGTGATGGTGAGGTTGCGTAGGGTTCCGGCGCCTTCGTTGGTCAGGGTGATGGTGTAGGTGATGGTGTCGCCGAGGTTAATGCTGCCGTTGGATGGGCCGGTGTGGGTTTTGGTGATGCTCAGGCGCGGTAGGGGGATGAGGGGGGTTGTGGTGCTGGCGGTGGGTGGGGTGAGGGTTCCTTGTGCGGGGGTGGCGGTGGCGGTGTTGGTGATGTGGCGGGCGTCGATGTCGGGTCGGGTGATGGTGTAGGGGGTTGCGGCAGTGCAGGTGAGGGTTTCGCGGGCTTGGATGGTGGTGGTTGTGGCGCCGGTGGTGTTGGTGCAGGTGATGGAGGGTAGGAGTGGGTCGGTGATGGTGAGGTCGGTCATGGGTAGGGCGGTGGGGTTAGTAACGGTGAAGGAGTAGGCGATGGTGTCGCCTTTGCTAGGGCCAGCTGGGGTATCGGGGGTGATGGTGGCTTCGGTGAGAGCACCGGCGATTTTGGTGAGGGTGAGGGTGGGTGTGTAGGTGAGGGGGGTGGTGACGCTGGGTTGGTTGGAGGTCAGTCCACCGTCGGCGGTGGCGGTAGCAACGTTGATGATTTTTCCGGCTGTGAGGTCGGCTGTAGTGATGCGGTATGGGTTGCTGAGGCGGCAGGCGGTGGATGCGCCGATGTCGAGGGTGGTTTCGTCGCAGGTGACGGTGCTTCCGGCTTTGGTATCGGTGACGGTGATGCCGGTGATGGTGGCGTTGGTGAGGTTGCGTACGCGGAAGGTGTACCAGAGGGTGTCGCCGGCGGAGTGGTCGCCGGAGCTGTCGGCGTCGATGACGGTGCCTAGTTGGGATTTTTCGAGCCAGAGGCCTGTTTTTCCGGCGATTCTGGTCAGGGTTGCGGTGGCTGAGTCGGTGATAGGGGCGGGGTCGTCGGTGCCGCCGGCGGTGCCTAGTGCGGTGGCGGTGGCGATGTTGGTGAGTCGGCCTCGGTCGATGTCGGCTTTGGTGAGGGTGTAGGTGGCGGTGCAGCTGGTGGTATCGCCGATGGCGAGATCTCCGGTGCCGCATGGTTTGTTGGTGATTCCCAGGATGGGGTCGTCGATGGTGGGTTGGCGCAGGGTTTTGTTGCCGGAGTTGGTGATGGTGAAGGTGTAGGTGATGCGGTCGCCGATGGCGGCGTTGGTGGTGAGGGCGTTGGTGTCTTGAGCGGTGGCGGTTTTGTTGAGGGTGAGTGCGGCGGTGGAGTTGACGGGCAGGGTGCTGGTGGCGGTGGTGGTGACGCGGTTGGTGGGGTCGAATCCGGCGGGCAGGGCGCTGGCGGTTGCGGTGTTGGTGATTTTTCCGGCGTTGAGGTCGGTGGTGGTGATGGTGTAGTTGCCGCGGCAGGTGGTGGTTGTTCCGGCGGGTAGGCGGTTGTTGTCGCAGGTGATGTTGTTGATGAGGGGGTCGGTGATGGTGAGGTCGGTGAGGGCTGTTGTTGGTGACGGTGAAGGTGTAGGGGATGGTGGATCCGGCTGTGGCGGTAGCTGGTGGGGTTCCGGTTTTGACTAGTGCGATGGCTGGTTGGGGTGGGTGGGGTGCGTCGAGGCAGGTGGTGTTGTCGTTGGTGGGTGCGTTTTCTTCTCCGGTGGGCAGGGTGGCGGTGTTGCGGATGCCGCTGCCTTGGTTGCAGTTCAGGGGCGGGGTGGCGCTGTTTGTCCACAGGAGTCGTACGCGCACGCGGTAGCGTTCGGTGGCTCCGCCGGGTAGGGGGCGCTGGGTGGTGTTGAGGAGGTAGCTGCCGTTGCCATCGTTGGGGGCGGTGCCGCTGCCGGTGATGGTGTCGCCGTCGAGGCGTACCCATTCGACTGCGGTGACTTTCATGCCAGCTGGTGGGGTGGGGGTGTCGGTGAGGGTGCTGTAGCTGCCGGTGGCTTGGCCGGTGTTGCTCACGAGGACGGAGTAGGCGGCGACCATTTCACCTGTGTCGGAGTCGGGTCCGATGACGGTGCCGGGTTGTTTGGTGATGTTGATGTAGGCCGGTTGTGGTTTTAGGGGGTGGCCAGGGCGGAGGTGGAGGTGACGGTGGTTCCGGAGGTTTGTCCGGTTCCGGTGACGGTGGCGGTGTTGGTGATGGTGGTGCCGTTGTCGGTGTCGGTTGTGGTCCAGGTGAGGGTGTCTGTGCAGGTGTAGGTCCAGGTTTCGTAGGTGTCGAGGATGGTGTCTTTGTTGGTGTCGCCGTTGGTGAGTGTGGGGTTGGTGCAGGTGTAGGGGGCGATGGGGGTGGAGCCGCGGGTGGCGTTGTCGGTGAGGGTGATTCCGGCGAGGGGTTCGGCTCCGATGTTGGCGACTGTGTAGGTGTAGGTGATGGGTGCGCTGCCGGTGATGGAGGGGGTGTTGGCGGTTTTGTCGATTGTGATGGCGGGTCGGGCGATGCGTACGGAGGTGGGGTCGGTGGCGCCGGGGGCGGAGGGGTCGTCGGAGAGGAGGCCGTTGGTGTAGGTGGTGCTGGTGAGGGTGGCTTGGTTGGTGATGCTGGTGGTCTGGGGGCTGGTGTTGTTGACGGTTACGGTGAATCTGATGGTGGCGGTGGAGAAGGCGGGGATGATGCCGGCGCGGGTGGTGTTGTTGGCGTGGATTTCGCGGGTGGTGGTGTAGGGCATGGTGCCGTTGGTGTCGGCGATTTTGATGCCGTTGAGGGTGGTGCTGCCGGGTAGGTAGGTGGTTCCGGCGGGGATGTTTTCTTGGAGTCGTACGTCGACTGCTGCCAGGCCGCCGAGGTTGCGGGCTTCGATTTCGTAGGTGATGGTGTCGCCGGGTTTGACTGCCGGGGTTGGGGTGTCGGCGCGTTTGATGAGGTGGAGTCGCGACAGGGGTTGTGCGCAGGAGCCGAGGTCGCCGATGGATCCGTTGCCTGCGCTGGGGGCGGCGGAGATGCGGGTGGCTTGGCCGGTGGCGATGTCGACTTCGTAGAGGGTGTTGGTGGCGGTGGTGGAGGATGCGGCTCCGGCGGAGGCGAGGAGTTTTCCTGTGGAGCTGAAGGCCAGGCCGGTGTAGAAGCCGCCGTCGGTGGGGCGGTTCATGAGGCCGACGATGACGGGGGTGGGGGCGGGTTTGATGCTTTCGTTGGCGTTGATGCTCAGTAGGTAGGTGGTGTTGGTGCCGGTGTTGGCGGCAAGTAACCATAGGTCGCCGTTGCCGCTGGTGACGAGGTCGCCGGCGCTGAGGTTTTTGATTTGGTCGGCGGTGAGGGTTGTTTTTCCGTCGGTGCTGCTGGCGGCGGTGAGGGTGTGGGCTGTCCAGGTGGTGGTTCCTGGGGCTAGGGAGTAGAGGATGCCGTTGGTGGCCCAGGACCATAGGGTGCCGTTTCGGCTGGCGGCGAGGCGGACGCTGGTGGTGGCGGTGGTGTTGGTGGTGATGCGGGTGGCGGTTCCGGTGGTGGTGTCTAGGCGCCAGAGTCCGCCGTAGTTGTTTCCGGCTTTGCTGGGGATGAAGTAGATGTGGTTGGGGTTGGCGGGGTTGACGTCCAGGGCTGCGGAGGAGTCGTAGGCGCCGTTGGTGAGTTGGGAGATGGTCCAGCGGGGTTGCATGGCGGAGGTGGGTTGGGTGCCGAGGGTGCCGATGCGTCCGGTGTCGCTGTTGTTGAGTAGGGATGAGTACCAGAGGGTGTCACATTGGCTTGTGGTGAGGGTGATGGCGGTGGTGGCTTGTGCGGTGGATTCGTGCCAGGTGTTGGTGGTGTTGTAGGTGGTGAAGGTGGCGGTGATGGTGGTGTCCAGGGCGATGCCGGCGAAGAAGTCGCAGCTGAAGTTGGCGGTTTTTCCTGCTTCTATGTACCAGCGGATGGAGTCGGTTTTCAGGCCTCTGGTTTGCCGGACGGAGGGGCATTTGTCGTCGAGCATGCTGACGAGGTAGGCGCGTTCGGCGGTGTTGTTGGTGACGGTGTAGGCCATGCTGACTTGGGAGCCGCTTGGGGGGATGCTTGCTGGGGTGGCGGTGGTGGTGACGGTGATGGCGTTGTCGCTGGAGGTGCCGGTGTTGGTGGGGGCTGCGTGTGCGGCTGGGGTGGGGGCGTGGATGGCGCAGAGAACGGTGAGTGTGATGAGGGCCAGGGTTGTTATGAGGGCGGTGATGTTTGCGGGGGTGCGCGGCAGTGAGGGGTTAGGTAGCAGCTTGGTCATGAAGGGGGTCTGCTTTCTCGCGCACGACGGGGCAAGGCTTGAGCAAGGCGTGGGCCCTTATTCGGTTTCTTGTCGGCAGTTTGGTGCTGGTGTGTAGGGGTTTTGTTGTTGTTTAGTGGGCGGGTTTTGTTGTGTCCGAGCAGGCTCGCTGTTGTGGCGGTGGCGGAGTTTTATGGGTAGGTGCTTCGTGTGGCGCGGCGGTGCGTGGCGCCGTTCAGTGACTGGTAGGGCGTGCTCTGCTGGCGGGTGAAAGGTTGCGGGGTTGGTTATGCGTCGTCGGTTTGGGTCGTTGGTCGTTGCTGGTGCTGTGGTTGCTGCTGCGGGGCTGGGTGGTGTTGCGCCGGTGGCGGCGGCACCGGTTTCGGCTGGGGTGCCTCAGCAGATGAGGGCGCTGTGGGTGGATGCGTGGGAGCCGGGCTTGTTTTCGGGGGCGGAAGTGTCTTCGTTAGTGGCCACAGCTAAGCAAATGGGTGTGAATACTTTGGTGGTGCAGGCGGTGCGCCGTTCGGATTGCTTGTGTAATAAGTCGATTCTTCCGCGGGCAGCGGGTACGGGTGCGGCGCAGTTTGATCCGTTAGCGGATGTGGTTGCTAAGGGGCATGCGGCTGGGTTGCAGGTGCATGCGTGGGTGGTTGTGGGGAAGATGTGGAGTGGCGCAAATGCTCCTTCGGATCCGCGGCATATTTTTAATGTGCATGGCCCGGGCACGAAAGATAGTTGGTCTGATCGCCGTTATGACGGCACGGTGTTGGCTGATGGAACGACGTTTTTGGATCTGGGGAATCCTGCTGCTCGTAAGCACGTGGTGGCCACGGTGGATTCGATTCAGAAGAATTACGCCATTGATGGTGTGAATTTGGATTACATCCGTTACCCCGATCAGACGGCTTCGGGTCGATTGGATAATGACTGGGGGTATACGCCGGTTGCTTTAGCTGCATTTCGGCGAACTTTTAAGACCACGGGTACGCCTGCTCCTGGTGATCCGTTGTGGCATCGGTTCCGCAGGGATCAGGTCACTGCTGTTGTTCGCGGCGTGCATGATCAGATGATGCGTCGGGATAAGAGGGACCGGTTGTCTGTGAATGCGATTGCGTTCGGTCAGGGACCAGGGGCTTCAACGAATTGGACGCGTACAGATGGGTTCCGGCAAACGGTTCAGGACATTCCTCGCTGGACTCATCAAAAGATTGTGGACAGCGTTTTTGTCATGAATTACCGATCGGCTTCTGATGCGACTCAGCGCCGATATTTCACGAGTTGGGTGCAGGGAATGGCTGCTCTGCAAAAGCGTGATGGTCGCACGATGGTTAGCGGTAATGCGATGTGGAATAACACTATCGCGCAGTCTATTGCGCAGTATCAGGAAGCAGCGCGGGCCGGTGTGGGGTGGGCTGGGTATGCCTACAGCACCATGACGATTCCTGATCCTCAGGTTGGGGTCTCGGCGCAGCGTGCGTTGGTGGCTGCGGCGTTCGGTAATGGCCCGTTCCGGGGTAAGGCTGCAGTGCCTTCGATGCCGTGGAAGAAGCTCAAATAGCTGGTTCTCCCGGGCTGGCTACTGGCATTTGTGTTGGTTTTCCTGTTTCTTGGCGCCAGCCCGGGTGAGGGCGTGTTTTTAATGCACCTGGAATCCGCGTTCACGGAACACGTTTCGTACTTTTTCGATGGCTTCAGGTGTGGGCGGTTGGGTGTTTTCCAGGTTGTAGCGCATACCTAATTCGCGCCATTTGTCTACGCCCATGTTGTGGAAGGGCAGCACTTCGATGCGTTCTACAGTGCCTTTCCAGCGTTGAACGATGTCGGCGACGGCGGTGACGTTTTCTGGTGTGTCGGTCAGGCCTGGGACCATGACGAACCTGATCCAGGTGGGTTTACCCAGGGCGTGGAGCCGGTCTCCGAATGCGATGGTTGGGGCCAGGTCGCGGCCGGTGACGGTTTTGTACAGGTCGGGTAGTCCTGATTTGACGTCGAGGAGGACAAGGTCGATGTGGCTGAGGTCTTCGTCGCTGAGGCGTGCTCCGAGGTAGCCGGAGGTGTCGATGCAGGTGTGAATACCTTCGGCATGGATTGCTTGCAGTAGGCGGCGAGTGAATTCGATCTGGAGGAGGGGCTCTCCGCCGGAGATGGTGAGTCCGCCGTGAGAAGCGCGGAAGACTGATTTGTATCGCTTTACTTTGGCGATGATTTCTTCGATCCGCTCGACAGTGCCGGTTTTCATGGCCATCGTGTCGGGGTTATGGCAGTACTGGCAGCGCAGCGGGCAGCCGGTGAGGAATAGCGTCATCCGTGTTCCGGGGCCGTCTACGGCGGTGACCAGTTCCCAAGAGTGAACGAGTGCGACTTCGCCGGTGCGGCGGGCTTCGAGCAGTTCGGGGCGGCCGAGTCCGATGCGGTCGTATCCGATTCCTGCGGCGATTCCGCGGACGCGGTCACCGTCGGTAGGTTCGAGGGTGACTGTGCCGGTGATTCCGTCGGCCATGTGTGGTGGTGTCCTCTGTGCGTTGCTGGATATGTCGAGTCCCGGCTGGGGTGTTCCAGCCGGGGCTCGATGGTTTTATCTATTGGTGTCTCAGGCGCCTTGGTGGAAGGTGCGGGAGATGACGTCGCGCTGCTGCTCAGCGGTGAGTTTGACGAAGTTCACTGCGTAGCCCGAAACGCGGACCGTGAGGTTGGGGTATTTCTCGGGGTGGTCCATCGCGTCGGTGAGGGTGGCTTCGTCGAGGACGTTGATGTTGGCATGGTAGAGGCCTGAGGCCATGTTGTTTTTGCTGCGGTTTTCTTTCATGGAGGAAAGACGTTCTTCGAAGGTTTTCGCGCTCATTGATTGAATCTCCTTATCTGTCGTGTGACTTTTATCGTCGGTTCAGCTCTGGCACTGGTCCATGATGAAACCGGCGTCGAGGATGCCGACGAGGTTGCTGACCTGCTCGTCTTTGGTGCGGCCAAGGCCGGCTGGCGAGATCGTGTTGGTCAGGGAGATGCCGTCGAGGGCGTCGTTGTAGTCGAGTTTTCCGACGGAAAGCATGGAGGCGACCATGCCGTGGCTGTCCATACCGTTTTCTGGGTTGGCGCCTGGGGCGAAGGGGGTGCCAGCTTTGTGTCCGGATGGGAAGGATCCGGTGGCTTTGCCGTAGACGACGTTGCTGGTGATGGTCAGCACGGATTGAGTGGGGATGGCATCGCGGTAGAGCGGTTGTTCTTTGATCTTGCTCATCACGGTGTGGACGATGGTGGCGGCGATGTCATCGGCGCGGTCGTCGTCGTTGCCGTAGACCGGGAATTCCCCTTCGGTGCGGTAGTCCACGATCAGTCCGGTTTCGTCGCGGACTGGGTAGACCTTGGCGTATTTGATGGCCGAGAGGGAGTCGGCAACGATCGACAGACCTGCGATGCCGCATCCGAGGGTGCGGATGATGTCGGAGTCGTGCAGCGCCATTTCGATGGCTTCGTAGGCGTACCGGTCGTGGCAGTAGTGGATGATGTTGAGCGCTTCGACATAGGTTCCGACTACCCAGTCGAGCATGAGTTCGTACTTGTGCCAGACGTCTTCGAAGTCCAGTGGGCCATCACCTGTGACAGGTTCGAATCCGTATTCGGGGCTGGTGATCTGTTTGCCGGATACTTCGTCGCGGCCGCCGTTGATTGCGTAGAGCAGTGATTTGGCTGCGTTGACGCGGGCTCCGAAGAACTGCATCTGCTTGCCGACTGCCATGGGGGAAACGCAGCATGCGATGGCGGCGTCGTCGCCCCATTTGTCGCGGATTTGTTTGTCGGATTCGTATTGGATGGAGCTGGTCTCTACTGAGATCGCGGCGCAGAATTCTTTGTACCCCTCGGGTAGCTCGGGGTCCCAGAAGATGGTGATGTTGGGTTCTGGGGCTGGTCCGAGGTTGCGTAGTGTCTGCAGGAGGCGGAATGAGGTTTTTGTGACCTGGGGGCGCCCGTCAACAGAGAAGCCGGCGTCGGACCAGGTTGCCCAGTAGGGGTCACCGGAGAAGATTTGGTCGTAGTCGATCGTGCGCAGGAATCGCACGATGCGCAGTTTGAGCACGAGCGAGTCGATGATTTCTTGGGCTTGTTCCTCGGTGAGGGTGCCGTTGGCGAGGTCGCGTTCGAAGTAGATGTCGAAGAAGGGTGATAGTCGGCCGATGCTCATGGCTGCGCCGTCTTGGCTCTTGATGGCACCGAGGTAGCCGAAGTAGGTCCATTGGACGGCTTCGTGGGCGTTGGTTGCGGGGCCGGAGATGTCGACGCCGTAGGAGGCGGCCATCACTTTGAGTTTTTTGAGCGCTTTGATTTGTTCGGCGTGCTCTTCGCGGTATCGGGCCCAGTGTTCGGAGAATTCTGTGCCGGCGACGGCGTCCTTGGCTGCTGTTTTTTCGGCGATGAGGGCGTCAACGCCGTAGAGGGCGACCCGGCGGTAGTCACCGATGATGCGGCCACGTCCGTAGGCGTCGGGTAGGCCGGTGATGACGTGTGAGGATCGCGCGGCGCGGATGCGGGGGGTGTAGATGTCGAATACTGCGTCGTTGTGGGTTTTGCGGTATTTCGTGAAGATTTTCTTCACGTCTTCGTCAGGTTCGAGGCCTGCTTCTTTGATAGCGGTTTCGACCATGCGCCAGCCGCCGGAGGGCATCATGGCGCGTTTGAGTGGGGTGTCTGTTTGGAGGCCAACGATGACGTTGTCGTCTTCGCTGATGTATCCGGCGGGGAAGGCGTCAATGTCGGAGGGGGTGTGGGTGTCGACGTCGAAGACGCGTTTGCGGCGTTCGACGCAGAGGTATTCCTTTTCGAGGGTTTCCCATACACGCAAGGTTTTGGCGGTGGGCCCTGCGAGGAAGGACGCGTCGCCGGTGTAGGGCGTGTAGTTACGTTGGACGAAGTCGCGGACGTCGATACCTTCGCTCCACGGGCCTGTTTCGAACCCTTCCCACGCTGTGGTTGTTGGGGTCTCTGCTGTCGCGGTCACGTCGGGTGCCCTCCAAAGTGGTCGGCTTCAAGAGGTCGCTTGTCTGTCTTATCGGCCTCGTGTTGGGGGTGCCATATCGGACACGCCCTTTCTTTTGAATCTACGAAATGCCATCGGTGCTGAAATCGTTTACATCCTTATGTGTGTATGTGACACCCCTCGCATTTCCGTGACGCAGGCCATGTGGGGGCAAACACAGCAACGTGATGCACCTTTCACCCCCACAAAACCCACTAACACAGTGACGGAAATCACGAAAAAGTTAACGCACTGCAAAAGGCCGAGACATTCCTACATATGGCGAAATTTTTCCACCTTGAGCATTTTTCCAGTCACCGGTTTGGACGAGTCGATATGTTCCCGCCGGAGTTCCTTTCGGAATGCGCCACTGCACACTCGCCCGCGAAAAGGCCACTCCTTCCCGCTTCCACGCATACGTCGTATCCCAATCCCGATCCGTCCGCACTGTCTTCCAGGCTCCGCCTTCCTGACGCTGCACCTGCAAAAACGAACCCATCGTTCGGTAGTCATTCTTCGGGTGACCTGCCCGGAACACCGCCGAGGCCACCTGACCAGAGGTGTAGGACTGCGATGGTTGTTCCAGCACCTGCCCAAACTGCTGACGTGCTGGCTTACTGTCGAATAGCACTCCTGGACGGGCAGGAGTCTTGGCCGTGAAACTTCCAGCCGGAGAAGCCGCGTCACTGACTGCAACGCCTCTCTTCATCGCTGAGGCCAAACCAGCAGCTTCTTGCTCGAAAGCAGCAAATTCGAACGGCCCAAACTCTGTCGAGGCCCCTTCGTAATGCTGCGCCGCGTATTCCTCACGAGTGGCCAGATAACCGTTGTAACCATTAGCTACACCGGCAATCACTACCCGGTTCACACCTGTTCCCGCCAACTCAGCAGCAACTCGTTCCTGCAACCTGCGCGAAGCCACCGTGGTCGGCTCGACCGGCAATGCCAAAACCGCCGTGTTCCCCACCCGAACTAGCTGCACCTGCACCACCGAGCTGACCATCTTCCACGCCCCTGTGGGCAGGAGAATAGGTTTCTCCGCATGGCACTTGTCTTGATGCACCGCTGAGATCCCCGCAAACGCCAGCCGCGTCAACCCACCCAGCGCAGAGGTATCAACCTTGTTGACTTTGTCGGAGATAGAGAACGAGTCACGTGTCATCCCCTCATACATTCCTGGGATCTTTGAGGGACCATTCTCACCACCGGATGCAAACGAGAACCCCCGCGCGGCCTTGCATAACTGCACAGCCTTACCACCAGCATATTTGGCATCCACTGTGTAGTTACGCAGATCAATGTGTCGGGAACGGAAATCAACTGGACCGCCCTGTACCGCCCCCTGCGCTTGCCACAGTTGGCGTGCTTTTCCTAACTGCGCTTCTCCAGCAACTTGAGTGTTGTGGTATTCATCAGAGCTGCCCCCGTATCCGGGAGCCGAGTGAGCGTTGCCCTGTGCAGGAACGACATCACCTACCGCACTGTTGGCGAACGCAGCGACAAATGATCCTGCCTTGCTCGGGTCAGCTCCCATCTGCTTCTCGAACATGTAAGAGGCGTAGCCCTTGTTATCGCCGCTGAGTTTGGTGAATTTTCTGCTGAAGCTCGTCGGGTGGATCGCGAACCAGTTCAACACCCCGACCGCTTGTCCGTTAGACCTTCGAAACTCCAGCTGTGTCATGGAGGAATCCACTTCATTGCCTGGGTTTTTATTAGCTCGGTGCGCAGGAAGAGAACGGTTACGCGTGGCTCCTTTAAGCTCTCCCTCCGAACGCTGCACCGTGCCCGGAGCCAGGTTTGTATGCGCGCGACTAATGGACTCAACAATGCCGTTCACGACGGTGTCAAAGTTTTTCTTGTCGTAGCCAGCCGAGGTCGAGTCGGCGCCAGCTACCTGATACAGCCGATCGCCGGACATACCTGAATTGCCGACGTGAGTGTGCGTCGCTGCAATGAGCACATTTTGAGAGGTGTACTTGTCCCCAAACTTTTTCTGCAGTTTGGCAACCACGGCAGAGGTGATCGAGGGGAACATAGCCCCCATATCTGTGGTCACCATAGCCACTCGTTTTCCCGATTTCTGATCAGCCACGACGAAAGCACGTGAGTACAAGCGCATATGCAAGCCATCGACTTCTTGTGATGCCGCATACCCGAACATTCCTGTTTCCGCAGCAGCACCGGTGATGTCATACATACCTGAACCAACAAGATAGGAAGCTGACCCATCAGTCTTCACCGCAGACGTGTGAACGCCATGTGGTTGTGCAGCAAAAGCTGTTCCTACAGGTAAGGCGAGCGCAACAACCACTGCTGGAGCCATGATTTTTGACAGGGTGATTTTTCGAGTACTTCGCGTCATTGCGGGCCTTTCAATTCCTGTGGGCATGAGGTCGATCTCAGATCGGGAGTACATCGTCCGCTGTGTGGTTCGAACTGTGTGGTGCACCACAGGAATCCAGGTTTTTTGATGTGCCAGGAACCATATGAAGTTCACTTACGCAAGCCTGGTTCAAAGCTGGTGGTATTAGCGTTAGGTATCAGTGATGAATGAGCACACATCCGTGGTAGATGTTTAAAGACTTTGCAGGCTTCAAGATCGAGTGAGTTTTCTTTTAAATAAAATTGGGGGTGATGGTTCCAAGAGTCGAACATCTCCCATGAGCAGCTAATGACGGGAGGCGCGCATATGGGACGTCATGTTTTTCGCGGTTATATTGCCGGGGTTGGAACGCAAGAAGGCACTCGGCTCGTTGTTGGCCGTTGGGTGGAATCTCCTTTAGGGACGTTTACTGATGTGATGGTGGAACGCGCCAATGGCTGGCGAATATTACTTGCTCCCTCAGCTGAGGTGGCTGATTTTGTGACAGCCACCTACACATTCGACGAGGTCATCACAGTGCCGGTTTCCTGTGAAGTGACCACCGTTTCACCAGGCGTAGACCATTGGGGCCTGAAGGCTGGGCCATTGGAGCTGTCATTGACGACGGGAGAACGCACTCCGTTGGGATGGCTGCTGCACCTGATCCCCACCTACGTCGCCACAAGTCCAGCATTTTGTCGTTTAACTGACGTGCCTGCTCGTCTCGTCGGGTTACGTACTGCAGGTACGGCCGGTCATGGGCGCCGAGAGTTCTATGGGGCATGTGATGTGCACGCCATCACCGACTCGATTGCTTCGTGGCAGGGACAGGATCTGGGCTCGTTGCAACGGGTGGCTCCCCCGGTGCGTTTTGGTTTTGGGTCCACTCCCCCACGTCCTGCGATGACGTCAGTAACGACAACGATTATTGACGCAAATTAACGATCAATGATCGCATCGCTACAGAGTTCAGCCCCAGAGCGTCCACGCTCTGGGGCTGAAGAAACGGCTGATTCCGGAGGCGTTAAGCTGCTTCGCTCTCGTTGAAGTTATCGATGATGGAGTGCATGCGGCCGATGAGGGTAGCAAGGCCAGCGTCGTCGTGGCGGTCAGGCAGGTGGAAGCAACGCGCCGCAACATCGTAGAAGCGGCCAAGTTCAGCGAAACCGGAGGCTGAGTTTTCCGTAAGCGCAGCCAGTGCCGGAGCAAGTGCAGCAGCAACGTCTCCCTCGGCTTCACCAGCTTCACCGCGCCACTTTGTGGAAAGACGCAAAGTGCGGTCAGCATCACGCACAGCGTCTTGAACTTGGTCAGGAACAGCCGCCAAAGCCCCACGCACCTGGGTAATTGCCGCAGCAAGCTCATCAGCCTCTTCGCCGAGGGCCTGGGTCAGGATCCGCAATGAGGGCAGAGCATCGAACGACTCTTGACTGTCGATGACCTCAACGCAGAAGCTACCGATCATGCGGTTGTGCAGGCGCAGCAGCGCAATCCGGAACCGAAGACGCGCAACGTCGGTGGCCAGGGCGGTCAGTGCTTCATCCAGCCCAGCGAGTTTGTCGATGGCTGATTCGACTTTCTCCGTCAGACGTGTGGTGAAAGTAGCAATCATCTCCGGAACATCTTCAATGTTTGCCCCGTTTTGTGCAGCGTCAGCGATGATGGTGAGCCGGTCAGAAGCAGGGCCTGCATCAGCAGCAGAAGCTTCCAAGACAGAAATGAGTGAGGCGTACTCATCGAGTTGTGCGACAGACCCGGCAGTGATGTCGTCAATTTCATGCATGAGGTGCAGCATTTCGGCTGCATAACCAGTTGCTTCAGGACGCTGAGGAATGCGTCCTACACGCTCGTGCGCTGCAACCTCTGCGGGAAGAATGCGATAGGCGAGATCTTCAGGAGACCTAATACCTGTTTTAGACAGCTCAGCAATCATGAGCTCCAGGCCCATTGTGGCCGCCTCATCAGCGCTAGCCCCGTTTTCACGAGCCTCATGCTCAGCAGCACGAATATCGGCGTATAGCTTTTCGGCGGCTTTTTTGGACTCATGAACGAGCGTGCCCATACGCACCGAAAGGAATTTCTCCCCCACCGGGATCAACGTGGAAATAAGCCAGTACGTGCTGCCGTCAGCAGCCATGTTTTTCATATAGGCGCAAGCAGGTCGGCCTGCTTTGAGCTGGCCCCAAATAGATTTGAAGACACCAGCGGGCATATCAGGGTGTCGAACGATGTTGTGCGGCGACCCTTGCAGCTGATCGTGTTCATACTGCGAAAGACGGACGAACACGGCGTTCGCGAGTTCGATGATGCCCTTGCGATCAGTGGTGGAGAAGAAGTAATCACTCTCGCCAACGATAGTCTCAACGTTGGTCGGTTGCGGTGCTTCATGATGCGCCATGCCGTGTTCCCCTCTTTCCCGCCGCTACGCGGCGCGGCTCGTCCCGGTGTCCCCAGATGCACCGGTCATGGACGAGTGTCCTACTACGTACTCCACGTTAGGGGTTTTCACCCCAAAGTTGCGCGTCGCTGTGGGTTAACGCAGCGCACTTTCATGGTTTTGGTGCCGTTCCCTAACTCCTCAGTTCTGGCGGCACACGGCGCAGGGAACCATCTTCCTCAATACATGCCAGCGTCGTGAGAGCTTTGACCAGTACTTTTCCGTCCAGGCAGATCTTCTGATGGAAAAGAATCTTGAACGGTGATGGGGTAGAGAGAGAAGAAAGCACCTCTATGGTGTCCCCCAGGCGCGCCGACGCTTTGAAGTCAGCTTCAACCTTGGCGACCACAAAGACAATACCCGCTTCGTTGAGTGCCGAAATCGTTTGGCCTCGCTCGGAGAGATACTCGGTGCGGCCACGTTCGAGAAACCGAAAGTAGTTCGCGTAGTAGACCATACCGAGACAATCCGTGTCCTCGTAGTAGACCTTATAGAAGACAGAGCTGTACTCACTTTCGCGAATTTTGTTTGATTGACTCCCCATTCGTACACCCTAAAGGGGGCAGGGAGTCAAGAATTCACGACCTTGCCGACCGCTCCAACACATATGCCCGCACAGCAATAATCGCCCACGTCACGATCACAAACGGCCAGGTGTACATCGGAAAATGCGCTGCTTCGAATAGCTCTTCCAGCGGCAACGTCACCACTGCTCCTACTGCAGCCAGTACCCATGGAATCCACGCAGGCTTGACGTCAGCGGTGAAAACCGCCAATGCAGCAATCCCCACCAACACACCCGAATATTGACTTAGCCCGTGAGCCACCACATTTGGGTCTATCCCGAAAATCGGCGACACCAATGTCATGACCACCGCTCCCACCACTGCCCCGGCCGCAGCGCGCCAGGAACCTACGAAAAGTCCCAGAAGAATCAGCGCTCCGGCTACATAGGAATCAGCGAAGTGGACTTGCCCGATTCCTTCAAGAGCTTCTTCTACCAGCTCAGCAATACCGCTCACCCCCAGCATCTGCAACGGTGAGGCTGGCGGATGTGGAAAACCTCGCGCAATGATCGCGCTGATACCGCTGACAATGCAGAACGGTGCCGTCAGAACCGGTAGACCATACGCCGACAACTTGCCCGCCCGCAGCAGACGAGCCAATCCAACCTGAACCGGAACCACCACAACTGACCCCAACACGGCCGCAACGATGCCACTGCTCCCGCTACCCCACGTCACGAACGCGGCAGCGCCAACCAGTGCAGAGCAATACCCCCATAAGCCGTTCTCGATCTCATTACGGTCAACGCCCATCACCCATGCGGTGGACATACCAACGAGAATGCCAACCAGCGTGAACAGAGCCAGTTGAACATCGGCTATGCCTACACCGATCAGCATGAGCAGACCTGCTATCGGTTTGTCGATAAAAAACACCTGCCCCTGCCCGCGCAACACGGCCCGTATCCAGCGCACAAAGTCGTGACGAGGAGCAGCCTGCGTCGGAAGAGACATGAAGAAAACCTTTCTTACCCGGCCACTGTCACGCGGCCAAAAATGTCAGTATTTGCGCCGCGGTAGCGGCCCCCACCCGAACCAGTCTGCGCGGAGCTGATCAATCACCGCCCCAATGGCGCCATCAATCACGGCCGTGTTAACTCCCAAGGCACGGATGAGAACCCCGTTGATAGGCATCCTGCTCACCCCTGTACGCAAATGCAGATGCTTACTTTCGTGAGCAGCTAAAACGTCACGAATCGCATCGACAGTCTCGGTATCCACGTAGGGCGAGACGATAAGAAGACTTCCCACGTGAGTAAAGGTTTCTGCCAGCACTGTGTGCTCAGGAGAAATACCGAATCGCTCCGGTGCCAAGAAAAGGTTGTCGCGGGCTAGCAGCTTGCCTCGATGGTGCTCTGACGTAGGCATGCCAACTACGTCGAAGATTGTGTGCAGTTTTCGGTATTGGAAAAGTCGACCATCTGGAGCCCATCCAGGAGTGACGACGTCTTTAGCGAATAATGTCGCTGTTTTGGCCAGTTGGGCACGTGTGCGCTGCACATATCGGGCATCGGCATAGCCAATGAGTTCATCTGGCACGTAAGTCAACACAGCGTCGTCTTCCACGACGAGCTCGGTGTCTTGAGTCACTTCGCTGTGCGGTGTGCGGTAGACCCGGGTCGCGGACTGGGTTGTCACAACTGCTTTGGCCCCGGCTTGGAGGGTTATGTGCTGCCGATACACATCTCCGCCGACATAGCCGCCGCCAGGGTTGAGCACGGTCAGTGTTGCTTCTGCGGCAGCAGCATCATCGGAAAGATAGAAGGGGCGAATTACTTTCAATGCTCCCCGATGGTGCTGGCGGGACAGGATGGTGCGTTCGTTTCGCATCGCGAATGTCACGTCAAGACTGCCCGTTGTTTTTTCAGGCTCCGCAGAGGCTGGGGCAGATGAAGGTAAGCGGGGCTGTGCTGAGCCAGATGTGAGCGTCATGCGTCGGTGAGGTCGGTCATGAGGATGTCGTGGTCAATCCACTCAATGACTTTTTCTAGCCCTTCATCGGTGCGCAGATTGGTGAAGCAGAAGGGGCGATCACCGCGGAATTTTGCTGAGTCTTCCTCCATGACTGACAAGTCCGCGCCTACATGAGGTGCTAGGTCTGTTTTGTTGATGACGAACAGGTCAGATTTGATCATTCCCTGGCCTGCTTTTCGGGGGATTTTTTCCCCTTGGGCCACGTCAATGACGTAGATGGAGAAGTCCACTAGTTCGGGGGAGAACGTGGCGGACAAGTTGTCGCCGCCGGACTCGACAAAAATGATTTCTAGGTCAGGGTGTCGGCGCCGTAGTTCTTCGATCGCGGCGGTGTTGAGTGAGGTGTCTTCCCGAATTGCTGTGTGCGGGCAGCCTCCTGTTTCCACTCCGATGATGCGGTCTTCGGGCAGAACGGAGTTACGGGCGAGGATTTTCGCGTCTTCGATGGTGTAAATGTCGTTGGTGACTGCTGCCATCGATACGCGGTGACTCATCGCGCGGGTGAGACGTTCCACTAGCTGGGTTTTCCCAGCTCCGACGGGTCCGCCGACACCGATGATGATGGGGTCTTGTTCTAGAGGTTCGGTGTGTGTGTCTGTCATAGGTCTTCCTGCGTCAGATGGTTGTTGTTCTCGGGTGTGGATGCTCACCGTCAGCTGGTGAACATTCGAGCATGCTGTCGTTCGTGCCTCATTTGGTCGATTTCCAGACCTGGGCAGGCAGCTCCCAGCAGATCGGTGGGCAGAGTGAGAGCTTCTTCGCATACTGCGGCGATCACTGGGTGGAGGTAGGCGATGACACGTTGGCCTGCCACCTGCCCGAGCGGGACCGCACGTACTGCGTTCTGCGCAAGTCCGATACTCAGGGAGGTGGCGTAGGTGTGCAGTGTTTCAGCAAGACCGACCCCCATACCCGCGACTGCTAGGGCGTATGCGATGGCATAGTGCCCGTCCGCGTGTTTTTGTCGAACTAACTCGTCGTATGTGGTTAGCGCGGGGGTAGGGAAGCATTCGACGGCTAGCTCTAGCAGTCGTGCACCCATTGACCAGGATGCTTCTCGTACTTGAGATGCCAAGGACACGGCGGTCATCGTTGCATCCAGGTCGAGAAGCTTTCGCTTATCGACGTTTTCTTCCTTAACCAGAGCGAATGTTTCTCGCACGGCTAGCAGGTCAGTGGTCAGGACTTGCGATTTCAGGAAGGAAGCCAGCCATGCCGCTACCTCTACCTCGTCTGTGACTGTTCCATCCGCCAGGGCTGTCTCCATACCGAAGGAGTGCGCGAATGTTCCTACCGGCAGGGCGGAGTCAGCGAGTTGGATGAGGGCCAGGTGAGGGTGGGTAGCAGTGGGCGTCAGTCTGGGGGCGTGGCGTCGGGAGCGCCTGGTCGTGGGGGTGGTCACGGGTTTTATGAGTTCCGGTCAGTGTTGGTGTTCTGCGTGGCGGAAGGGGGTGTCGAGTTCGACATCTTCGATGGTGTAGTCGACGTGGAGGCTTTCGAGGTGGTCGGTGACGGTGTGGTCGTAGGGAGTGAGGAAGACGACTTGGCCGAACTGTGCCCCGAATTGCGTGCTGTCGTCGAAGAACTGAACCTGGCGGTGCCGGTTCCCCAGGGCGTGTGCGGCTTCTCCCATCTGACGAATGCAGCTGGGCCGCACAACGATGACTCGTGTGGTGGTCGTTTCGATGGTGATGAAGCTGGTGTCAGTGACGGCAATGACATCTCCGGGGCGTAGAGCTGGCGATCCGGAGGGCAGGCGTAGGGATATTTCTCGACCTTTGTCAGTACGTAGTCGCTGGACTCGTTTGGCGAGAGCTTCGTTGTGGAGGCGAATGGTTTCGCGCTCTCGGTGACCGTGATGGTCTCCGGGAGTGTGGATGAGGTGTTCAGGTGTGCCCTCAGTGATGTTGAAGATGACGGCGGTTGAGTGAATGGGGGGTAGTGATTCCTGGGTCTGTATTGCTGGGGTGATGGGTGTGTCAGTCATTAGAAGAGCCAATACCTTTGTGCGCCTGCCAGGGTGGTGGCGGGGGTGGATGTAATGCGTTCGCCGTCTACGCGCACTTCGTATGTTTGTGCATCGACTTCAATGTCGGGAGTGGCGTTGTTGAATTTCATGTCCGCTTTAGTGAGCTGACGGATGTCTTCAACGGGGGCCACATGCCGTTTGAGGCGGAGCCTGCGGGCGACGCCAGCGTTGACTGCTGCCATGGACATGAAGGAAATGGAGGATTCAGCCAGTGCGCCGCCGTAGCTGGCAAATTGCTGTCGGAAGGTTTGTGGCTGGGGGGTGGGAATGGATCCGTTGGGGTCGCCCTGCATAGCGCCGAGGATGAGTCCACCTTTAATGACCAGATCGGGTTTGACGCCGAAGAAGGCAGGTTCCCAGAGCACCAGGTCTGCCCATTTCCCAACTTCGACTGATCCGATGAGGCGGGACATACCTTGGGCGATAGCGGGGTTGATTGTGTATTTGCTGATGTATCGCTTGACGCGGTTGTTGTCGTTGTATTCGCAGTCTCCAGGCAGGTGACCGCGGGTTTTGAGCATGTGGTCGGCAGCTTGCCAGGTGCGAAGCACGACTTCACCGACGCGGCCCATGGCTTGGCTGTCGGAGCTCATCATGGAGAACACGCCCATGTCGTGCAGGACGTCTTCGGCAGCGATGGTTTCTGGGCGGATGCGAGAGTCGGCGAATGCGACGTCTTCGGGGATTTCTCGGGAAAGGTGGTGGCACACCATGAGCATGTCCATGTGCTCGTCGATGGTGTTGCGGGTGAAGGGCATTGTGGGGTTGGTGGATGCGGGGAGCACGTTTTTCAGCCCGGCCATCGTGATGATGTCGGGGGCGTGGCCACCGCCTGCGCCTTCGGTGTGGAAGGTGTGAATGACGCGTCCATCTATGGCCCGAATGGTGTCTTCGACAAAGCCACCTTCGTTGAGAGTGTCGGTGTGGATAGCTACCTGGATGTCATATTCGTCGGCAACTTTGAGGGAGTTGTCGATGGAGGCATGGGTAGCTCCCCAGTCTTCGTGAATTTTTAGACCGCAGGCCCCCATGACGATCTGTTCTGCCAAGGGGGAGGTCATGGAGGCATGCCCTTTACCGAGGATTCCCACGTTGATGGGTAGTCCTTCAAAGGCTTGCAACATGCGGCCGATATGCCAGGCGCCGGGAGTGATGGTGGTGGCCTTGGTTCCTTCGGCGGGACCAGTGCCTCCGCCGACGAAGGTGGTGACTCCTCCGGCGAGCGCGGTGGGGACTTGTTCTGGGCTGATGAAGTGGATGTGGGTGTCAATGCCGCCAGCGGTGAGGATTTTGTGTTCGCCGGCGATGATTTCTGTTGATGGGCCGATCGTCATGTCGACGTCGTCCATGATGTTGTTGTTTCCGGCTTTGCCGATGGCGCAGATGCGTCCGTCTCGGATGCCAATGTCGGCTTTGTAGATGCCGGTGTAGTCGATGATGAGAGCGCCGGTGATGACGGTGTCTGGGATCATTTCGGCGCGGTTGACGTTGCCGTCTTGGCCCATGCCATCGCGGATGGTTTTTCCGCCGCCGAAGACGGCTTCGTCTCCGTATCCGGTGAGGTCTTTTTCGACTTTGACGAACAGGTCTGTGTCGGCGAGACGGACCGAGTCGCCGGTGGTGGGGCCGTAGAGGTCGTTGTACTGGCGGCGGGGGATCCTGAGGGTCATTTTTCTGCCCCTTTCAGGGTGGTGGGGTGAGCCCAGGCTTGTTCTTCGATGATTTCGGGGGCGTCGAGGGGGCCGTTCACGCGGTTTCGGAAGCCGTAGACGCGGCGCAGTCCTGCCAGGGCGACGAGTTCGACGTTTTTGTGGTCGCCGGGTTCGAATCGCACAGCGGTGCCGGAGGGAATGTTGAGGCGGAAGCCACGGGTGGCGGGGCGGTCAAATTCCAGGGCACGGTTGACTTCATAGAAGTGGTGGTGGGAGCCGACTTGCACTGGTCGGTCGCCGATGTTTACGACGTCGATGGTTTTTGTTTCTCTGCCGTGGTTGGCAACGATTTCTTCGTCGCTGGCCACGATTTCGCCAGGGATCATGATTGTCCTTGCTGGGGGTGTTACGGCGGGTGGTGTTTAGCGGATGGGGTCGTGCACGGTGACGAGTTTGGTGCCGTCGGGGAAGGTCGCTTCGATTTGTACGTCATGGATCATTTCGGGCACTCCTTCCATAACGTCTTCGCGGGTGAGGATGGTTGTTCCCCAGCTCATGAGCTCATCGACAGTGCGGCCATCGCGGGCTCCTTCGATGAGTTCGTAGCTGATGATGGCAACGGCTTCGGGGTAGTTGAGTTTCAGGCCGCGGGCTTGGCGTCTGCGGGCGAGGTCGGCGGCTACGACGATGAGCAGTTTGTCTTGCTCTCGTGGGGTCAGGCGCATGGTGCTCCTACGGGGCGGGACGGTAGTTCGTTCAGACCGTAAACCCGGTGGGGGGCACCTATGGCACACAATAAGCGCAAATTATTTTCGCAATAATTTGCGTTTATTCAGCAAGGACTCAGTTATTCCACATGCAGGAATAGATATTAGAAATATCCATTAATAACCCGGCGAGGGCAGAAAATGAGCCCACTTCAAAAATCACCAAAAAGCTCATTTGGTTGGATTTTTCGCGAATAAGATTCGCGCAACCAAACCTCTGTGCATCTTCAGATAAAAGGAGGGAGTGGACTGTTTTTCAGCCCACTCCCTCCTTAAAGAAGCATTAATGAAAACTATTTACAGCCGCCTCACTGAAAAGCGTGGTATTTGCGGCTATTTCCAGACATCGGTAGGGATATCACGCGGCAAATTCGAGTTACCTTCACCGCAGAAGCGTGGCTCATCAATACCAGCCGCCTTTTGAGCTTCGTAGTCACGAAGCGCTCCAACAACCCACTTCGAGAGTGCAATGAGACCAATGATGTTGATGAGCGTCGTTAAAGCCATCGCGGTGTCCATGAGCGCCCACACTGTTTTTAACGCCAGTACAGACCCGACTCCGGTGGTCAACACAACCAAGGTGGCAGCTAGGCGGTTACGTGTGTTGTAACCGCGCAGGAAGTCGACGTTGACGGAGGCATACGCGTAAGCACCCAGAATCGAGCTGAATCCGAAGAAAAAAATCATGATCGACATAGGCCACACGGCCCAGCTGCCCAGCTGTGAAGTAACTGCGTTAACGGTCAGGCTGGCGGCAGCATTTTCAGCTTCCGATGCAGCTGGCACTACACCTGGCACATACACGCCTGATCCGCTGGACAAAATGATGAACGCAGTGGCAGTGCAGATGATCATTGAGTCGACGAGAACACCGAGAGATTGGATGAACCCCTGCTGCACCGGATGAGCAACCGTGGCAGTGGCGGCCGCGTTGGGATTGGTTGCCATACCTGCTTCATTGGTGAAAAGCCCGCGTTGAGCGCCGTTAAGCACAGCTGCGGTGACTCCGCCTGCCACCCCGGCCAGGCCAGGTCGAATCCCAAAGGCACCGGAGATGATGTCAGATAGGAACCTCGGAACACTGCCGATGTTCATGATGACAACTGTGACAGCGATACACACGTATCCGATAGCCATCATGGGGCTGAGGATTTCTGTCGTGCGGGCTACGCCGCGCATCCCTGCAAAGACCACAAGCGCTGTTAGAGCCATGAGCAATAGGCCAGTAGCCCATGCCGGAATACCGTGAGCGTTTTCCAGAGCGAGGGCGATGGTGTTGCCTTGAACCATGGGCATGGCGATGACCATGCAAAACACGAGTGCAGACGCGATACCTACTCCCCATGCACGAGATTGCAAGCCGTAAGAGAGGTAGTAGGCGGTGCCGCCACGGTAGGTGCCGTCTGTGTTGGAGACTTTAAATACCTGGGCCAGGGTGGCTTCAAAGAATGAGGTGGCCATGCCAACAGCGGCGATCACCCACATCCAGAAGATCGCTCCGGGGCCGCCGAGCACGAGCGCCAAGGCCACACCGGTGATGTTGCCGATGCCGATACGGGTGGCCATGCCCATGGCGAATGCCTGAAATGAGGAGATCCCTCCGTTGGCTCCTTTGCGTGAAGCTAGTGAGTGACTCAGCAGGTGGTGAAAGTGACGTATCTGCACAGCACGGGTGCGCAGGGTGAAATATAGGCCTCCGCCGATAAGGAGGGCAACGAGGAAGTAGGTGTATACGAAGCCGTTGAGGGCGCCAAGGTAGGCGGTGAGGGCGTCAATCATGAGGCGGCGGGTCCCTGTGTTGTTGTGGGCGAATCGGTGTTGCTGTGTTGAGGTTGTTGTGGTGATTACGCGCTTACGCTGTCACCCTTTGAATCTCGAGCTGGATGTAGTCCTTTGAGCGAGATGTTGGTCGGGGTCTGCGTTGCAGAGTGCTAGTCAGTGCGCCAGACGTCCCAGTAGAGACTGTTCACGCAGTTTTTTGCGTGCTTCGACGGCAGGTCGGCGCCGAGAAAGTGGCTGGCATACGGGGCACCAGAAGAGGTTGCGGTTGCCGATGACAGTGCTGCGCACCTGGGTGTGGCAGATGTAGCAGGCTTGTTCGGCACGGCGGTAGACATAGACTTCGCCGCCGTGGGGGTCTTCTCGAGGTGGCCGGTTCATGGCTTCAGGCGTGTGTTCTGGGCGGACGGTGTCGATTTGTCCATGGTTGACGGCATAGCGCATGAGCTGGACCAAGTCTGTCCAGAGGTCATCGAATTCGCTTTTTTTAAGGGCCAGTCCCGGCAGCATGGGGTCTAGGCCTGCGCGGTAGAGAGCTTCAGCGCGGAAGATGTTGCCTACTCCGGCGAAGATTTTTTGGTCCATGAGGAGCAGGGCGATGGGCTGTTTGGATTTACGAACTAGGTTCCAGGCGCGATCGGGGTCTGCGTCCTCGCGCAGTGGGTCAGGGCCCAGGCGTTTGAGAACTTTGTTGAATCCGTCGGAATCGAGGATTTCGCAGATGGCGGGGCCGGATAGGTCAGCCCAGGCGGTGTCGTTTTCTAGTCGCCACCTGATCGCCCCGAGAACGGGACGGTCCGTTTCGCCAGAGAAGGCAGGGGTGGTTTGAGGGTCGAGAGTGATTTTTTCGCCGAGGCGTTCGGTGGCGTCTGTGGTGTGGTGAACGCTGATGCGTCCGGCCATGCCGAGGTGAACGTGGATGGTGCGTGGGCCGAAGTGGGCGAAAAAGTGTTTACCGACTGCTTCAGCGCAGACGAGTTCGAGGCCGTCGATGCTGGCTGCGCCGTCGCTGAAGCGTCCTTGGGGACTGCTGGAGCGGGTAATGGTGCCGGCGAATGCTCGGTCGTAGGCGCTGGCCATGCGGTGAATGACGTGTCCCTCGGGCATGGGTTAACTGTAGTGATTCAGTGGTGCGCTGATGCTGGCCAGGCGTAGTCCTCGATTGGTAGGTGTGTGGCGACGCGTGTGACTGGTGCGTCGCCACCGTTCCCCTGCGGTTCGCCGTCGGTTCCCGTTAGCCGTCGGCGGTGGCCGGTCGCGAATCCCCCGATAACGCGTTCGGCCTGCTGGGACGCTTCATTACCCGCCTTGGTTGTGAAGCGTTGACGGTGCCGTGCGCACCGGTTTCACGGTTGTCGTGCCTCAGCCAAGGTGTGGACGGACCCCCGTTCGTCTTTTCCTCGCTGTTGTGGCTGCCGTGTAGTGGTGTTCTTTCGTGTCACGTGTCTTATCGGTTTCCGGACGGGTGACTTGAACTTTTGGCTGAAATTTTTTTGGCCGGTTGTCCAGGTTGGGTGTTTCTAGATCCGATTAGGTTTTGCGGCAGGTTGATTGGCGAATGATGAGGCGGGATCCGGTGAGGGGGGCGGGCTCGATGTGGCGGGCTTTGTGCTCAATGAGGGCTGCGAGGGTTTCGATACCGGCTTGCGCCATTTCGGTCACGGGCTGGGTGACGCAGGTTAGCGGCGGGTTGGTCAGTTCGAACCAGGGTTCGTCGTCGTAGGCGGTGAGACCGACTTGGGGGCCGACGTCGATGTTGCGGCGTTGGAGCTCGTGTAGGGCTCCTTGGGCAACGAGGTTCGATAGCGCCACGATGACATCTGGTGGCTGTGGGGATTCGAGGAGTTTTGTGGTGGCTTGGGTTCCGTGTTCTGCGGTGAAGTCCCCGTGGTGGATAGGGATGGGAAGGTCGTTGTAGCCAGCACGGGTTAGCGCTTGGAGGGCAATGTGGGCGCGGCCGTGACCGGTGGATACGGAGGTGGGGCCGCTGATGATTGCGGGGCGTTGGTATCCCTGCTCGTACAGGTGGGTGGCGAGGTCTCCCAGCGCGCAGGTGGGGTCGTTGAGAATGCTGGCGTGGGCTTCGATGGTGGTGCGTCGGTCGATGGCGACGATGGGGGTTCCTGATTGAGCAATGCGGTCCAGGCTGCCGGTGCTGTTGTCTGCTAGGACGATGAAAAGTCCGTCAACTTGTTGCCTGAGCAGTATGGAAGTCACGCGGGCTTGCTCGTCAGGGTCTTCACTGCCGGTGGCGATGGTCAGTGTCCATCCTCGGGCACGACATTGGGCTTCAATGCTGGCAGCCAGGCGGGTAATGAAGGGGTTAGCTAGCGAGGCAACAACGAGTCCGACGGTGCCGGTGCGTCCCGTGCGCATTGCTGCTGCAACAGCGTTGGGGTGGTAGTGAAGCTCAGCGGCTGCGGCTTGGACACGTTGACGAGTGGCAGGGGTGACTCGATCACTGCCGGACAGTGCGCGGGAGACGGTTGCTACGGACACTCCGGCTAGTGCCGCCACGTCACGAATAGTGGTCATCGAGTATGAGCCTAAAGGGGCTGCGGGATGCCTTGTTACGCCCCACAAAACAAGGGCACACCTAGGCGATGTGTCGGTGTGCGCTGGTGTGAGCGTGTTGTGTTGTGTGTTTGCGGTTTGATGGGGGTGTGATGTCGCAGGTATTTGCTGGTTTGTGTTGATGGGTGGGCTGTGTGGTGAAAGCTCGTTGGTTGATCGGTGGTGTGGTGGTGGCGATGTGCATAGCTGGGTGTGGTGGGAAAACGTTGGAGCCGAACGGTTCATCGGGGGTGGTGACTGTGTTCGCTGCAGCATCGTTGAAGGAGTCGTTTACGCGGATCGGTGAAGAGTTCTCGCGTACGCATCCGGGGGTGCAGGTGCGATTCAATTTCGGTCCTAGCTCTGGCTTGGCGCAGCAGATTGAAGCGGGGGCGCCTGCGGATGTTTTTGCTTCGGCTAGTCCAGTTCCGATGGAACTGGTGCGTGGGGCTGGCCTCGTTGATGAGCCGGTGTCGTTTGCGCGCAATTCTTTACGTATTGCTGTTCCTGCTGGTCGCGCTGGTCGGGTGGAAAAAGTGGAGGATCTTGGGCGCTCAGAGGTCAAGGTTGCCATGTGTGAACAGTCGGTTCCGTGTGGGGTTTTGGCGGCGAAGGTGTTGGAAAAGGCGTCTGTAGATGTGCAACCGGTTACGCGTGAGGTCGATGTGAAGGCAGTGGTAACGAAAGTTGTTTTGGGGGAGGTTGATGCCGGGTTGGTGTACGGGACGGATGTAGTTGCCGCTGCTGGAAAGGTCAAAGGTGTGGAGATTCCCGAGCAGATGAATGCGTGGACTTCATATCCGTTGGCAGTGGTACGCCGGGCACAGAATGGGCCTGCCGCGCAGGCATTTGTGCAGGCGGTACGGGGAGAAGTGGGTAAAAAAATCTTGACTTCGGCGGGGTTTGGTGCGCCGTGAGTAACGGTCGTTCACCGTTGGGGGGTACGCCGTGGCCAATGCGTGGGGTTGCGCTGGTAGGGGCAGCGTTTTTGTTGCTTCCGGTTGTGGCGTTGGCGGCGCGGGTGCCGTGGGGAGAGTTGTTTTCGTTGGTGTTCGCGCCAGCGGTTTTAGTGGCGCTACGGCTTTCGTTGGTAAGTGCCTCGGTGGCGACAGCGCTGTCGTTGGTTATGGGGGTGCCGTTGGCGTGGGTGTTGGCACGGTCACGGCGCCGTGGTGTGGGGGTTTTGCGTGCGTTGGTGACGTTGCCGTTGGTGTTACCGCCAGTAGTGGGGGGAGTGGCGTTGTTGTTGGCGTATGGGCGTGCAGGGCTGGTAGGGCGGTGGCTGGATGTGTGGTGGGGGATCAGTCTTCCTTTCACGGTGGTGGCGGTGGTGGTGGCCGAAACATTTGTTGCGATGCCGTTTTTGGTGGTGACGGTAGCTGGTGCGTTTGCGGCGGTGGATCGGGGGCTAGAGGAGGCTGCGGTGACGTTGGGGGCCTCGAGGTGGCGGGTTTTTTGGTCGGTGTCTTTGCCGTCAGTGGCGCCGTCATTGGTAGCCGGGACGGTGTTGTGTTGGGCGCGGGCGTTGGGTGAGTTTGGCGCCACGGTCACGTTTGCGGGCAGTTTGCCGGGCATTACGCAGACGATGCCGTTGGCAGTGTATTTGGCGATGCAGTCAGATCCGCGGGCGGCGATTGCGTTGTCGCTGGTGCTACTGGGTGTGTGTGTGACTGTGTTGGTGGGGTTGCGTTCGTATTGGTGGCCGGGGGTGGGGCGGTGAAGGAGTTGCTTTTTGATGGGCGGGTTCGTCGTGGTGGGTTTGTGGTGCAGGCCTCTTTTGAGGTGTATCCGGGGCAGGTGTTGGCGTTATTGGGGCCCAATGGTGCTGGCAAGAGCAGTGTGCTGCGTGCGGTGGCGGGCCTGGAGGTGCTGGATCGTGGACAGCTGCGGCTAGGTGAAGTGACGGTGGATGATTCGGAAGCGGGCGTGTTTGTGTCTGCACAGCAGCGGAATGTGGGGGTGATGTTTCAGGATTATCGGCTGTTTGGGCATATGAGCGTGGTGGGAAACGTTGCTTTTGGGCTGCGGATGCGGGGGGTGTCTAGGCGAGAGGCAACGGCGCGGGCGTTTCAGTGGCTGCAGCGGTTGAGGGTTGGGGATCTTGGACGCAGGCGTCCAAGGGAATTGTCAGGAGGTCAGGCTCAGCGGGTGGCGCTGGCAAGGGCGTTGGCTTGTGAACCGGATGTGTTGGTGTTGGATGAACCGACTGCTGCGTTGGATTCATCTACGCGCCGGGAGGTACAGGGATGTGTGCGCGAGCATGTGGCGCAGTTTCGTGGGCCGGTTTTGCTGGTCACTCATGATCCGGTGGAGGCGATGGTGATGGCCGATGCGGTGATGGTTGTGGAAGAGGGCAAGGTAGTTCAGTACGGCCCCACGATGCAGGTAGCTGAGCATCCGGCAACAGAGTTTGTGGCGGATCTGGTGGGGGTGAATCTCTTTGAGGGGGTTTGGGGGCACGGCGGTGCGATACGCCTTGCCGGGGGTGGGGTGTTGCATGCGGCGGCCGGGGTGAGTTTTCCGGATGGGGCACGTGTGTTTGCTGCGGTTCGGCCAGAGTCGGTGTCGGTGTTTGGGGAGCGTCCGGGGGTGGGCTCACCGCGGAATGTGTGGTGTGGCCGAGTGCTCACGGTCGACATGGTGGGTGCGCGGGTGCGGCTTCATGTTGCTGGGCCGCCTGATATTCGGGTTGAGGTGACTACTGCTGCGTTGGTTGAACTGGGATTAGCTCCTGGCATGCAGGTGTGGCTTTCGGTGAAAGCTACAGAAGTGTCCGTGTATTTTCCAGACGCCTAAAAGGTCCTTTTCTGCGACGCACCGACCCAGCAAGTTATGCCGTACGTCTTTAACGGAATTTCTGTGACAGTAACCACGTGTGCAGATAATGACTTTATAGGGCAATGAATTAGCCTGCTTTTCTTATCAAGCTCGGTGCGTTCATCTTTTCTGCTTCGCCACAACGCAGACTCGCATATCACGTGGCCGGACAACTGTTCAGATTCACATTCTTTCTGCTCCAACGAAATACCCACCCAAAGAGCATGGACGTATACGCAGCCCACGCCGTGGGTCACTGCTGCGCTTCTAGTCTGAACCGTGAACAGGCCCACCGACTGGGTGCACTGCCCTACCGGGCCAATCCGTGTGTCAGGAACACCTCACACGACACAACACGCAGATCACGAGGTACTACCTACATGCCCACCAACACACGCCCCACCCTTGGCAAGTTCGTCGCAGCCGAATGCCTCCAGCAGATGCGTCTGCACGTCGAAGACCTCGCTGGCCCGGGTCCCGTCCTCGGCGCTGGCCGTATGCGCGGCGCTGGACTGGTCGAGCTTTTGGGAAAAACTGGCGCTTCCCCCTCTATTGATGACGCCACCGAAATCCTACAGAAAGCTCTGGGCCTGGACGGCACCCGTTTAGCCATTGTCGATGACATCACCGAAGACAACGGCACCTACACCGTGCGCATCCACGAAGGTGCCTGCTCTTTTGACCGTAAGTCCGACGAGCCAATGTGCGCTTACACCCTCGGTGTTTTCGTAGGCGCTATCGGCGGCCTTTACGGCGCAACCATGACCGGCAAAGAACTCGAATGCGAGGCCATGGGCGACTCACAGTGCGTCTACCGCATCAAGCGCCACGTCGCCCTGGACTGAAAACCTTCCATCCCCTCCCTCTCCTTTTCTTTACTCTCCAACACAACAACTGCTGGACCGAGTCAGCACGGAACGCCCTCCTGTGCTCACTCGGTTCACGCAAGCCCGCGCCAACACATCAGAACCTCACCCCCAACCGCACTACTTCAACTCCTTACTAGACTGATTACTAGACTGAGTCACCATGGCGGCAGAGAGCTTCAGCGTCCATCCCCTCGAGGCAACCACTCCCCTCATCCTGGCCATCGATATCGGATCCACCGGCAGCCGTGGCTGTATCTACGACGCAACCGGACGCCCCGTCGATAAACACCGCATTAAAGTCCGCCATGCCTTCACCACCGCCCCCGACGGACACTGCACCCTGGACCCCAGACACACTCTTCACGAAGTCATCGACATCATCGACACCCTCACGAGCAGTGACATCGCACCTCACATCGCTGGTGTCGCTATGGACACTTTTGCCCCCACTCTCATCGGCATGGACACCGATAACTACGCCATCACCCCTTGTCTGACGTACGCCGACTCACGCGCCAGCAGCCAAGCTGCTGCCCTGCGCCGTCATCTTGACCCTCACGAAATCACTCAACGCACCGGAGCCCACCTGCACACCGCTCACTGGGCAGCGACTATTCGTTGGTGGCATGACAATGACCCGCAAGTCGCTCACCGCGTCCACCGCTGGGTCACCCTCGGCGAATACATCTGGCTCCACCTGCTTGGAGTCACCAACATCGCGACCTCCACGGCTGCGTGGAGTGGTCTGCTCAACCGTTACACCTGCCAGTGGGACGCTCCTCTTCTCGAGGCCGCAGGAATCGTCGAGGAACATCTGTCTCCCATTGCAGACCCTGACCAACCCAGCTTCCCTAGCACCTCTTATGTGCCTAACCGGTGGCCAGCGCTGGCGCAGGTTCCCTGGTACCCAGTTATCCCTGATGGTTTTGCCGCCAATCTTGGGGCTGATGCCACAAGCACTGCCACTCCCCTAGCTTCATTCGCTACTTCCGGAGCAATACGTGTCATCACCGGCAACACTCCTACAGTTCTTCCTCCTGGACTGTGGTGTTACCGCGTTGATCAACAACGCAGCATCCTTGGTGGTGCACTCAATGATGTAGGCCGCATGAACACGTGGCTAGAAAATGTTCTGCGGTTACCCGATTCAAGAACCTGTCACGACATCCTCATGGCCGACCCCGCGTCCATGACTCCCCTGGTATTGCCTTTCCTGACGGGTGAACGCTCTACTGGGTGGGCAGGCCATGCTCGGGGCGCGCTGCGCGATGTGAGTTACAGCGACACTCCTGCCGCTCTTTACCGTGGCTGTTTTGAAGGGGTTGCTCTTACGTATGCGCGTTTGGCGCGGCAGCTTTTTGAGGTGGTTGGTGCACCTGATCGGCTCCGCGCTGCAGGGCGCGTCTCTACTAGTGTTCCGGCTCTGCTACAGCTCGTTGCTGATGCAACTGGGGTGCCGGTTGAGCCTGTGGCTATTAAACGCTCCACTATGCACGGGACTGCTTTGTATGGCTTGGCGTCGTTAGCGCCTGAGGTTCCTCGTTGTGAGGTTTTTGTTGACGCTGAGGCTAGGCCGTTTGCGCACCGCGAGCAGTACTACGCAGACCGGATGCGGCGTTTTGAAGATCTTTATGATGCCGCCATCGTGCGGAACATTGGAGGAGCGAATTTGTGATCCTTGTTGACTGGCCTCAGTGGCCTGCACACGGATTTTTGTGGGCGCATCTCATTTCCGATACGTCTGTCGATGAGCTTCATGCTTTTGCTCGCGCCAATGCGCTCTCTCCGCGTGCTTTTGATCTGGATCACTACGATGTCGCTGCTGAGAGCATCGAGGGGTTGATCGCTGCGGGAGCCAGGCGGGTTTCTTCTAAAGAGCTGCTGCGCGCTCTGGTGGACTCTGGTTTGCGGGTGCCAGCGCATCGTCGGGATGTTGAGAGGTTCCGATATCGGCAGCGGGATCTGTGGCAGCGGTGGGCTGTGCTTGGTGATGTGGTTCCTGTGCTTTCACGCTCGTTGGATTGGCGTGCTCGCTGGTCTTCTCTTGGTGAGCAGGTCTTGCAGTGGTGGTCAGAACCTCACCGGCATTATCACGACCTTGATCATTTGCATGATGTGCTGCAGTGTTTGCAACTGCTTGGTGATCTGGGTGTTGTGATCTCGGATGCGTGTGTGGCTGCGGCGTGGTTTCACGATGTGGTGTATGAGGCGTCTCCGGGTGAGGATGAGCGTGCTTCGGCGGCGGTAGCTGTTGATTCTTTGTGGCGCTTGTCTGTGAAGTCGTCTTTTGTGGATGAGGTGCGGCGGTTGATCTTGTTGACGGCTGAGAGCACTGCTGTAGCTGTTGATGATCCTGGGGCTGCGTTGCTGGACGCGGATTTGGCTGTTTTGGCTGGTTCGCCAGTGAGGTATCAGAAGTATGTGCAGGGGGTGCGTCGTGAGTACGGCGTGATTCCTGATGAGGTGTTTTGTTCGGGCAGGGCTGCGTTGCTGGAGCGGTTCCTGGAGCAGGAGTGGATTTATCGCACGGACGCAGGGCGGCAGCGGTGGGAGCGCTGGGCGCGGGTGAACGTGGCTCGTGAGGTCGCGGAACTGTCTGTGCAGTGAGGTGTCAGCGGCGTCGCGTGGGTGAGGTGTCGGGGTTGGGGGCGGTGCCTGCGCAGATGGCCAGGAAACGTTGGGCGACGCGATCGAGTGAGTATTCCTGCATGCGGTGGCGGGCTGCTTGGGTGAGGTTGGGGGCTTCACCGGCGAGGATTGCGCGGGCTTTGTGTTCGAATTCTTCGAGGTTGCGTGCCTTGTGGACGATTTCGTTTTCGGGTAGCCAGGAGTCATAGACGGGGATGTCGCGGACGAGGGTGGGGGTTCCGGAGGCGAGTGCTTCGAGAACGACGATGCCTTCGGTTTCTTCGTGGCTGGCGAAGCAGAAGAGGTTGGCTGCTGCGTAGGCGTCGCGGACTTCGGCTGCGGGTACGTAGCCAGGTAGGTGCACGTTGGGGGGTGCGGTGTCGATGGCTCGTTTGACGGCTTTGGACATGGTGGCGCGGGGGGTGTGGCCGAACCAGTAGAACTGGGCTTGTGGGATGCGTCGGGCAAGGTTGATCCAGTCGGTGAATCCTTTGCGGACCATGAGGTGTCCGACGGCTACGACGAGAGGTGTGTGGGGGGCGATGTTGTGACGTTCTCGGAATTGTTTTCCTGCTGTTGGTTTTCCGTGGAAGAAGTCGATGTCGACGCCGTTGGTGAGGGGGTAGATGGGAGCGTCGAGTTGATAGCGGGTGAGGAGTTTTTTGGCGTAGGGGGTGGGGGTGATGATGGCGTCTCCGCCAGCGTAGACATGTCCGAGCCAGCGCCCGAAGAGCGGTGCAATGTGGTTTGCTCCAGCCCAGGAGTTTTCAAAGTCTTGTTGGGTGGAGTGGGCGAATTGGATGACGCGGATGCCTTGTTTATGTGCCCAGCGACCGACGATGGCTGAGTCAGGGAAGACGGTGTTGAGGACGAGTACGTCGGGGTGTTCGTTGAGGCGGACGAGACGGATGCCAGGGTGGTGGAGCATGTGGCGTTGGTGGCGCATTGCTGCGCCGAGTCCGCTTTGGGTGACGAGGCGTCCGGTGCCGTTGTAGTGGTGGACGCGTAGTTGGTGGCGGGGGTGTGTGTCGGTCATCGGTGCTTCCTACGGGGCGGGTGGGCTAGGCGCCGATGCCGGGGAAGATGAGGTTGATGAGTGCGAGCACTCCGAAACTGTAGGCGAGGATGGACCACGGTTTGAGCAGGATGATGATGAGGGAGAAGGTACGTAGTCTCATCGTGGTCAGGCCTGAGAGATAGCAGAGGAAATCGTCAGGGGCCACGGGCATGGCGATAGCTATGGCGAAGTAGCGGGTGTAGTGGGGGTGGGTGAGCCAGCCGAGGTATTTGTCGAGTGTTTTGGGGCTGAAGCGTGCGCGTAAGACATCCATGCCCAGTTGTCGTCCGATGAGGAAGGCGCCGATGGAGCCGATGACGGTTCCGAGGTAGGCATAGATGCTTCCTTTGACGGCTCCGAAAAGTACAGGGGCGGCTATGACGGTGATCCCCCCGGGAAGGATGGGGAAGATGGCTTGGGCGATACACAGGCCGACATAGCCCAGGGGAGCCAGGATGCCGAGGCGGTCGAGGAAGTCTCGTAGGGCTGGGACGGAGTGGAAGATTCCGGTGAGGAATCCGTAAATGACAAATGCGGCGCAGGCCAGCAGGCTGATTGCGGTGATCCAGCGGGATATGCGCAGGAATGTGGCTGCCTGGGGGCTAGTGGCCTGGCGGCGTTGGAAGTGTGCGAGGCGTTTTTCGCGGTGTGTTTGGTGGTGGTGTTCGGGTGAGGGGGGTGTGCTGTTGTTCATGCGACGCGACCGATTCGGGGTGAGATGCGGCGGCGGTCGATGACCTCTTCGTAGGCTTTGATGATTTTGTGGACGAAGGCGGTTTCGGAGTGGTTGAGAGCGGTAGCGCGGGCTTCTTGACCGAGTTGGGTGCGCAGCTTTGGGTTGGTGAGTAGTTCGGTCATGCGGTCGGTGAATTCTTCGGGGCTGTGGTATTGGTAACCGTTTACTCCTTGGGTGACGAGGTCATCCAAGACGGGGTCAGCTGCGCAGAGGATGGGTAGTTCGCTGGCAAGGGCTTCGAGGTAGGTGAGTCCTTGTGTTTCGCTGCGGGAGGAGGAGACGAATATGTCGCCGATGCGGTAGAAGGCGCAGACATATTCGGGGTCGACAGCGCCGGTGAAAATGACTTTGTCGTTGAGTCCCATGCGGTGGGCTTGCTGGTGGAGGTTGCTTGCGTAGGGCCCGTCACCGACGACGACGAATCTCCATGGGATTTCCTCGGGGAGAGTTTTGAGGAGGTTGAAGGTTTCGACGAGGCCTTTTTCTTGGGCGAGCCGTCCGACGTAGAGGATGACGGTTTCGTTTTCGTTGATGCCTAGGCGTTTGTGTAGTTCGGGGCGGGTGGTATGGGCGTCGGTGGGGGTGGGGGTGTTTATGGGGACGGTTCGGTGCAGGTGGTTGGGCACTGATGGTCCGGCGTCGGTGGGGGTGGTGCGGGGATGATCTGTGGTACCTAGTTCGGTGTGGCCCAGGCTAGAGGTGAATCTAGTGAGATTAATGCCGGTAGGTATGACGGCTACTGGGGTGGTGACGCCGTAGCCATCGAGGAGACCTTTGACTTTGCGGGTGGGTGAGATGACAAGGTCGGTAGCTCCCATCATGTGGCGGGAACCGATGGCGACTGCCCCTTTGCCTACTTTTTCGCTGGGGCTGAAGTAGTGGGTGTAGTCCTCGTAGACGGTGTGATAGGTGTGCACGTGGGGTGCATTGGTGTGTCTGGTGAGGCGTCGTGCCCAGAGGTAGGCGGTAAATTCGGTGTGTGAGTGGAGGATATCTGGGCCCCATTCGCAGATGCTGGTGAGCACTTTGCGGTCGGTGGGGCGGGCGAGCCGGGCGCCGGGGTAGATGGCCCCGATGCCGATGGAGGCGAGTCGGTAGACGTCTCCATCGAAGGAGGAGGTGCGTGCGTCACCGGGGGTGATGACGCGGACGTCGTGTCCTTGGGCGATGAGGCCGCTTTGGAGGGTGCGCACGGAGGTGACAACTCCGTTGACCATGGGCGAGTAGCTGTCGCTGAGTAGCAGGATTTTCACAGCTGTGCTCCCTGTTCTCCTGTGCGGTTGGTGTGGCGGGCTGTACTGGTGGTCTTGTTGTGGGGGTCACATGGGGTCGACCTGCCTGTGGGGCGGGTCGTTCGAGTGTTTCGCGGACTGCTGGAGGTCCGGCTGTCTCGGGTTGCGGCCATCAGGGTCAGAATGTCATGTCGAGGTGGCGAGATGCTGAAATTGGTGGGGTGTGCCGGGCTCTGGGTCGTTGTTGGTAGCTGGTATTGCGCTGTGGGCTGGGGTGGTGGTCATGTTCTTTCGTTGTTATTGATGTCGTTGTGAAGTTGGCCTCAGGAGAGGATGACGGGTTTGGTGACTTTTTTGGGGGTTGTGGGGGAGATTTCGTTTTTTGGGTGGCTGTTTTTGTGGTGATTACGCGCTTGGCGAAGGATGACCACGGCTGCGTGTTGTGAATGAGGTTGGGTGGATTTGGTCGAGTTGGTTTGACGCATGTGGCTTTTACTATGGGGTGTTTTGAGGCTGGTGCGCCAGGCAAGCGTTTCGAGCTGCTCAATGCGAGAACGCGTTTTATGGTGTGAGTATGTCGAAGATCGGTATACGGCGTTCTCCGAGTTTGGTGATGGGTCACGCAGTGAAGGTTGCTGCGGTGACGAGCTTGGCAATTCAGGCGGGGACGGTCGCGGGCCTCATTGCTTTTGATGCATATAAGAAGCGAGGGCGGCGTAAACGCGTCCAGTTCACTCGGCCGGGAACTTTCGAAAACCGTGTGGGTGAAAATGGTGTTCAGATCTTCACATATGGCGCTGATCTATATGAAGAGATGATTTCCGATATTGAGAAAGCAAAACATTCTATTTTGCTTGAAACTTACCTATGGAAGAGCGATGAGGTAGGTACTCGCTTCCGTGATGCATTAAATGACGCAGCTCGGCGAGGAGTTGAGGTCAAAGTAATTTTTGACGGAATGGGAAACCTAGTAGTTAACCCATTTTTTTACAAGTTTGATCCCTCTGTGCAGGTATTTCGCCTTCCGATTTTTCGACCTCAGTTTATTTTTAACCCAATTGATTTCTCAGGATTAACGCATCGGAAAATGCTTATTGTTGATCATGAGTGCGCCTACGTGGGGGGCTACAACTTAGGGTCCCTGTATGCAACCCAGTGGCGAGACACCCACGTGAAGCTAACGGGACCAGAAACATGGGAGCTACAGCATTCTTTCCGCGTAGTGTGGAATAGGCTGGCAGCACGAGGGCGGGGCCGCGATGTGATGCCCCGAATCGACTCAAATGAGGCTTGGGATTCAAAAATTCGTTCGGTTGATAATATTCCTGCTCGACGAACCTACCCAATTCGGTCAATGTATTTGTCAGCTATAGATAAGGCCGATAATCACATTTTCTTGACCACTGCTTATTTTATCCCAGACCAGCAAGTTCTGGATGCACTTATTCAGGCCAGCCAACGTGGAGTCGACGTACGTATTTTGATTCCTAAGGATTCGAATCACATTTTGGCTGACTTTGTGTCGCGGGGATATTGGCGAAGGCTACTTGATGCAGGGGTGACGGTACTGCTGTACGAGGACGCCATGATTCACGCGAAGACGATGACGGTGGATGGAAAGTGGTCCACGATCGGCACTGCAAATATTGACCGGCTGTCTTTGTCCTTCAACTATGAAGTCAATACAGAAATCACTGATGCTGGGGTAGCCGCATCTATGGAGAAAATTTTCCACGCAGATGCAGGCAACGCTCACGCACTGACCCGGGAAGAGTGGCAGCAGCGTCACCGGTTAGCAAGGTTCGCGGAGATCGTGGTAGCTCCATTCGCCCCACTTATGTGACTCCTCCCCTGGGGGATCTAGTGGTTGGCAAGAATGTCTTCATAGCGTCCGCTGTTGCATTGAATGTGCTTACGCATGAATGAGCATTCCGGTACTACCCGGTAGGTTTGGCCAGTTTTGACATCTTCCAGGGCCCCTTCAACAAGGGCGGTCCCTATGCCTTTTCCTTCGAATTCGGGCAAGACGATCACATGGGTGAAAGTGATGATGTTGTTGTCGGTTGTGTAGGTGGCGATTCCAGCCAAAGTACCGTCGTGGCGAGCTTCGTAGCGTGTTTCGTTGGGGTTATTGGTGACGCTGATCTCAGACATGAGGTAAGGACTCCCTGCAGAAGCTATCGGATTAGAAACCGTGAGCGGTAAGCCACTCTTTGGCCACATCGCTAGCGTTGCGTTTATCGATGACTACTTTGGCGACCTCTTTGGTGAGATCTTCAGTGCTCAAGGCAGCGCTGACTTTATTGAGCCCTTGGGTTGCTTTCTCGTTTTTTGCGATGTCGGCGCTTACGAGTGGGGTGATTTGTTGTGATCCGAAGAGGTTTTTGGGGTCTTTGAGCACGACGAAGTTGTTAGCGGTGATCTGGGGGTCGGTGGTGAACAGGTTAGCTGCGTCTACTTGACCGTTTTTGAGAGCGGTGACAGTCAGCGCTCCGGCGGAGTCCAGGGGTTTGAATTCTTTGAAGTTGAGGCCATATTGCTTGGTTAGGCCTTGTAGGCCATCGGGTCGTTGAGCCCATTCCGGGGGGCCGCCGAGGATCATGTCACCGGCTAGGGGGGCGAGGTCTTCGATGGATGTGAGGTGATGGATATTGGCGGTTTCTTTAGTAACGACGACGGCGTCTTTATTTTCAGCTTGTGAAGGTTCCAGAGCTGCCAAACCCTCTGGTAGGGCTTTTTTAAGGGAGTCGATGGCTTCTTTGGGTGTAGATATTTCGGCGTCTTTGTTGAGGTATTTAGCAAGGTTGCCGGTGTACTCGGGAATTACGCTGACGGAGCCGTCTTTGAGTGCGCCCATGTAGACCTCGCGGCCACCGATGTTGAGTCGGGTAGTGACGTTAAGGCCGGCTTTGCTGAGGGCTCCTGCATAAATCTCTGCGAGGAGTTGGTTTTCGGGGAAGTTGGCTGATCCGACAACGATCTGGCCAGTTCCAGAGGTGTTGTTGTCGGTGGAGGCGAGGGGGTCGTTGCTAGCTCCGCAGGCGCTGAGGGCAAAGGCTGCAACAACAGATAGGGCACATATTCGGGTGCTGCGGTGCATGGTTACTCCTGAAGTGGTCGGGGCGAGGTGGGGATGAAATTTAGGTTTTTTGACGGTTTTGGGTGCGGATGCCTGGGGAGACGACAAGCCGTTCTACGGCGATGAGAGAGAGGTCGATTGCAAGGGCTAAACCGGCTACGAGGATGGCCCCGCTGCTCATCATGGCGAAGTCGCGGAAGGCTTGTCCGTCGATGAGGAATCGCCCGAGTCCGCCTACGCTGACGGTTGCTGCGATTGTGGCTGTGGCGATGACTTGCAGCGCGGCTGATCGTAGTCCGCTGAACAGGAGGGGAAGGGCGTTGGGCAGTTCGACGCGCCAAAGAATATGCATGGGGGTCATCCCCATGCCGCGTGCTGCGTCGCGGGTGGCGGGGTCCAGTGAGCTGATGCCGGTGTAGGTTCCAGTGAGGATGGGTGGGATGGCTAAAAGGACGAGTACAGCGATGCTGGGGCCGAGGAAGGCCAGGTTGCTGTTCAGGTGTGGGCTGATGAGCAGGACGGTAACGAAGAGCAGCCCGAGGGTGGGGACTGATCTCATGCCGTTGGCGAGTTGTACGCCCCAGATGCGGCCCTTTCCGGTGTGGCCGATGTAGAGGCCGAAAGGTATAGCGATGAGAGAGGCGATCAACAGACTGATTGCGCAGTATTGAAGGTGTTCTATCAGGCGGTTGGGGATGCCGGTGGTGCCTGTCCAGTTCATGGGGTCTGTGAGCCATGTCCAGATTTTGGTGATCATGTTGGGTCTTTTCTGGTCCAGGGGGTGGCCAGGGAGCTGAGGATAACGATGGTCAGGTCGAACAAAAAGTGCCAGGAGTATGCAGGCGATGGTGCCGGCGATGATGGGGGCTGGGTAGGTGCGAGCGAATCCATCGGTGAAGAGGGTGCCGAGTTGGTTGACCCCGATGATGGCGGCAACGGAGACGATGGAGACGTTGCTGACGGCAGCCACGCGTAAGCCAGCGCTGATGATGGGGGTGGCCAGGGGCAGCTCGATGGTGAAGAAGCGGCGCAGGGGCCCAATTCCCATGGCGGTGGCTGCTTGGGTGATGGTGTCGTCGATGGCGTTGAGGGCGTCGGCGATGGTGCGTACGAGGAGAGCCAGGGTGTAGAGGGTCATGGCCACGATGACGTTGATGGGGTCGAGAATTTTTGTGCCCAGGATGAGTGGCATGAGGATAAACATGGCCAGGGAGGGGATGGTGTAGAGCAGCGAGCTGGTGAGGATGATGGGCTGGTAGGCGTGGCGGTATTGGTGGGCGATTCGCCCTAGGGGGATGGCTAGGAGCAGGCCTATGAGTAGCGGGGCTGCTGCTAGGAAGGCATGGTGGGTAGTGAGATTGAGAACGTGGGTCCAGTTGTCGTAGAGCCAGTTCATGAGCGTTCCTGGCCGATGGAGTGGCTTCTCGTGTTTTCGATGGCATCCAGTAGTTGGTTGGCGTGAATAGTGCCAGCGAATGTGCCATCGGGGTGGGTGAGTACGCCGCGTCCGCTGGGTGAGGATAGGGCAGCGTCGAGGGTTCGGCGTAGGGAGGAGTTGGTGGTGGCTAGGGTGCCGCCGCGGTGGAGGTGGTGGCTGGCCAGTGGCTGATTGAGGCTGGTTGTCTCAACCCAGCCGAGTGGTTTGTTGTTGTTATCGAGGGCGAGGATCCAGTGTTGACCGGCTGCGGCGGTGGTGATGTGGGTGGGGGTGTCACCGAGGCGGACGGTTGTTTCGTGGGTGAGGGGCAGGTTTGGGGTTGCGGTGAAGGCTAGGCAGCGGTATCCGCGGTCGCTTCCGATGAAGTCGGCAACGAAGTCGTCGGCGGGGTTGGTGAGTAGTTCGGTAGGTGTGCCGATTTGAGCGAGGGTTCCCCCGACGCGCAGGACTGCGATGTGGTCGCCAAGGCGGATTGCTTCGTCGATGTCGTGGGTGACGAGGACGATGGTAGTGCCGAGTTCGTGTTGGAGTCGGCGTAGGTCGTCTTGGAGTTGGGTGCGTACGACGGGATCCACGGCGCTGAAGGGTTCATCCATGAGGATGAGTGGTGGGTCTGCGGCTAAGGCGCGGGCGACGCCGACGCGTTGTTGTTGTCCGCCGGAGAGTTGGCGTGGGTAGCGGTGGGCGTGTTCGGGGTCGAGGCCGACGAGGTTGAGGAGCTCGCGGGCGCGGTCGCGGGCTTTTTTCTTGGGGGTTCCTAGCAGGAGGGGGACGGTGGCGATGTTGTCTAGGACGGTGCGGTGGGGGAATAGTCCCCCGGCTTGGATGACGTAGCCGATACCGCGGCGCAGCTGGTCGGGATTCATCTCTGCGGTGTCGCGGCCGTTGATGGTGATGGTTCCGCTGGTGGGTTCGACCATGCGGTTGATCATTCGCAGGGTGGTGGTTTTTCCGCATCCGGAGGGGCCGACCAGGACGGTGACTTTTCCGGTGGGCGCTTCTAGTGAGAGCCCGTTGACGGCTGTTGTTCCGCGGGGATAGGTCTTGACGACGTTATCCAGGTGAATCATGCGGGTCTTCCCATGCTTTCGGAAGAGAGCCGGTGTGCTCTCTGCTGTGCTGGGACCTTATCGGAGTAGTGGCTGAGGACTCCGTTGGGCAGGTGCAGGTGGGCGTCGTGTCGTGGTGAGTTTTTGGTGTGTATTGGGGTAGTGATGGGCAGTGTTTGGTTGGTGTTTTCGCAGGATGGGTTACTTGCAGGGGGTTACTCGTCGCGTAAGTGAGGGTTTGTGCGTCCAAAAAGGAAGAGATTTTTCATCTCTGCTGAGAAAGCGTTCAGCTTATTTTTGGTCTGCTGGGAGAGAACATTTCTGTCGGATTTTTAGGGCCAGCGCAGTAAATTTCAGGCGCGTTTTTGTCTATGTCCCGATAGTTACCTGTTCTTTGAAAACACCGATCTTCTGAATGGCTGTCGTACCTTCGCTGTGACTTTTTTCAAACACAAAACCCCCGATCAGACTTGGTCTGATCGGGGGTTTTGAAGATGATCTGTGGTGCGCGAGGGGGGAGTTGAACCCCCACGCCCTTTCGGGCACACGGACCTGAACCGTGCGCGTCTGCCTATTCCGCCACTCGCGCGCTGCGATTTATCCTGGCACGTCACAACAGATTCGACAAATTCAGAGTTCGCCTCATCCGAACAGCCCATCACAGTCCCCACAAGACACCCACAAAACTGCAGGTCAACAACATCAAGTCCTCATACACCAGATACAACAGGCATACTCACACCGATAACAACGCAATTAAAGACATCACGTTCCCAAGTAGTCCACGCCATTCCGGATAATCTGGAAGGAACCGCCACCCCGGATCAACCACGTGATCCGGCACCAGCGAGAGGAGGCACGGTGGGACTCTTCGACCGCATAGAGGCCAAACTGGCCTCAACCATCAACGGAGCATTCGCACGCGCTTTTAAAGCTGAAGTGCAACCCGTCGAGATCGGCGCAGCCATGCGTAAGGCCATGGACGACAAAGCCGCCATCGTTTCCTCCGACCGGGCCATCGTCCCCAATAACTTCGTCGTAGAGCTATCCATCAGCGACTACGACCGCCTCACTGCCTACGAAGACCTGCTCACCGAGGAACTCATCGCCAGCGCTGAAGAACACATCCACACCCAGCGTTACCACCCTGCAGGGCCCATACGTGTATCTTTCATCGACCTTGATGACCTCGAAACTGGCGTCTTCCGTGTCCGCTCCACCAGCGGATATGACAGCCCTCCCCCGGCGGAACGTCGCCGCGGCCGCGGACCCGGTGAAGCCATCGAAACTCATTACCCCCACGATGACCCCCGCAGCCGTGTATCCCCCAACCCAGTCTTTCCTCCCGATGCCGTCGCTGACCCAGACAGCCCATACGACATCGCAACTAACGCAGCACACGCGGCCAACAACGCTGCCAAAGGCACCGCCGAAGTCAACCGCATGTACCAAAGACGCAACGACTCATACCTCACCCCCCACGAACGTGAAGCACAACGCCAAGACGACCTCTCTTACTGGGGGCCAGACGAGGACGACGCACGCACCGCACGTAACCCCATTATCGAGGAAGGCCCAGCACCATTTCCTCCCGACATCCTTCCCGATCCATCCAGCCGCCCTTGGATCGACGTCGATGGCGATGCTTACCCGCTTCTAGGCCCCATCACCATCATCGGCCGTGACACCAACGCCCAGATCTCCCTCGAAGACAGCAGCATCAGCCGCCGCCACTGCGAGATCCGCATCACTCACGACGGCCCCCACCTCATCATCGGGCTACGTGACCTGGGGTCCACTAATGGCACCTTCCTCAACGGAGAACGCGTCCCCAGTGCAAGACTGTCTGATGGCGACCGCATCACCATTGGCCGCATCAGTTTCGTCCTACACACGCGGAGGAGGTGAGTCCACTGGGTGAATTCACACTGACCGTCGTCCGCCTCGGCCTACTCATCGGCCTATGGCTCTTTATCTTCGCCATCGTTGGTGTACTACGCACCGACCTTTACGGAACTCGCATCGTCCACCGCACACGTAACGGCGACTCCATCATCCGCCCAGCCGCAAGCACCCCTAGCCGCGGCCGAGGCAGACGCCGAGCATTCACACACCTAGCCGTCATCGATGGACCACTACGCGGCGTCACCGTGCCTCTCAAAGAATCAGGAGTCCTCCTGGGTCGTAACCCCGAAGCCACCCTGGTCCTCGACGACGACTACGCCTCAGGCCGCCACGCTCGCATCTACTACGACGGATCCGACTGGTACGTGGAAGATCTCAACTCCACCAACGGCACCTTGGTCGACGGCGCCGCCATCGACCAACCCCAAAAAATTGGAGAACACAACCAGCTCCGCATCGGCACCACCGTTCTCGAACTGAGGCGCTGACGCATGGGTATCGCGTGGAATTACGCGGCACGCACCGACGTCGGCCTCGTCCGCAGCCGCAACGAAGACTCCGGCTACGCAGGCCCCCACCTCATCGCCATCGCCGACGGCATGGGCGGTCATGCCGGCGGCAACGTCGCCAGCTCGCTAGTCATCTCCAGAATCGCCCGTCTCGACGGAGACAGCCACGGTTGCGATGACGCCCTCGAACTCCTGGCCCGTACCGTCGCAGAAGCCAACAACGACATCAACACCGCTGTTGAGGAACACCACGAACTCAACGGCATGGGAACCACCTTCACCGGTCTTATGCGCTGCGGCGCAGACAACCTTGTTCTCGTCCACATCGGTGACAGCCGCGCCTTCATGGTCCGCGACGAGCAATTCACCCAAATCACCATCGACCACTCCTTCGTACAATCACTCGTCGATGCAGGACGCATCAGCCCCGAAGATGCAGAGAATCACCCCCAACGTTCCCTTGTCACCCGTGTACTTACCGGCGCGCCTGAAGATGAACCCGACCTATCAGTACGCCGCGCCCGCCCTGGTGACCGGTACGTCATCTGCTCAGACGGCCTGTCCGACTACGTCAGCCGCAGCACTATCGAAGAAGTCATCACCGCCGGTATGCCGCCGGTTGACACCCTCAAAAAACTTATTGACCTCGCGCTCAAAGCAGGTGCTCCTGACAACGTCACCGTCGTCATCGCCGATGTCACCGACGAAAAACCAGACTCACCCCATCACCCCATCGTCGTAGGCGCTGCCGCCGAAAACGGCGAACGCCCCGACCCCACAGCTGCCCTCTCCCCCGCCCAAAAAGCAGCTGCATTCCAGGCCCAAACTACGGGCAAACGTACCGAACCTGACACTGGCGAAGAGATCGATGACGGCTCCTCCGCTACTGACCGGCGGACCCGCCGCAGCGGTATCCTCATCACCCTGCTCACCCTCGCCACCGTCACCCTCGGACTCGTCGGTGCCTACGCCTGGACCCAACAGCAGCGATACCTCGGCATCGCTGGCGACATCGTCGGGGTGTACCGCGGAATCCCCCAAAGTATCGGCGCGATTCCCCTATCCCACGTCGAACGCGACGTCAGCGACATCAAAATCGAGAACTTGCCCGACTACTACCGCAGCAGGCTCGCCGCAGCCATCCCCGCAGCTGACGACGCCGACATCGAGAACCAAATCCAAGTTCTCCGCGTGCAACAAGCACAGTGTCTGACCCGCATGGCTGCAGGAGCCCCCTGTGGAGTCGATGCAACCCCCGCACCTCCAACTTCACAGCCAAGCCCCACCAGCACTACCTCATCACCTTCAGGGTCCGCTGCACCCACCGTGATTCCCGCATCACCGCCCACAGCCGAACCTCCGCTGCGTACTCCACGCACCGCACAGCCAGTCCCCCACACCAGCCGACACAATAAACCGCCCGCAAAGGAGGTACGACCATGAGCACCATCTCTTCATTCCGGCCACGAACACGCCGTAACCTCGAACTTCTGCTCATTCTCGCCTCCGTAGGGCTGGTCCTTCTGGCCTACCTCAACGTCGGCCTGTCCACTGTCGGCAAAGTCCCCGTGGACCTCTTCACCCAAGGCGGTTGGCTCCTAGCTTTCACCCTAGGCTTCCACGGTGTTCTTCGCTGGCGTGCCTCCTACGCCGACCCCCTCATCCTTCCCATCGTCACGCTCCTGAACGGGCTGGGAATCGTCATGATTCACCGCCTCGACGTTGCTCACCACCGTGACGCCGCCACCGCTGGCGCACCCCGCCAAATCATGTGGACCGGTGTCGCAATGGCTATCGCCATCGCGATCGTCCTCATCCTCAAAGATCACCGCGTTCTGCGCCGATACACCTTCAGCATGATGGCTTTGGGCATCATCTTCCTGCTCCTGCCGCTGACGCCCTTCCTCGGGCAAAACATCAACGGTGCCCGCATCTGGATTCACATCGGACCTGCATCTTTCCAACCCGGCGAAATCGCCAAAATCGTTCTCACAATTTTCTTCGCCGCCTACCTAGTCCAAACCCGCGACGCGCTTTCCCTCACCGGACGAAAATTCCTCGGCATCACTTTTCCCCACGCTCGTGTTTTCGGCCCCATCCTTATGGCATGGATGGCCAGCCTCTTGGTGCTGGTCGGCCAACGCGACTTGGGCTCATCACTGCTGTTCTTCGGGCTGTTCGTGGCAATGCTCTACATCGCCACTGAACGAACCAGCTGGATTGTCATCGGGTTGACGATGTTCAGCGCTGGAGCAATCGTTGCTTACACTCTCTTCACGCACGTACAACAACGCGTTTTGTTCTGGCTTGACCCCTGGTCCAAGGAAGCCCTCAGCCAATCTGACCAGCTCGTACGCGGTCTCATGGGGATGGGTGCAGGTGGCCTGCTTGGCACTGGATTCGGTCGCGGACGCCCGGATCTGACCTACTTCGCCGAATCCGACTTCATCATTCCCAGCTTCGCCGAAGAACTCGGCCTCATCGGTATCTTCGGCATCCTCACCCTCTACATCCTTCTCGTAGAACGAGGGCTACGCACCGCTCTAGGAACTCGAGACGGATTCGGAAAACTTCTCTCTGCAGGACTCGCCTTCTCCATGACCATGCAAATCTTCGTCGTCGTTGGAGGCGTCACCCGTGTCATCCCCCTTACCGGTCTAACCTCACCCTTCTTATCGCAAGGAGGATCGTCCCTCTTGGCGAACTGGGCCATCGTTGCCCTGCTGCTGCGTATCAGCGACCACGCACGCCGTCCCATCCCTGAACCTCGCCCCACACCCGAAACAAGCACCCCCACGACCACTACGGAGGTGCAAGCATGAACAACCCCATCCGTCGCGTCGCGATCCTCGCCGCAACAATGTTCGCGGCCTTACTGATCTCCACCACGATCATTCAGTTTTTCCAAGCACAAGAACTGCGAGACAAACCGAATAACACCCGCACTCTTCTGGCCTCTTACGCCACCGCGCGCGGATCAATCCTCATTGGCGGCAACGAAATCGCCTCGTCCCGACCCGTGGATGACCAATACCGATACCAACGCGTCTACCCCAAAGGTGACCTATACGCACACGTCACTGGCTACTACTCGCTCGTCTACGGAGCAGGAGCTGGCCTGGAGAAAGCAGCTCACGATCTCCTCAGCGGCCAAGCAAGCTCACTCATCTACCGACGCCTCGGCGATCTCATCACTGGCCAAAACCCCAGCGGAGCAACCCTGGAACTGACCATCAACCCAGCTGCACAGAAGGCAGCCGAAGCAGCACTCGGTGAACGTCGCGGAGCCGCAGTCGCACTCGACCCCAAAACTGGCGCCGTCTTAGCCATGGTCAGCCACCCCACATTCGACCCCAACTCCTTGGCAGGCCACGATCGCAGCAAAGTGACCAGTGCCTGGGAACGGTTCTCCAAAGCTAAGAGCAACCCCACCATCAACCGAGCTATCGGCGGTAACCTCTATCCACCCGGATCCACTTTCAAACTCATCACAGCCGCCGCAGCTCTCGAATCACAAAAATACGGAACCCAAACCCAACTACCCGGACCTGAACGACTCCCCCTGCCAGGCAGCAGCACAAGCCTTCCCAACGCGGGAGGTGGCGCATGCGACAACGGCACAGTCACTCTCGCACGCGCTGTACAAATGTCCTGCAACACAGCTTTCGGCTACCTCGGACAGCAACTCGGCGGTGACGCCATCCGCAGCCAGGCAGCAAAATTCGGGTTCGGTGAACAACTCAAAATTCCCATGTCAGTTACCCCAAGCACCATCCCTAAGAACAGCGACACAGCACAGAACATCCAAATTGCTATCGGCCAGTTCGATGTCCGCGCGACTCCCATGCAAATAGCTATGGTCGCTGCAGGCATCGCTAACGGCGGCGAACTGATGAAGCCATACCTCATCAGCAAAACAATGGGCGCAGACCTTGATGTCATCGAGGAAACACGTCCACAAAAACTCAGCACAGCAGTCAGCAAAGAAACAGCTAAAAAACTCACCCAAATGATGGAAGGCGTCGTGGAAGGCGGAACTGGCACCAAGGCACAGATTTCCGGCGTCAAAGTCGCTGGAAAATCTGGTACCGCCGAACACGGAGAAGGGCGCCCACCACACGCATGGTTCACGGCGTTCGCGCCGGCAAACGACCCACAGGTCGCCGTCGCCGTCGTGGTCGAAGACGGCGGAGTAGCAGGAAGCGAAGGGGGCGGCGGCAAGGTTTCGGCACCGATCGCCAAAAAAATCATGGAGGCAGTGATCAACCGATGAGGTACGAGACCGGTCTAGAATTCGGCAACCGCTACACACTCGGCGATCGCATCGCAGTAGGCGGCATGGGTGAAGTGTGGCGTGCCCGTGACAAAGTGCTCGAACGTGACGTCGCCATCAAACTTCTCAGCCCCACCCTTGCTGGCCAACCCGGGTTCGCTCAACGGTTCCGCGAAGAGGCTCGCAACTCCGCAGCTCTTGGCCACCCCAATATTGCCAATGTCTACGACTATGGCGAAGACTCTGGTGCTCACTGGCTTGTGATGGAGCTGGTGGAGGGAAATAATCTCGCGCATATCCTCAAAGATGAAGTACGCATCGACCCAGATCGCACCTCTTCAATCCTTGCTCAGGCTGCGCTTGGTCTTCAGGCAGCCCACGATGCAGGCGTGATTCACCGCGATGTCAAGACCGCGAACATCATCATCCGCAACGATGGCGTCGCCAAGATCACCGACTTCGGTATTTCTCGTGCTATCGATGCGGTTCCGATTACTCGCACCGGCGAAGTTATGGGAACCGCTCAGTACATCTCCCCTGAGCAGGCCACCGGTAAACCAGTAGGCCCTGCCAGCGATATCTACTCGCTGGGTGTGGTTGCCTACGAGATGGTTGCTGGGCACCGTCCTTTCGAAGAAACCAGTCCAGTTGCTACAGCAATGGCGCATGTCCAGGATCCTGTCCCACCGCTACCTGGATGGGTTCCTGAGGACCTCTCGACGGTGATCATGTCGTGTCTGAACAAGGCACCTGAGGATCGTCCTGCTTCGGCCGGCGATCTGGCCCGTATGTTGACTGGCGGCCCCTCTGCAGCTGGATTGCTCGCAACACAACGCATCACGCAACCTGGCTCTGGACAGCGCATCACCACTCGCCCCCAGACACACCCCGTCCCTACTTATTACGAAGACGACATCGAGGAATCACCTCGTAACAAATCATGGCTATGGTTCCTCATCGCCATCGCAGTCATTGGGTTGCTTATCTTCGGAGGTATGGCTTCTGGCCTGCTCGGAGGTGGCTCGAAAACACCTGATTCACCCGAAACGATCTCTCCCACGTCCACAGCTCCAACCACATCAAGCCCGAGCTCCACAACGGCAGACAGTAGCGGCGAATCCAGCACTATTGATGCACGTGACTACATCGGTCTAACTGCTGATGAGGCGAGCGCGAAACTGCGTGAACGTGGGTTTGTTCCGAAGATCAACCACATTGATGCACCACAGTCTGCTGAAACTGTTGTATCCATTGATCCCACCGGATCTGTTTCTAAGGGCTCTGAAGTCAAACTCAACGTTTCGCGAGGTAAGGGCAGCGGCAGCAGTAAGCCTGGCAGCACAGCTACCGTCACGGTGACGCAAGCTCCAAGCCACACTCGTACGCAGAACCCAGCTCCTAGTGACAAGCAACCCCCGTCAGACCAGGAGCCGGACTCTTCAGACAAAAGCCCTGACAACAGTGGGAAGCAGAACCCTGCTCCTCCCGGTGGTGGAGCCAACGGCTTCCCGCACATGCACTCGGCACAGCAGGATCAATCGGCACAGCAGGATGCAACGCCTTTGGATGAAGGAATGGCCCAAGACAAGTGACCGACGAGACCCGCAAACTCGCCAATCGCTATGAGGTCCGTGGCCTCGTAGGCCGAGGCGGCATGGCCGATGTCCACGCCGGATTCGACACACGGCTTGGGCGCGAGGTCGCAATCAAAATTCTTCGCTCCGAACTTGCTCGCGACCCTGCGTTTCTTCACCGTTTCCGCCGTGAAGCGCAAGCGGCTGCAAGTTTGAACCACCCGTCGATCGTGGCTGTGTTCGATTCAGGCGAAGATGAGCACACTGATACGCACGGTCAAACTCTTGTTCAGCCGTTCATTGTCATGGAGTACGTTCACGGAATCACTTTGCGTGAACGTCTGGCTGAGGCAGGCTGCCTTTCGCTCAAGGAAGCCTGTGACACCCTGACTCAGGTACTCGCTGCGCTCGGGTATAGTCATAGTCACGGCATCGTTCACCGCGATATCAAGCCTGGCAACGTGATGGTTACTCCCACTGGCGTCGCCAAGGTCATGGACTTTGGTATTGCTAGGGCTATTGCGGACTCTGCAGCAACAATGACGAACACTTCCGTAGTCATTGGCACTGCTCAGTACCTCTCGCCCGAGCAAGCCCAAGGCCGTGAAATCGATGCGCGTTCAGACATCTACTCGGCGGGTTGTTTGCTCTATGAACTCGTAACTGGGCGCACCCCGTTTATTGGTGAGTCGCCGGTGTCTATCGCCTATCAGCACGTAGGTGAGCCACCTCAGTCTCCTTCTGTTTTCAATGAAGAGATCCCCGCAGCGCTGGATCATGTGATTCTTCACGCGTTGGAGAAGAGCCCCGCAGATCGCTATCAGAGCGCTGAAGAGTTCGATGATGACATCAAGGCTTTTCTCAAGGGCGATTCGCCTCAGGCACATGGATCAGATTCAGCGACTGCGGTATTCGGCGCGGCCAAAAATGGCGAAGCAACTGATGTTCATCAGGTGGTAACAGCTAAGCCACAAGAACCTGCCCGCCGCAAGCGACGCTGGTTAATCCCTCTGGTAGCTACTTTCGTAGTTGTTTCTGCTTTCTTAGGGGTCCTTGCTTCTCAAGGTTTGTTGACGTTTGCTGAGAAAACTGTCGCTGTGCCCAATCTGGCGCAAAAGACAGACGCCCAGGCACAACAGGCTCTTTCTGAACTTGGGCTAGCTGCGGGGAAAGAGACGACAAGTAATCCTGCCAAGGCCGGGACTGTACTTTCTCAAAATCCGGCGGCAGGAAATCATGTTCAGGTTGGGAGCACCGTTTCGTATGTGGTCTCTTCAGGACCGGCGACTTTACAGGTGCCAGACTTGCGTAATTTTGAGCAGGCTGCTGCACGTCAGACGCTGGAAGATCGTGGTCTTGCAATTCAGGCTGTCGAACCTATCGATAGCAAGGATGTTTCGGCGGGTAACGTTGTTTCTACTGACCCGCCAGCAGGAGCATCGGTGAAAGAGGGCACCAAGGTCACACTGAATGTCTCCACTGGCCGGGTAACTGTGCCGAACCTAGTTGGTTTGAGCAGAGAAGACGCGATCCGCAAGTTGAAGGAAGCTGGGCTTGGCCGAGTGTTCACTCCCGTGCGGGGTAACGGCAAGCCAGGAACGGTACTGTCGCAGAGTTACCAAAAGGGCGAGAAGGTCCCGGTTGGTACTGTGATCGAACTCAACATTGTTTCGGAGCCGCCTCCTGCGCCTACTGCTACTGCAACTGTCACGGTTCCGCCTTCTCCTTCTCCTTCTCCCCCGGCGAGTGGCCCGATTGGAGAGGGAGATGACCCTGGTGAAGAGCCGGATCCTAACCACTCGATAAATTCGGGTAAGCCTTGATAACAGAGGCTTTAGTTGCTTCCAGGGTTTGACAGTCGTGGAGCGGCGTTGTGGTCGTACACCTCTAGCTTCATCTGGGGTGAGCGGTCAGAACGCCGCTTCTTTGATGAGGGGACTCATTGTTGCGCTAGCTTCAATAACGCCGGAGACACCGGTGGTTGCGAGCCAGTTGGCTAGTAACCGGTGGCCTTGAGCAGTCATGACGCTTTCGGGGTGGAACTGCACGCTAGATAGAGGAAGGGTTGCGTGCCTGAGTCCCATGATAATGCCGTTATCGGTGCGGGCATCGACGATGAGTTCAGGTGGCAGGGTCTTTTCGTCAACGGCAAGTGAGTGGTATCTGGTGGCGCGGAAGGGATTACTGATACCTGCGAATACCCCTGTATTGTCGTGAAATACGTCGCTTACTTTGCCATGGACGAGTTCTGGTGCACGTGTCACTGATGCTCCGTAAGCTACAGCGAGTGCTTGCAGGCCGAGGCAGACCCCAAACATGGGTACGTGTTTTTGGGCACATGCGTGGATAACGTCGATGGATTTGCCTGAGTTTTCTGGGGTTCCTGGACCTGGTGAGATAAGCACGCCGTCGTATTGGCCCACTGTCTGTGGGATAACGATGTCGTTGCGGATGACGTGACACTCGGTTCCTAGTTGTTCCAGATACCCCACAATTGTGTAGACAAAGCTGTCGAAGTTATCGACTACTAGTACTTTGCTTCCGGCACCTGTTGTCACGTGTGTTGCCTTTCTTTTCCGATCTGTTTTCGGGTCGTTGGTGACCGCGTGTAGATCGTCCACAACCGTAATCCAGGTGTGGCGTCTAGAGGATGGCCACGTTGGTCGGGCTGCTTTGTGTGTAGGCCGTAATGTTGGTCTCTGGAGCCATCAAAAGTGTTCTTTGAGAGCACTTACACTTCGATCAGCGCAGGAGATTTCGCAGTGTCTAACCTATCCCGCAATGAGCCCGCGGACGTGGCAGGCTCGCCGTCCGGCTACGCATCAGCTATGGACGACTACGACAACCTTTCTCCGAAGGAGCAGAAAGCCCTGCGCAAAGCCCAGAAGAAAGAGGAGCGAGCACAGCAGAAGATCGCTCGCAAATCGATGGGTGGCAATCGTCCTTGGTTTGTCCCGACGATGCTTGGCTTGATGCTTATTGGTCTTGTGTGGGTTGTTGTTTTCTACTTGAGTAGTTACAAGTATCCAATTGAGTCGTTGCAGAACTGGAATTTAGGTATTGGCTTCGCGTTCATCATGGCTGGTTTTTTGATGACGACTCAGTGGAAGTAAGACCGGTTCTCACTTCGACTTCATTGGATGGTGGGTGCTACTGCGGTGGCCCCACCATCGTCGTATGTGAACGCTGGGCCATCTCGGGATGGCTGTAAACCGTTTTTGTGGAGTTTCGTATCGTTCTCCACAGGCTTGTGCACAGCTGGGGATGAATTACATGGATGTAAGAGAACCTGGCCTCGTCGAGCGTGAAGCATGGTTGACCTGCACTTTCAGCATTAATTGGTCTTACTCAACGTTCTCGTAGTGTTTCTTTCCACCGATGTGGATATCCCTCCGGATGTGCTGCTGTGGAAATCAGCTGCTGCACTCACACGGTCACCAACTAAGGTGAGTGATGCTTCCGACTACCTCGTACTTGTGCCAGGCAAGGGCTATGAGTGCTGCTGCGATGGCAGCAAGTCCCAGCCAGCGCAATGTGCGGATGCAGATTTTGCGTTGGAGAGCGCAGAGGGCACCGATCATGAAGCCGGTGAACAAACCACCGAGTTGGCTTTGCCAGACGATTCCTTCAATGAAGAGGGGCAAAGTTGCGTTGATGAAAAGAGCTGCAAGTATGCCTCGTATGTCGGCGCCAACTGTTGGTGCGAGGACAAAGAGTATCGCGAAGAGACCGAAAATGGCTCCGGAAGCGCCGACTGTTGCCTGCATCCAGGTTCCGTTGGGGTCGGTAATAGAGGTGGAAAACCAGATAGATCCGACTGATCCGCCGATAGCGCACACGCAGTAGGAAGCCAGGAAAAACTTTGTGTTTATTGCTGGTTCAAGTGTGCGTCCCAGTACCCAAAGACAGAGCATATTGAACAGCAAGTGCCAGATTTGGGGTGCGTGGAGGAAAGATGCGGTCAGGAAACGCCATGGTTCTAGTGCCCCGAGGGAAGGCATAAAGGCACCATTTTGGAACAGAAGATGGTCGAGGCTGGGGATGAGTTGGGCGAACCAGACTAGGATGCAGAGCGCGATGAGGGTGTATGTGACCGGTGTGGTGAGGTATTGGCGCGCGGTGAGGGCTGCGTAGTGGCTACGGTTGGTGGGGGGTGAGGGGGCCTTCTGGTCCACCGTTGTCTCTGCTTTCGGCGTATCGCTTTGTGGGTGGGGCGCGTTGTGGTGGATAAGCGTGCGGGGCACCTGCAGCGTGTGCTGCGGATGCCCCGCACGTTATCGAGCCTAGGTGGCCATGGATTGTGCTTTCACGTGGTGTGTCAGCGTGTCGTTGTCACTCGGTGATGGTGACGGACTGGATAGTGATGTCTTCGGTGGGGCGGTCCTGCGCACCGGTCTGAGTGGCGGCGATGGCATCGACAACGTCGCGGCTTTCCTGGTCGGCAACTTCGCCGAAGATGGTGTGCTTGCCCTGCAGCCAGGTGGTGGGGGCAACGGTGATGAAGAACTGAGAGCCGTTGGTGCCGCGCCCCATGCGTTTGCCTGCGTTAGCCATGGCAAGGATGTAAGGCTTGGAGAAGTCCAGGTCAGGGTGGATCTCGTCGTCAAACATGTAGCCGGGGCCACCTGTGCCGATACCCAAGGGGCATCCGCCTTGGATCATGAAGCCGGGGATGACGCGGTGGAAAATCACACCGTCGTAGAACGGTTCCGGGGACGTTTTGCCGCCGTCTGCCTGGTATTCCTTGGTGCCGTTGGCAAGGCCGACGAAGTTTTCTACGGTCTTGGGCGCGTGGTCGGGGAACAGGGTCAGGTTGATGTCGCCCTTGTTCGTGTGAAGTGTGACGTTCATGGGGTCCATCCTTCCATGCCCTCGGGAGCGGGTCGACAAGAGTTGGTGGGATACATTTCGCCCATGGCTGCACCCCTAAGGGTGTAAATAGTGCGTTTTTGTGCAGCTGGCGGTCAGTTGCAACTTTTAGGGTTGAGCGAAATGCAGTTATTAGGACTGTCTTTTGAGTGCTTTACGTGCAGGATGGTAAATACACAAATCCGCAACTGACGCACAGGAGGCCAGTGGTGGCGAAGAAAAAGAAGACGTACAAGATTCCGTCGCTCAAGGTGACCGTGCCCACGTTGGCTGGTCTGTGGGAAGCGGCCGAGCCGAAGCTGAGCGACGCGGCCGATACGGCTAGGGAGACCGCGACCTCCGTGGCGCAGCGCGCTGAGGAGAGTTTCGAGAAGGCTCGCGTGGCTGCGCGTGACACTGCGGATTCTGTTGCAAGTCAAGCCGAGGGGCGAGCTGGTGACTTGCGTTCAAAATGGAGCGAGATCGTAACGCAGCTTGAAGAGGCCAGTGATGTTGATCCTCAGGTGTGGCGCGAACGTGCCGTTGGTGCTCGTGCGGTGATGCGTGGCGATGCGGTAGCAACTCCAGTGAAAAAGAAGTGTGCTGGTTTTGGTGGAGTGCTGGGTGTTGTTGTTGTGCTCGCGGCTGCGGGGGCGGCGTACTACGTGTTGAAGCAGCGTCAGGCTGAGTATGAAGACCCATGGGCACGTCCGTTGACTGACCCTTATGCTGCGCCCACTAGTGGTCGAGCTTCGAGCGTTTCGGATGGTGCTGCATCGGGGCCGAAGCCTGGACAGATCTCCACGTTGGGTGAAGCACCGACGGGTGATGGCGTGGCTCCAACGAATCCTGAGCAGGTGCATGACGCTTCGGTTGAGGCGCCGGAGAACCCGAAAAACAGTTAATTTTGGTGATGCGTGAGGCGGGGCTTGAGTTTCTAGGCTCCCGCCTCACGTGTGTTCAGGCTCGCCGCGCGGCGAGGTATTCGCTGATACGGCCGATGGCGTCGGTAAGGGTTTCTTCGTCGGGTAGGAAGGTAAGGCGGAAGTGGTCGGGGCGGGGCCAGTTGAAGCCTGTTCCGTGCGTGACGAGGATTTTTTTGGAACGGAGCAGGTCGATGACGAAGGTTTCGTCGTTGTCTATGGGGTAGATGTCTGGGTCAAGGCGGGGGAAGCAGTAGAGGGCTCCTCGGGGTTCAATGCAGCTCACTCCGGGGATCTCGTTGAGTAGGCGTGAGGCGAGTTTTCCTTGTTCGTAGAAACGCCCGCCGGGTTTGATGAGTTCGGTGATGGATTGGTATCCGCCTAGGGCTGATTGGATGGCGTGTTGGGCGGGCACGTTGGCGCACATGCGCATGTTGGCGAGGAGGGTGAGGCCTTCGATGAAGTTGGTGGCGTGTTCTTTGGGGCCGGAAATCATGACCCATCCGGCGCGGTAGCCGCAGACGCGGTAGGCCTTGGAAAGTCCTGAGAAGGTGAGGCAGAGCACGTCGTCGCCGGCATAGTGGGCTGTGTGGTGGTGAGTGGCGTCGTCGAAAAGGATTTTTTCGTAGATCTCGTCAGAAAAGATGGCCAGTTCGTGGCGTCGGGCGATATCTACGATGTTTTTGACGGTTTCTGCGCTGTAGACGGCGCCGGTGGGGTTGTTTGGGTTGATGAGGACGATGGCTTGGGTGTTAGGGGTGATTTTGGATTCGATGTCGGCCAGGTCGGGGTTCCAGTTGTTGTTTTCGTCGGCGAGATAGTGGACGGGGGTTCCGCCGGCGAGAGAGACTGCGCCTGTCCATAGGGGGTAGTCGGGTGCGGGTACGAGGATTTCGTTGCCGTCGTCGATGAAAGCGGATAGGACCATGCTGATGAGTTCGGAGACTCCGTTGCCGATGAAGATGTCGTCGACGTCGACGTGGTGGAGGCCTTCGGCTTGGTAGAACTGGGCGATTGCGGTGCGGGCGGAGTAGATACCGAGGCTGTCTGAGTAGCCTTGGGCCTCGCCCAGGTGGCGGATCATAGCGTTGGTGAGGGCGGGTGGGGCTTCAAATCCGAAGGGGGCGGTATTGCCGATGTTGAGCTTGAGGATTTTGTGTCCTTCGGCTTCGAGTCGTTCGGCTTCGACGAGGATGGGGCCGCGGACGTCGTAGCGGACTGATTGGAGTTTTTTGCTCTGGACGAATCGGCGCATGTGGGTCAGCTTCTCACTGGTGGATGGTTGTGGGAGGTGTTTAGGGGGTTTTCTTAAGGGTTGGTTTCTTCTTGGCAGGTGTGGTGGCTGTTCAGGGGAGGGTGGGTGCGATGGTGGGGCGGTTGGGTAGGAGGCGTTCGAGTTGGGCAGCGAGGGTTAGCAGGCGTTGTTCGTCGCCGCCAGGGGCGTAGAGCTGAATGCCGATGGGTAGTCCGTCGGGGGTGTAGCCGGCTGGGAAGGATAGGGAGGCGTGGCCGGTGGTGTTGGCGAGGGTGGTGAAGGCGACCATGGGTAGTGAGCGGATGAGTGCGTGAAAGCTGCCTGTGGTGTCAAGTTGTCCGAGTTTGGGGGGTGCTGTGGCGATGGTGGGTGTAATGACGATGTCGTATTCAGCGAAGCGTGTTTCGATGTCGGTGGCGAGTTTGGTGGCAGTGGTGTGGGCGTGTTTGAGCAGGGCTGGGGGGATGAGCCGCCCGGCATTAGCGGTGTGGCGGGTACGGGTTTCGAGGCGGTTGGGGTGTTCGACGCGTTTGCGTTCTTGGGCGAGGGCGTGGGCGAATTCGATGAGGTAGTTGGGTTGGTCATTGGGCCATCGCTGAGTGAGGTGGGTGATGGTGTGGCCTGCTTTGGCGAGTGTGCGGGCTACGTCGTGAACGGTTTTTGCGATGTGGCGCTCGACGTGGATGAGTGGATTGGCTGGGGTGGTGAGCCAGGCGATGCGTAGGCGCTGGGGGGCTTGGTTGGCGGCGTCGGTGAAGGTGTTGTAAGGGCGGGGTAGCGGGAAGGCGTCGTGGTCGCTGGGGCCGGCAATGATGTCGTAGACGAGTGCTGTGTCGGCAGTGGTGCGGGTTAGTGGCCCGATGGTTCCTAGTCGTCCCCATAGGTCTGGCGACGGGGAGGTGCTGACTCGCCCTCGTACGGGTTTGAGGCCGATGAGTCCGCAGCAGGCGGCCGGAATGCGGATGGATCCGCCGCCGTCGCTGCCGATGGCGAAGGGAACGCATCCGGCTGCGACTGCGGCTGCGGATCCTCCGCTGGAGCCGCCGGTGCTGTGGTGGGGATTCCAGGGGTTGCGAGTGTGGCCGAATGAAGCTCCTTCGGTCCATGGGAATTGGCCGAATTCGGGCATGTGTGTGGTGCCGAGGATGATGGCGCCTGCTGCTCTGAGTCGTGATACGACGGCGGAGTCATGTTGTGCAGGTGTGCTGTTGCCGTATCCGCCGAGAGTGGTGGGGATGCCTTTGATGTCGTGTTCGGCTTTGATGAGGGTGGGCACTCCTGCTAGGGGGAGGCTTGGGTCGATGGTCTCGGCATCAGCGAGCGCTTGCTCTCGTAGGAGGGTGTGGACGGCGTTGATGTGAGGGTTAGCGCGTTCGATGCGGGCTATGGCTGCTTCGGTGACGAGGCGGGCGGTGGCGCGGCCCTCGCGGATGGCTGCAATGGTTTCTGTGATGCTCCAGCGAGCCATTTCTTCGATGTGCGTGGGTTTTTCGGAGGCCATGTGCACATGGTGTCATCGTGGACGTGAAGAGGCTTTGTGCATGGAGAATTGTGGTGGCGTTCCCAGGCGCTCGAGATATTTGGTGACTTTGACCGTCTTCACAAGGTCGGAGAAAAAGCAGCACCCACCAGCTGCTGATCTGTCAGCTACTGGTGGGCGGCGGTGGAGCCTAGGGGACTCGAACCCCTAACCCCCTGCTTGCAAAGCAGGTGCGCTACCAATTGCGCCAAGGCCCCGAAGCGAATTTCGCTTGGTCGAGCTTTTCAGCTCCGTACTAATCTTACGAGTGTTTTTTTACTGTGTGGGCAACTTGTTCCCACATAGCGTTTTCTGCGCTTCGAGTGCGCGCATGCTTCCACGTTACTAGACCGCCGACAGCTGCTGCGACTAGTGCGAGGTATCGATGCATGTGCACCTCTTGCTTATCCTGGACTACTTTGAGGTAGTCGGATTGAGTCACTCGGATACACAAGCAGGGCAACTCCATTATGTGGGAATTGCCCCGCTGTGAATCGTGGGCCTAACAGGACTTGAACCTGTGGCCTCTTCCTTATCAGGGAAGCGCTCTAACCGTCTGAGCTATAGGCCCTCAACAAGGTTTTACATTACCCGAATGTTGTCTCGGTTCCCAAATCGGCTGCGAACCACACAGGTACGCCCCTCCCATCGACTCTAAAGAACCAGTTCAGAGCCGCATCAGTCATCGACGAGAGTCACCTGCGCGCCACCAACCAGAGCAGCGCACATGTTGTAGATGAAAGCCACCACGGTCGCGATTGCTGTCAGCAAAATCACGTCAACCACGCCAAACACGATCGTCAAGGAGAGCACACGACCGAGGCTGAGAAATTCAACGAGGTTAAACCGCGCGTCTGCTTCTCCCCCTTGCTGCAAGTGCAGGCTCTCTACCGCAGCATTAATCTCTGCAAACACACCCATGCTGTTGAGCATTAACCACAGCGCAATCACAACGATGACCATGGCAATCCCAAATGCCACTGATAGCAAGAATGAGATCCGCATAACAGAGATCGGATCCACGCGCGCCAGCGTGAGCTTAACGCGCCGTGGATCTGCATCCCCAGGCGCAGCCGTAGGACCTATACGCCCTGCCGGGCGCGCACCAACTCGAACACCGCCTACTGTCATTGTGCGCGGTGCAGCGGCTGGCCCATTGGCTTGCCCCTTGGGATTGCTCATGCCTGACCTCCGTCATCGTCCTGCATCGTGGCAGCAGCCTCCTGGGCATGAGCGGATTCGGAGTCCTCTCCTCCTTCGGTACCGATGTCGGTCCTCGGCTGGGCCGGGTCGTGCATCGCCGCTAATGCTTCGGCGCTGTCCGTGGTATCGCCGTCCTCGATGGCTTCGACATCGGCTTCGGCAGCGGGCTCGGGGTTACGCGCCACCGCAACGATGGCGTCGTTTCTATCCGGCTTCGCGAACTGCACACCCATGGTGTTACGTCCAGTGCGTCGAACCTCGTCGACACGCGAGCGAACGACCTTGCCCTTTTCCATAACGACCATGACTTCTTCATTTTCACCAACGGTCAACGCACCAACGAGGTCGCCAGCCCGTTCACTCATCGAAGCAACTTTGACGCCTAAGCCCGCGCGACCTTTCACCGGATAGTCGGAGGCAGGCGTGCGCTTGGCAATACCGTTCTCAAACACAACAAATACGTCCGGATCCATGGCATCAGGAACTAAGCACATAGCTAGGAGTTCGTCTCCGGCACGGAATTTCATACCCGTAACACCGCTGGTGGCACGCCCCATCGGACGAAGAGTGCTGTTGTCCCCCTTAACCCGTAAAGACTGGCCTTTGCGAGAAACGAGTAGCAGGTCATCTTCATCATGCAAAGCGGTTACTCCGATGAGCTCATCACCATCGCGTAGGTTCACGGCGATCAGGCCACCCGAACGGGGCGAGTCGTACTCGCGCAAGTAGGTTTTCTTAATCAACCCCTTACGTGTAGCCACAACCAAATACGGAGCTACCTCATAGTTCGGGATCGCCAGCACAGCAGCAATACGTTCATCGGGCTGGAACTCGAGCAGATTCGCAACGTGCTGACCCTTCGAATCCCGCGCACCCTCAGGCAATTCATACGCCTTGATCCGGTATACCCGACCGAGGTTAGTGAAGAACAAGATCCAATGATGCGTTGTCGTCACAAAGAAGTGCTCAACAATGTCATCGCCTCGCAAGGTTGCTCCGCGAACCCCTTTACCACCACGTTTTTGTGATCGGTACTCATCGACTCGTGTGCGCTTGGCATACCCGCCGCAGGTGATGTTGACAACGACGTTTTCTTCAGGAATGAGGTCTTCCATCGAGACTTCACCGTCGTAGGGCATGATCTGCGAACGACGTTCATCGCCCCATTTCTCGACTGTCTCGGTCAGCTCCTCGGAGACGATCTGCCGCTGCCGCTCAGGCTTGGCGATGATGTCTTGGTAATCCTTGATAAGGGCGGCGAGTTCATCGTGCTCTTCAAGGATTTTCTGCCGTTCCAGGGCGGCCAAACGACGCAGCTGCATGTCAAGAATCGCGTTTGCTTGCAATTCATCAATGCTCAGTAGCCCCATCAATCCAGTTCGGGCTTCATCAGGCGTGGGCGAACGTCGGATAAGAGCGATCACCTCATCGAGCATGTCCAACGCTTTGAGCAGCGCACGCAGAATGTGCATACGTTCCTCGGCCTTGCGCAGACGGTACTTAGTACGGCGCAAGATGACGTCTACCTGATGGTCGACCCAGTGCCGAACGAATGCTGAAATCGGCAGCGTACGCGGAACACCGTCGACAAGTGCAAGCATGTTTGCGCCGAAGTTCGTCTGTAGTTGCGTGTGCTTGTACAAGTTGTTCAGTACAACTTTGGCAACTGCATCTCGCTTCAGCACAATCACCAGACGTTGTCCGGTACGCCCAGAAGACTCATCGCGAATATCGGCAATCCCCGACACACGCCCTTCTTTAGCTAGCTCCGCGATTTTTGTAGCCAACGTGTCCGGGTTAACCATGTATGGCAACTCGGTCACCACCAAGCATGTACGCCCTTGGATCTCTTCAACCAGCACACGCGCCCGCATGATGATTGACCCTCGGCCTGTGCGGTAAGCGTCTTCAATTCCTTGACGCCCCATGATCAAACCGGCCGTGGGGAAATCTGGTCCCTTAATAATGGAAATACATGCTTCTAAACGTTCTTCTTTTGTTGCGTCAGGATGTGCCAGCACCCATTGGGCTGCCTCGGCGACCTCACGCAAGTTATGTGGAGGGATTAAGGTAGCCATCCCCACAGCAATTCCATTAGACCCATTGACCAGTAGGTTCGGAATTCGTGCTGGCAGGATGTCTGGCTCTTGATTCTTGCCGTCATAGTTCGGCGAGAAGTCGACTGTATCTTCATGGATGTCACGAACTAGCTCCATTGCTAAGGGAGCCATCCGGCATTCGGTGTATCGCGCGGCAGCAGGGCCGTCGTTGCCTGCGTTACCGAAGTTTCCTTGACCGTCAATGAGCGGATATCGCATCACCCATGACTGGGCCAAACGTGCCAATGCATCGTAGATAGCCGAATCACCGTGTGGGTGATATTGCCCCATCACTTCACCGACAACGCGCTGACACTTGTTGTAACCGCGGTCAGGCCGGTACCCACCATCAAACATCGCGTAAATAATCCGCCGATGTACCGGCTTGAAGCCATCTCGTACATCTGGCAATGCGCGGCTGACGATCACGCTCATCGCGTACTCGATGTAGCTACGCTGCATCTCGGTGTTCAGGTCTACTGGCGCGACCCGGTCGTAGCCGGATCCAGCTGCCTCAACATCGACACCAGGAGGCTGTTCGTCGCTCACAACAAATCCTTCACAATCATGTTCGGGCGGAGATCGACACGATCACCAACGGGAAAGACCAACTGACATTTGTGGGTGGAAGCGGAAAACCAACGTTGAGAGCCGATCTCTGCCTCTGCCCCTGCGGTAATCGCTACGCGTCAAGGAACCGAACGTCCCGCGCGTTCCTCTGGATGAAGTCACGTCTTGACTCAACGTCTTCTCCCATAAGCACGGAGAAGATTTCGTCAGCTGCAGCCGCATCGTCGAGATTGACCTGGAGAAGCTCACGGTGCTCTGGGTCCATCGTGGTGTCCCACAACTCACTGGAGTTCATTTCTCCCAGACCCTTGTACCGCTGGATGCCATCTTTGGGCAGCCTCCAGCCGGCGCTCTTACCGGCTTGGAGCTGGCGGTCTCGTTCCTCATCGGAGAACACGTACTCGTGTGGATGGTTGATCCATTTGAGTCGATACAACGGAGGCTGGGCTAGGTACACGTATCCGGCCTCAATGAGCGGTCGCATAAACCGGAACAACAGTGTCAATAGCAACGTACGGATGTGCATACCATCCACGTCGGCATCGGCCATGAGTACAATTTTGTGATAACGCGCTTTCTTCAGATCAAAGTCTTCACCAATACCAGTACCAAACGCGGAGATCAATGCTTGCACCTCCATGTTGCTCATAATTCGGTCGATGCGAGCTTTTTCGACATTGAGGATTTTTCCACGAATAGGAAGAATCGCTTGATTAAAAGGATCGCGGCCATCTTTGGCAGATCCACCGGCGGAATCTCCCTCGACAATGTAGATCTCACTGACGGATGGGTCTTTTGATTGACAGTCACGCAGTTTTCCTGGCAGTCCCCCGGACTCCATCAGGCCTTTGCGCCGTGTTGCTTCACGCGCTTTACGCGCAGCTAGCCGAGCATGTGCAGCATTAATTGCTTTCTTGACGATCTCTCGACCTTCGTTTGGATGACGTTCAAACCAGTCGCCTAGGCCTTCTGTCATGGTCCCTTGCACGAAACCACGTACTTCAGAGTTACCCAATTTGGTTTTTGTTTGTCCTTCAAACTGGGGTTCGCCGAGTTTCACAGAGACGACTGCGGTAAGGCCTTCACGTACATCCTCACCGGTGAGGTTGTCGTCTTTGTCTTTCAGGAGGTTCTGAGCCCGCGCGAACCTGTTGACCAGATTGGTCAGCGCAGATCGGAATCCTTCCTCGTGTGTTCCGCCTTCATGGGTGTTGATCGCATTTGCGTAAGTGTGCACCGACTCGGAGTAAGCCGTTGTCCACTGCAAAGCGATTTCCACAGACATGGATCGCTCTGAATCTTCACGGTTGAAATCGATGATTTGTTCATGCACTGTCTCGCTGCGCTTACTGGAGTTCAAGTGCTGGACGTAGTCAACGAGTCCACCGTCGTAGCGATAGGTGATGACGACTGGTTTCCACACGCTTTCTGTGAGTTCGTCACTGCCCTCAGCGTCCTTGGGAACGGAGAGATCAGCTTCGTCTACAGCATCGTCGACTACTGATTCGTCGTGCTCTGGACGGCGCTCATCCGTAACAGAGATCGTCAGCCCTTTGTTAAGGAATGCCATCTGCTGAAACCGAGCACGGACGGTTTCGAGATCGTAGGTTGTGGTTTCGAAGATCGCCGGGTCAGCCCAGAAAGTGATCGTCGTTCCGGTTTCTTCTGCCGGTATCTCTTCCATTTCCTGCAGCGGCCCGGTGGGGACTCCATGTTCGAAGGCCATGCGGTACACATGGCCTTTCTGTCGAACTTCGGCTTCTAGTCGAGTGGACAGGGCGTTGACGACAGAGGACCCCACACCGTGAAGACCGCCAGAGACTTTGTAACCTCCTCCACCGAATTTTCCGCCTGCGTGCAGCTGGGTAAGCACAAGTTCGACAGCAGAGACTTTCTCCACAGGGTGGATATCAGTGGGGATGCCTCGCCCATCATCTTGGACTCGTACGCCCCCGTCGTTCAGCAGTGTCACATCTACGCGAGTGGCATACCCAGCGAGAGCTTCGTCTACACAGTTATCGACGATCTCCCAGATGAGGTGATGTAATCCTCGCTCGCCTGTAGATCCGATGTACATGCCGGGGCGTTTACGAACCGCTTCCAGGCCTTCCAGGACGGTGATGGCGCTGGCATCGTAGGCAATGGATGTGTTTTCAGATGCAGGAAACGCCTCTGCACCGGTCACGGGTTCAGAGCTCGAGTCGGTCACAGGACTCCTCGGTACGCAGGCCGCTGGGGCGCGGGATCAGAACAGCTGACCACAGAGAAGCACGCATGAATGCTGCCCTCTCATACACGGTCGAGCATTCAGTCTACCTTCACTCCACAGCGAATATCGCAATGGGGCTCTCCTCAAGCCCTTGAGTCGCATTGAAACCCGAGACATGTGGGTGGGTATGCAGAAGATCTTTGCGGACCAGAGATCGGCTCAGGTCGCTTTAGTGAGTTCTTTGTGGGAACTTTATGGGGTGACGTGCCTTTTCGACTAGCCGTAAGTATCTCGAGGCCCTGGGCCCCGACTACGCCTTGGTCCTCGTTTCCAGGACGGCGCACTGGGCCCTGTTACCCGAATATTGGTGACTACTCCGTTACCTATCGCGTCATCAATGCGGGCCTGCAGTTGCGGAATCATGTAAGTCAACTGCGTAGCCCACGCTGTTGATTCAGCGCGTACTACCAAAATTCCTTCTTCAAAACTCACCGGTACTGAATGTCGAGCAATATCGAGTCCAGCTACTGCTGGCCAGCTCCCCATAACCGACGCTGCGGAGACATCTTTGCGCCATCCGCGTGTTTCTATTAATCGGCCGAGTTCATCACCGAGAAGCTGTGGGTCTCGTCGATCGGGGCCAGCGGAGCTGGTTAATGGCTCGCTGTTTCTTCTTCGACGTTTCCGTGGAAGCATGCCAGGCCGAAGTCCTGCTTCACGGGCTGTATTTCGTGCGCGTGCCAGAGCTGCACGCGCGGCATCATCGCGCAGCGCGGAGTCTTCACATAAATCGGGTGTGGGAGGTGTAGGCGCATGTTGATATGCACCTACACCTAGGAAAGATGAAACTTGACGAAAATATTTTTTCTCATTCATCTCGCACATTTCCGGCGAAGATATTAAGTGTCTTTCCCTGCAGTAGAGGAGGAAGATCCTCCTCTACTGCAGCGGTAATTAAAACTTGTTCAGCATCTTCGATCAGCTCCGCTAAACGTGCACGACGACGAGCGTCAAGCTCAGCAAAAACATCATCAAGAATCAGAACAGGATCTTCTCCGAGGTCATGGCGAAGAAGATGATACGAAGCAAGCTTCAACGCGAGGGCAAAAGACCAAGTTTCTCCGTGCGAGGCATATCCCTTTGCAGGCATCTCCCCAAGAGAAAGCTCTACTTCATCTCGATGCGGCCCAAACAGGGTTACTCCCCGTGCGAACTCAGCTTGATGAGATCCTTGCAAGGATTCAAAGAGGGCCTGTTGTAAATCTTCTACATCAGGAGTCTCGTTAGAATTAATGAGGGAAGAAACTTTAAGAGAGTGTTCTAAGGTAAGACTTGTTCTATACGTAGCACGCGCGAAAAAGTTTTCTGTTTCGTCTTCAGAAATTGAAGAATAAGCGTCCTTCAAACGGGGAGAAAGATCATGAAGAAGCCTGAGACGCGCATACATAAGTCGCCCACCTAACCCCGCAAGCTGGTCATCCCATATAGATAAAGTCGACTCAAAATAAGGATCTTTTGGATAGCTAGTTTTTTTGCCACCTCCACCAAGGGACACAGCTTTCTTCAATAAAGCATTACGCTGCTTCAAAGCTCGAGCGTAGTCTCCTTGAACTGACGCCCATTTGGGCTGCCGCGCAACAAGAAGCGTATCTAGAAAATCACGTCTTCCAGATGGATCACCTTTAATAATCGATAGATCCTCTGGGGCGAATAAAACGGTCCTTACGTTACCCAGAATGTCTCTAGGACGCGAAACTTGAGTTCTATTAATCCCAGCTTTATTTGCGCGACCAGGAATAATGTCAACCTCAACAGTGGTACTGCGCCCTCTTTTACTAACAGCTGCCCTGATGACGCTATGATCTGCGCCGAATCGAACAAGTGGACCGTCACTGGCGACTCTATGTGATCGAAGAGTTGCGAGGTATCCGATAGCTTCGACTAGATTTGTCTTACCTTGACCATTGGGGCCAACGAGAAACGTGACTCCTGGCTCGAGGGAAACATCTGTGGAGATGTAGTTACGAAAGTCTGCAACCCATAGATGTGTGACGTGCATAATCCACTTTCTTATGAGTTTTACTATCGGAATATTGTTACAAAATAAATTAAATGGTGGAGAGGATCCCCCTCCCCACCATTTAATAAAGATCAGTTAGTAAAACGCACTGGCATGAGTACATATCGGTACGAAGAGTCACAGTCACCATCTGCTTCTCTTTGACCGCTGAGAACTGCTGGCTTACCAGGCTGAGTGAAAGCAAGTCTGGTAAAGGGAGATGAAACAGCGTTAAGCCCATCGATCAGGTAAGTCGGGTTGAAGGCAATTTCGATGTCAGGCCCAACTAACTGACACTCAACCGCTTCGCTAGCCTGTGCATCCTCTCCTGTCCCCGCATCGATGCTCACTTGTCCATCAACGAATCGAAGACGAACGGGTGTGTTTCGTTCTGCAACAATGGAGACTCGCTTGACAGCTTCGATAAGCACTTGAGTATCCACAATTGCTTCGGTATCGACGCTATTAGGGAAAATCGCTGAAACTTTGGGATAGTCGCCATCGAGAAGGCGACTAGTTGTGCGACGTTGCCCTGCATCAAAGCCAATAAGGCCGTCACCTCCAGCTGCTTCCCCAAGGGCAACCGAAACCGAGCCAGATGCCCCTAGAGATTTTGCTGTGTCGGAGAGCGTCCGAGCAGGAACAAGAACAACGGCGTTAATGTCCTCATCATCAGGACGCCAAGTCAGCTCACGCATGGCCAAGCGATAACGATCTGTAGCCAACAATGTCATGCGCTCACCGTCGACCTCCATGCGAACACCCGTAAGAATGGGAAGCGTATCTGAACGATCAGCAGCAACACTGACCTGGGCTACTGCATGAGTGAAGACATCACCAGGAATGTGACCGCTCGGCTCAGGAGATACCGGGAGTGTGGGATATTCTTCCACGGGCATTTTTAGCAAGGAAAAACGACTAGATCCACAAGCGACAGAAACTTTATTTCCGTCAGTAGTCACATCGACGGGTTTTCCTGGAAGTGTTTTTGAAATATCTGAAAGCATCCGCCCTAAAACTAATGCTCGGCCTGGTTCGTGCACATCTGCCTCAACAGTTATACGTGCAGATACTTCGTAATCGAACGCAGATAAAGTCAATGACCCGTCAGCGTCAGCTTCGAGAAGAATTCCGGCTAGAACCGGCGTAGGTGGACGATTAGGCAGGCCACGAGCTACCCAAGTGACTGCTTCAGTCAGCACGTCGCGCTCTACACGGAATCTCACAGTCACCGCTCCTCAAACTCAACACAGCGCGTGGGGCCACATCAATGAATCCACTTCGGTGGCCATGGTCGTTTCGGTTTCAGGCTTTCGGCTCGAAACGGTTTGACACATCGATGCTAACCACCTTGGAGCCTGCTCTTCTCCCAAAGTGGCCCAAATTTTGGAACTTTACCTAGTCGGGCCACCTACCTCGAGGTGCTTCCGTACGCAGTCGCGCATAGCTAGAGGTATAGATTCATCGTCTTAATAAGCCCTGTGGATTTTGTGGATTTCCTCGATATGACCAGTTCAAGGGCCCTTAAGGGTTGGGGATTTTGTCTGTGGATTTTTAGTGGATGACCTATACGACCCTGTGGAAACTCTCACTGCATCCACACTGCATCCACAGTCTTGTATCTATCTTTCCTCATGCAATACGCACTTCTCCCCAGGGTTACCCACTGATTTATCCACAGGGAAGAGCAAGGAATCTTCACAAGATATCCCCAATCTTGTCCCCAGTTGTGGATCCAACAAGGCAGGTCAAGGGCTAATTAGATCCGCAGTGGATTACGAAAACGATTACCCTCCTGACTTATGAACAAGTATGTGGATAAGTCAGGAGGGTCCCCTTGCAGTGGAGAATAGCAACTCTTCAACCCCTAAAATCCGACCCAAAAAGGATGAAAAATATTTGAAGAGTCAGTGTGGTGGTGTCTGTTTTTCGCGCGTGTCGCTGCCTACGTGCCAGTGAGGCATTGCGAGGGGGGGTTGGGAGATGACGTCATCTCCCAACCCCCCCTCGCAGGTGAAACTAAGTCGTCTAAGTGGACTGTTGAGATCGGATACGCGTGGTTAGCTCTGTTACCTGGTTATAAACAGAGCGCCGCTCTGCCATGAGCTGCCGGATCTTCTTGTCTGCATGCATGACAGTTGTGTGGTCACGCCCACCGAACTGCTGGCCAATTTTGGGTAGAGAGAGCTCAGTCAGTTCACGGCATAGGTACATAGCAATTTGACGAGCATTGACGAGAGTGCGTGACCTAGAGGCGCTGCACAGATCATCAATAGTGAGGTCAAAGTACCCAGCTGTTTGCGCCATGATTGTCGCAGCTGTGATCTGACTAATTTGTTGATCAGGCATGAGATCACGCAAAACAATTTCTGCTAGCCCGAGATCCACTTCTTGTCTATTTAAGCTGGCGAAAGCAGTTACGCGTATGAGCGCTCCTTCTAGCTCACGAATGTTGCTAGATATCCGACTCGCAATGAATTCAAGAACTTCGTCAGGAACTTTTAATTGCTCCTGACGTGCTTTTTTTGAAAGAATCGCGATTCGCGTTTCTAAATCTGGCGGTTGGACATCAGTAAGTAAGCCCATTTCGAACCGAGACCGCATGCGCTCTTCGAAGCCAGAGAGCTGCTTTGGTGGAACATCGGAAGTGATAACTACTTGCTTATTGGCATTATGTAAAGTGTTAAAAGTGTGGAAAAACTCTTCCTGAGTTTGCATTTTTCCTGACAGGAACTGAATATCGTCAATAAGTAGAATATCAGTTTCGCGATAGCGGCGCTGAAAGCTGCTAGCGCGATCATCGCGGATTGAGTTGATAAAATCATTTGTGAATTCTTCAGAGTTCACATATTTAACTCGAACTTTTGGGTAGAGATTCTGTGCGTAGTGGCCTATCGCATGCAGCAGGTGTGTCTTGCCTAGACCTGAATCGCCATAGATAAAAAGCGGGTTATAAGCTCGAGCTGGGGCCTCAGCGACAGCCACTGCGGCCGCATGAGCAAAACGGTTACTAGAGCCAATCACGAATGTGTCGAAGGTGTATTTAGGATTGAGATGGTCGCCACCTGAATCATTTGTTGTTTGATTCTTGGTGTTACCTCCTGCTGGTTTACGTGGCCTGTCTGGTCCAGAATCGTGATGAGCAGTTTCCGTGGAAACAGTATCCGCCACCCCCCCAAAGCGTTCTTGAGCGGCAGCAGAAGTTACGGGAAGCGAATTGTCTCCGCTGGTCTTGCTTGAGGAATGGATATCTTCAATTTTCCAACTGTCGTTTTCGCTGTACATATCAAGAGTTGGCTGACTCGATTCCTCGATAGCTCCACGAATAGAGGAATCTACTGTTACTGCGAGGCGAATATCACGGCCAGTTTCCCGCGCTAGGGATTCCGTAAGAGACTCGCGAACGCGTGTCTCCACAATGTCTTTAGTGAATTCATCAGGTACAGCAATGATTGCGGTTGAGTCGAGAATTCCAACCAGCGCACATTGTGCGACGAAAGCTCGTTGCGGAGCAGGGATGCCTGCTTCCTGCAGAGAGTGCAGCGTCGCCGTCCAGATCCGGCTGGTGTCGCTTTGTTTTTCCGACACGTTGTGCCCTCCTGCTGAGTATGTAATGCGGTGATAAGTCCTAGGACACGTTAGGTGTCCACTGCGCGAGCATCTTGTGGGAAACCCTGTGTGTACCTGCCCGCGCAGGGCATCAATTTTCTCGAGAAGTTTTATTGAAACATGCAGGCTACAGTGCTGCCCAGGCTGTTTCCACAGCTGTGGAAACAGCCTGGGGGTACAGGATACGGGATATCCACAGGCTACTAGTGCTCGACCATTGACAAAGTCAATTAAGGTCATGAAACCTGCTGCTTAGGTGGGTATTTGACGAAGTATTAAGGGCAGTGCATGCATGTGGATGCCCTGTGGGAATCTCTCTCGCTTAGGTTTTCGGGTCACTTGGCCGGTGGAAAATAGACAGCGAGTCGTGCTGGCTAGTCGTAAGCAGAATCTGTCAATCGGGTCGGCGGATAGGTTTGCGTTCAAATGCACGAACTCATCGGCCGCTGGGTGAACTGCCAGATGAGGTAGCTGTATTCGCTGTGGTTCGAGTAAGTTAGCCCAGCAAGTTTGACCTCTATTTCCTATTTCACGTAACGTGGTGTGTCAGTCGGTTTCGACGGGCGGTTTCGTGTGCCCGTCTCCAAGCTGTGGTAGTCAAGACGTAACGTGCGCAGAAGTCATGAGTTTCTCTCGCGCGTAGTGACTAGAATGAGAGTGGAGACGGACCTTCGATCCCGACCGTCGGCGGCGAGGCTTTCTCAATCGTTCGAGATTTGCGTCGCGTCATGGTCGAGCCGACTTAACCGACTCGTCGACGAGACCCAACGGAGTTCAACGTGAGCAAGCGCACTTTTCAGCCCAACAACCGTCGTCGCGCTAAAAAGCACGGCTTCCGCAGTCGTATGGCCACTCGTGCTGGCCGCGCTATTCTTGCCTGCCGTCGCCGTAAAGGCCGCGCCAGCATTTCCGCCTGAATCTTCCGGGCAGGATCGTGCTCTCCGCATGTAACCGGCTATGTGAACCTACAGATTTTCACGTAGCGGTAAAAGGCAAGAGAGCAGGTGGAAAACTGCTTGTTATTCATGTTGCTCAGCCTGAGGGCAGACGAAGCCGACCCCCGCGGGTCGGCTTCGTTGTGTCGAAAGCGGTGGGCATTGCTGTTGTGCGAAACAGAGTAAAGCGCCGTCTACGCCATTCTTTGCGTGCACGTATTCCTTCTCTCCCCCAAGGTGTCGACCTCGTCGTTCGAGCTAACCCTGCGTCCGCGCAAGTAGACTTTCTACGCCTTGAGACTGAGCTAGAACGTCTTCTCACTAGGGTGATGAAAGACTTGAATGAAGTTTCAGTGGGTCACAAAAAATCAGTGATGGGTCGATCTGTGTGAGTCCCCTACTAGTCGATCGCTTACGTGGCATGCTAGCTAGGCCGTTTTTATGGGCGATTCGGGGGTATCAGCTATTTATTTCTCCCCTGATACCCCCTAGATGCCGTTTCTATCCCAGTTGTTCCACGTACATGCTTGTGTCTATTCAGCGTTTTGGTGTGGTCAGGGGGCTTGGGCTGGGGGTCAGACGTTTGGGGCGTTGTCATCCTTGGAATCCAGGTGGTGTTGATCATGTACCTGCGCGAGACGCTAAAAGACGCTCGGCGCGTCAGAATGGAACTATCTCAGACACCACCGACAGGTGATGAAACTTTGACAATAAACTTCGGTCATATCTGGTCTGTAGAGATACCCGAAGATGGAACGAAGAGACCGTAGAGGAAAATATGGAGAGGTCCTTTTTCGAGACGCTGATGCTTCCACTTGAATGGTTTGTCGAGTGGGTGCTGGTTGCTTTCCACAGTCTCTTCTCGTGGGTTGGAATGCCTGCAGAGTCAGGGTGGACGTGGGCGCTATCCATTGGTGGATTGGTTATTGTCATCCGCGTCCTGTTGATGCCCTTGTTCTTTAAACAAATCCAGTCGTCACGTCGTCTGCAGCTCATTCAGCCTGAGATGCAGAAGATTCAAGCAAAATACAAGGGAAAAACTGATCCAGAATCTCGGCAGCGAATGTCTGAAGAAACAATGGATCTGTATCGTCGAACAGGGACCAACCCTTTTGCATCTTGTCTGCCGATTCTTGTTCAGATGCCTTTCTTCTTTGCGTTGTTTAGCGTTTTGAACAACCTTGGTCGAGTTGCTTATGGACAGCGTTTGTCTGCAGGACCATTGAATCCACAGCTAGCAGGTCAGGCAGATGCATCGACTCTTTTCGGAGCCCCGCTGTCAGCCACATTTATGACCTCTCATTCCATCGAGGCAAAAATTCTTACAATTGTGCTGATTCTGTTGATGTCAGCCACTACATTTATCACGCAGCATCAGCTGACGATGAAAAATATGCCTGCTTCGGCACTTGACAATCCGATGGCTCGGCAACAAAAAGTAATGTTGTATGTTTTCCCCTTGATTTTTGCGGTTACAGGTGTCAATTTTCCTGTAGGTGTTCTTATCTACTGGTTCACCACGAACGTCTGGTCAATGGGGCAGCAGTTTTGGGTGATTCGCCGGATGCCAACTCCTGGATCGGAAGCAGAAAAAGCATTCCAAGAAAGACGCCGTCGTCAAGGAAAACTGCCGGCAGAAAGTCGCATGGATGCAGTAGAAAAAAATATTGCATCAGAGAAAAAACGTTCGTGGTTCAAAAACAACACAGATGTCTCAAACATTGCAGGTGAGTATCGCGATAGCCCTGCAGCGGACAAGCTTCGACAAGGTGGTCAGCGTCAGCAGCCTCGCAGGACCAGCCGTTCGCGGCGAAAATAACTTGTATTCCCGCGCTTTGCGCGGCCAGGCCACACATAATCGATCTGGCAGCGGATAGAACTGCCTATTCATTGGAGGGACAGCATGAGCGAGGGAATTAGTGCTAGCCGCACAGAGGAGCTAGAGCGTGAAGGTGAAATTGCGGCAGACTTCCTCGAGCGTTTACTTGATATTGCCGACTTGGACGGTGACATTGATGTAGATATCGATGGCGACCGGGCTTCAGTTGCCATCGTAGATTCAGAAGATGGTCGAGTACCACGTCGTTTAGTCGGGCAAGACGGCAAAGTTCTCGAAGCATTACAAGAATTAACTCGTATGGCAGTACAGGCTGAAACTGGTGAGCGTAGCCGGGTAATGCTTGATGTAGCTGGCCACCGTGCTGAGAGGCGCGAAGCAGTTATATCTAGTGCACGAAAAGTGATCGCTGAGGTAAAAAAATACGGCGAGGCTCGATCGCTCGAACCTATGTCTGCATTTGAACGTAAAGTAGTTCATGACGAGGTGCTTCGCGCAGGACTCGAATCAGAATCCGAAGGCAGTGAGCCTCACCGTTTCGTTGTTGTACTTCCCCTGGTTTAAATCACACCTTCTCTGATGGCAGTGGCAGCTAGGCGCGGCCACTGCCATCATTCGCCTTCTTAACGATGGATCAACCAACCGTGGATAATTCGTTTTCCTCTGAACTTTCCCTTCCTCCCAGGATTGCTCATCTGATCTATAAAGATCGCCTAGATATAGCTGTAAAGTTTTCAGAATTATTAGCTACAACGGGAGTGACTCACGGACTAATAGGTCCTCGCGAAGTTCCACGATTGTGGAGTAGGCACATTCTAAATTGTGCAATCGTGCAAGATGTACTGGAACCTGGTGTCGCCGTGGCAGATATTGGCTCTGGTGCTGGGCTGCCAGGATTAGCTTTAGCTATTGCACGGCCTGACCTGCAACTACATCTGATTGAGCCACTTGCGCGACGCACAACATGGCTTTCATCTGCTGTTGAGGAATTGGGACTTACAAATGTGGTAATTCATCATGCGCGCGCCGAAGCTTTAGCCGGCCAGCTCGCTGTTCCTGTTGTAACTGCACGAGCAGTCGCTCGTCTTGCAAAACTGGCAATGTGGGCTGCCCCCCTATTGAGCCCGGGAGGCGAACTGGTTGCTCTCAAAGGCGCATCTGCTTATCGTGAACTGGAAGAGGACCGTCAGCAAATAGCTGTCTCTGGTGGCTGTGATAGCAAAGTTGAGCTTCTTGGAGAAGGAACTTTAGAAGATCCCACGACGCTTGTACGTATTCGTTTTATCTCAGCCCAGAAGGGAAATGTTCGAGTGAAAACTTCTGGCAAGAAAAAGTCACGCCATAGTCGCAGAACTCAAAATCAGTAAGGTCTCAGTTGACCTCTCGGCCCACTTAGGTGAGTCGAGAGGTTTTTGATGCCCAGAATCTCTCTGTTCCGTAATTGTCATGTCGTCATGTCACCAGAGCTAGCTCTGAGGGTACCGTAGGTCCTTGAAGGCATCGTTCTATGCATGTTTCACGTGAAACTTCTTGTCGGAGCTCTGTTTCTCGTGAAACGCGTTGACGTTAGAGACAAGGAGGAGCTGTGCCCCAGGAGTCACCAGCACTGACAGTAAAAGATCATGCTGACCCCTTAGACGAAAAGGAACCAGATGAATCAGCGCTGAACAGGGTCGTTTCCCAGCCGAAGCGGCGTTTGATTCGACCTAAAGGATCTCCCTGGAAGAAACCTGCGCATACCAGGATCATCACTATCGCAAATCAAAAAGGAGGCGTTGGGAAAACAACTACAGCAGTCAATCTTGCAACAGCTCTGGCACTTGGAGGGCAACGAGTATTACTTATAGATTCGGACCCACAAGGCAATGCAAGCACCGCACTAGGGATCGAGCATTCCTCAGAGGTCGACAGTATTTATGATGTTCTGATTGAAGATGCTTCGCTGATTGATGTTGAGCAACCTTCTGCGTTAACCCAAGGACTAACGTGCGTACCTGCCACGATTGAGTTAGCTGGTGCTGAGATAGAACTAGTTTCATTCGTTGCACGTGAAACACGACTGCAAAGAGCAATTGAGTCTTATCTGCTGCAAAAAAATAAAGACAAAGATCCAGTTGATTATGTGATTATCGACTGCCCCCCAAGCTTGGGACTTCTCACGCTTAATGCTTTTGTGGCTGCTCGCGAAGTGCTTATTCCGATTCAGTGTGAATACTACGCTTTGGAAGGTTTGTCGATGTTGATCCGCAATATCGACATGATCCGGCGACACCTCAACCCTGTGCTTCACATTTCGACGATCTTGCTCACGATGTATGACGGGCGCACCAAGCTTTCATCGCAGGTAGCAGAAGAAGTTCGCTCAGTTTTCCCAGATCAGGTACTCAATGCGATGGTGCCGCGATCTGTTCGGATATCTGAAGCTCCAAGCTACGGCGAAACCGTTTTGACTTACGATCCGATGAGTACGGGATCCTTAGCGTATCTAGGTGTTGCTCGAGAGTTTGTTGAACGCGATCCAAGTTCTCAATCGTAAGTAATGTTTCACGGGAAACATATATAGCAGCGAGTTTAGCGAAACGGCTATTAGCTGGTAGTGGGCACGAGGAGGAGGAAGAACGTATGAGTAGTGATCGGCAGCGTGGTTTAGGGCGGGGGTTGGGGGCTTTGATTCCCACTGATGTCCCGCGAGAATCACTTGCAGCTAAACCACGAAGTACAAGGCCCTTGACTGAGTCAGTTCCTGCAGTGCAAACCAGGCCAGCAGATTTATTCTTTGAAAGCGACGTTACTCGGCGCACACGAGAATCTGCTTCTTCATCAGCAGCTGCATCTGGACGAAAAAATAAGTCGAGTGCTCCTACAGATAGTCAGGGACGTCGTGCTGCTTTAGATAAAGCTTTCGAGAGTGTAGGACGTGCAGGGGCGGATGTCAGTTCTTCAGAATCTGATGTAGTTCAAAGTAGTTCTGATGTTTCACGGGAAACCAAAGAACTAAGTAAAATTCATCTCGAATCTGAAGGAGAAATAGTCATAACTTCCACAGAGCCCCGAGAGGGAGTCGTGGTGAAAGATGACTTGTCTCCTGTTCCAGGGATTGAGCTTGCTCAGATTGATATTGATGCAATTCACCCGAATGCGAAGCAACCTCGAACAGTTTTTGATGAGCAAGAGCTAGATGAACTTGTTGCCAGCATCAAAGAAATTGGAATACTCCAACCAATTGTTGTTCGGCATAGTCAAGAAATTGAATCTGGCTATGAGTTAATTATGGGTGAGAGGCGTTGGCGCGCTTCCCGAATAGCGGGGCTGCAATCAGTGCCTGCAATCATCAAAAGCACACCTGATGACGCAATGCTGCGTGATGCGCTTTTGGAAAACTTGCATCGAGTTCAGCTCAATCCTTTGGAAGAAGCCGCTGCCTATCAGCAACTGCTTGATGATTTTGGTTGCACCCACGAAGAACTCGCAGATCGTGTAGCTCGATCACGCCCTCAGATTAGTAATACATTGCGACTTCTGAGGCTTCCGCCTCTTGTTGCTCGGCGTGTAGCAGCTGGTGTTTTAACTGCAGGCCATGCTCGTGCCTTGTTGGGTCTTTCAGATGCAGCAGCGATAGAGCGTCTAGCTCAGCGAATAGTGGCAGAAGGCCTATCTGTGCGAACAGTAGAAGAAATTGTTGCCGTTTCGTCAAATAATGCTAGTAGTAAACCTCGTCGTCCGCGCAGTTCTCAACATAATCAGGGGTATGAAGATTTAGCAGCAAGACTTACAGATCGCCTTGATACTCATGTGACCATAAATATGGGGAGAAAAAAAGGGAAACTAACGGTTGAGTTTGCTGGTCGAGAGGACTTAGACCGAATCTTGAAGGCAATTGACTCGACCTGTTTAGCTGAAGAGAGCGAATCTATCCAGGAAACTTAAAATTAACAAGGGTTGGGGTGTTGTTTCATGTGAAACAACACCCCAACCCTTGTTATATCAGGCAATGAAGTCTGCGATTTCGCGGAGCAACTTTGGCTTCGGGTGGGCTCCGACAATTGTTTTCACAATTCCCCCGCCCTGGAAGACGTTCATCGTAGGAATACTTACGATTCCGTACTTAGCTGCAGTTTTCGGGTTTTCATCAGTGTTGAGTTTGATAATTTCGATCGAACCAGCATTCTCGGCTGCGATTTCTTCGAGGATTGGAGCTACAGCACGGCAAGGACCGCACCATGGTGCCCAAAAATCGACAAGAACGGTTTTTTCATTCTTGAGAACGTCAGCTTCGAAATCAGCATCACTGGTCTCTTTAATAGCTGCCATGAAATCTCCTGGTTGATTAACTGACTGAGAGTCAGACTAAAGTGTTATCACTTACCCACGACTGATAGGTCTCATGTATGAGATTAGATAGTTTCCAGATAACGTTCTGCGTCGAGTGCAGCTGCGCATCCGCTACCTGCTGCTGTGATTGCCTGTCGATAAGTGTGGTCTACAAGGTCACCGCAGGCGAAAACGCCAGGAATATTAGTGACACTGCTCCGACCTTGCGTTAACACATATCCTCCCTCATCGATCTCAACAGCGTCACAGACGAGTTCATTGCGAGGATCGTGACCAATAGCTACAAAAACAGCACGAGTTTCCACCTCGCGGGTCACCCCAGTTATTGTATCTCTGAGGGTAATAGATTCGACTTTATCGACTCCGTTAATTGATGTAACCGCAGAGTTCCAGAGGAATTCAATTTTCGGGTTATTCATGGCTCTTTGTGCCATGATGGCACTTCCTCTGAGCTGATCACGCCGGTGTATCACTTTGACTGACTTGGCAAATTTTGTAAGAAAAGTTGCTTCTTCAAGTGCTGAGTCACCGCCACCGACTACCACGATGTCTTGATCACGGAAAAAGAAACCGTCACAGGTGGCACACCAAGAAACACCTTTTCCTGAGAGCTCTTTCTCACCAGGAACATGGAGCTCGCGGTAAGCAGAACCCATAGCAAGAATCACAGCTCGAGCACGGTATGAGTTACCGCTTCCATCTGTAGCTGTTTTTATGTCGCCGGATAGATCAAGAGAAACTACATCATCGATGATGAGTTCTGCTCCGAAATGTTCTGCTTGTTTCTGCATTTTTTCCATGAGGTCAGGCCCCAGTATTCCATCGGGAAAACCTGGAAAATTTTCCACCTCAGTGGTATTCATTAGAGCGCCGCCGGCTGCAACTGATCCTGTGATTACGACAGGAGAAAGATTGGCACGCGCTGCGTATATGGCTGCGGTGTAGCCTGCAGGTCCGGAACCAACAATCAAGACGTTGTGGATATCCTCGCTCATGGAAGTCCTCTCAAATAGAAGTATAGCTAGTCAGCGTTTGAACTGTCGAATACTTACAACGCGCTGGAAAAGTTATTTACCCGCTCAACGATTATGAGGGTAGACCTATTCCAGGCGTCTGTTAGATGCGGCGTTCTTACTGTTGGAGACAGGATCTGCTGTTGTTTCCTCTTCCAAAAGGACAGGGCTTCTGAAAACAGGGCATGCTGGATCGATCACGCGCAGGCGTCGTTGCCCTTGGGTGTTTGTGGTGACAAAAGCAGCTGTGATGCCGTTGTACGGTGCGATCTCTACCTGCTCAACTTCATTAACGTCAATACGAAGATGTCTGAGGCAATTAAGTATTTGTCTCGAAAGGATTTGACTATCTTTTGTTGGGGTTGATTGAGAAGTCTCGACAGGTGGAGAGTTATGAGGTGCAGATAGCGCAGCCACAGCTTTGGAAGGTTCCGGGATGGGGGCAGAGCGCTCGGTGAGTGGAATGCCTTCTTGCGCGAGCGTTGTCGTCATGCGACTTTGAGTATCTAACTGAGTCATCCCCGCAGTGACAAGCAGAGTTGTTCCGATAGCTGCAAGTAGTAGTGAAAAGCTCACCAGGAGAGGGACCGGTAACCTAGATCTGCCGTGCAAACGGTTAGGAATAGGTGGTGGTGGGATTTTTCGATTTTGTGAGGATAACTGTTCCTGTGAAACAGCTTTTTTTAGACGTTGGGTGAGGCCTGCGGGCGTTTGAGGCGTGTGTGCTGACGCCAGAAGTCGGCGGATTTCCTCGTCTTCGGGGTAATTGTGCCTCATTCCGTCCTCCTCCCGGTGGTGGTAAGTTTGGGGATTTTCCCCGATCGGTTTCACATGAAGGACGTACAGGCTCTATTCCGGGTTCCCCGAGAAGTGTGCGTGTTAGTAGACCGTGATTTCTGAGATGCTGCCGCGGTATCGGCCGTCTTCTCCTTGGGGCAACTTAGTGAGGAGCACAATCAGGTATTGGGCAGGTTCAGTGCTGCTAGCGCGAATATCGCTTTCACCTTTTGGTGCATTTTCTACTTTCCCGATTTCCGTGGCTCCTTCGATGGAGCTTGAGTTATTCGATAATACAGTGATTGATTGCCCCTGGCGGCCGTTGATTTTTACGCCTTTAATTGATCTCTGATCTTGTAATTTAAGTACAAGTCCTACTCCACGTTTGTTCCCACCAATAATGTCAGGAGAGTCATATCCTTCGGTATGCCACTCAGATGACGTATTTTGATCAGTTGCTCGATGTGTTTGATTTTCGTTCTCTGCCCCGTCGCCTTGGGGGTCAAAAGATCTTACATGTGATATAGCGATAGGAGTTGAGTTATCGGTATGAGTAGCTGAAGCATTAGGGGTTGCAGGTTTCGCTGGTGCAGGTGTCGTTGGTGTTGCACTAGTAGTGGATTCCGGAATCGTGTTAATAAGTACGGGTATAGCTGCGGCAGTAGCAAGGAGTATTCCTGCTAAAACTACCGCGACGATAGGGCGCGCATATTTTCCGTCTTTGTATGAGGGCGCAGCAAAACCTGGAGCGATGGCATTTTCGTTGTCGGTGCCAGTGCCGACCGCGAGTGCTTCGCGGATGTTTAGATATGAAGGGTCAGATCGTCGTTCTTCAAGGTCACGTCGTTCTGCAGCAATACGTTCATTTTTTCGGTCTTTTAGGCGAGTGGTGATTGAGGAAGCGCTCTTGTTAGATGGCGTTGCGTCTGGTGTGGTTTCGGTTGTTTTTTCCGTGTTTTTGGAATGAGAAGCTTTAGTGACGCGAACGCTGGACCAAGGACGTAATTGTGCTGCGACTTCAGCAGGAGTTACAGGGCCAGAATTGTGGTTGAGAGTACTTCGGCAGACCGCATCGATTTCAGGAGGAACCGCGCTTACTAGTTCGGAGGGCACTGCGATCGCTGTTCCGACGCGGGGAGCTGTGTCAAGTCCTCGTACAGGACTGGGAAGAGGCCACCGTGCAGTGATGGCTGCATACATGAGGGCAACGATGGCGCAAGCATCAGTGCGTTGTGCATCTTCGGTGTTGAAGTTTTCGTTTCCGCCAGCGATAGCGTCAGCGACTGCAAGTCCCGCAATTTTTACGAGTCCGCTGTCTGTGATGCGAATAGCGTGAGGGGTGAGGTGGAGATGGTGAACATTGCGGCGTGCGGCTGTGGTGAGTGCGGTAGCGATTTCACCGGCAATGCGACGTCCCTCTTCGGGGGGGAGAGGACCAGTTTCTAGAAGCTGGGCGAGGGTACGCATGTCTGCGAGAGATTCTTCGACGACCCAACTCATGCGGATATCGGAACCAACATCAAGTACGCGCACAAGTCGGTGATCGGCAATTGCGGCTGAATTGCGTGCGGCTTTGACGATTTCTTGGGCTTGAGGATGCGAGGTTGGAAGAACAGTGACTTCGACTTCTCGTCCTAGGGTGTCATCAGTGGCGGCCCATACATCTATGTCGCCGATTCGGGCTCGACGGTTGTTGAGCCGATACCGTCCTGCAACGACTTGTCCTGCTCCTACGCCCTGCACGGCACCTGCCTTGTCCTAGGTCGATTTCTTCACGGTGCCGCGTCTTGCGGCGGTGTCTTTTTCGACCGCATTGTGGCGGTGGGCCGGAATGGGCGGTCGCGTCCCCTTGCTGGGCTTGTGGGACAGTCTAGGCCTGGCCGTGTGTTGGCTTGCGTTTTGGTAGGCGAGTCGTGATCAGCTGAGTGATTTGTTTTACTTCGTCGATGCGCATCCGGTGTGCCCCGATGAGGTATATCGGGATAAAGATCGCGGACCCCAGGGCGACTTTCAAGGTGGATTCGAGGGCCCGGATGGGGATGATGTTTTCGATAGCCAAGAAAGCAGCGTAACTAGCGAGCGTTGCGGGTATACACGCGACTATGACGCGTACCCATGTGCGGGTAATGCGGTACATGCGGAGACGGCCCATGCGTTGTTGGACCCACATGGTCGCGATGATTGCGCTAATGATGTTGGCAATTGCTTGGGCTCCAGCTGCTGCTACTCCGCGCCATTCATCAGTGAGGAGTAGAGCGGCGATAGTGAGCACTGTTCCGATGCTGGTGTTGAGAACTTGCATACGAAAAGGAGTTCGGGCATCGCTGTGTGCAAGGAAAGCTCGTTGGCAAAGGTAGTAGACGCCGTAAGCGGGCAGGCCGAGCATCATGGCCATGGTGAGGTATCCGATTGCGTCAGTGGCTTCTCGTGAATTTCCGAGGAAGATCAGTCCGGTGAGTGCAGTTCCGATAGCAAGGGTGCCGAACGCGATGGGGATCGTTGTTACGCCGATGAGGTTGGCACCTCGCCGGAGGTCACTTCGGATTGTGTCTCTGTCGTCGATGGCTACGGCTTTGGCCATAGAGGTGAAAAGCGCGGTGGCTAAGGAGACAGTGATGAGTCCGTGGGGAGTCATGAAGAGGAGAAATGCCTGGTCGTAGGCAATTTTTCCTGGATAGTACTGGGCGACTGAAGTGAGGACTCGTGTTTGAATGATGAGGCCAAGTTGGGCGACGGCCAAGGAGGCAAATGTCCATCCGGCGACGCGTCCGACTGCTCCGAGGCCGACTCCTCTGAAACCAAAGCGGGGGCGGTAGCGGAATCCACTTCGGTGGAGAGGCCATATGAGGACGATTGCTTGGAGCGCGACACCGAGTGTGAGGGAGCCTCCCAGAAGGGCGATCATGGCGGGAGTGAAGGTGGTGGGGTCACCGTTTCCGCGCCCGTAGGCGTTGATGAACCATCCCAGGGCGACGATCCAGACAATGTTGCAAAGCACTGGTGACCACATGAACCACCCGAATTTTTCTCGGGCGTTGAGGACTTGACCGAGGATGGCGTAGAGGCCGTAAAAAAAGATGGCTGGCATACAGATGTAGCTGAATGCCACGGAGAGGCCGTAGGTGGGTTCGTCCCAGTTAGCGCTGGAGAGGAGGTTAACGAGGAAGGGAATGAGGGGTATGCAGATGGCGGTTACGCCGAGAAGTACGAGGATAGACAGAGTGATGAGTTTATCGAGGTATTCCTGTCCACCGTCGGGGTTTTTTTGTGCTGCTGCGATTTGTGGAACGAGGACAGCGTTGATAACGCCGCCAGCTAAGAGTGTGTAGATGGTGTTGGGCAGCATGTTTGCGACGGCCCAGGAGTCTCCGGCGAGGGTGAGCCCAAAGACTGCGAGGATCATGGATTGACGAGCGAGTCCGAGTACGCGGGAGACGAGGCTTCCTGATGCCATGAGGGCGCTGGCGCGTGCGAGGCTGCCGTTGGAGCTGCTCATTCCAGGTCGACCCCTTTGATGTCGGCGTCGGTGACGCGTGTGCGGCCTCGGCGGATGGTTCGTGCGAGGCCGAAGGTAAATATGAGCGCAACGAGTATGGCGCCGATAGTGATAGTGATGCCGCCGCTGGGTTGGACTCGTACTTTGACGGTGGCGTCGGTGCCGAGCCTAGTTCCGGCTGCGGTTTGTAAGTGGGTGGAGATGGGGACGAGTCCTGCTGCTATTGCTTCGACGGGTACTTTGACGGTGGTGCGGCTTTTGGGAGAGATAGACAGGGGAGTTGGTTGGGTTATGTGGAGTCTGGGTGTTCGTTGGTCAGGTTCGAGGATGAGTCGTACGTCGTGAACAGCTACGTCGAGGTTGTTGACTATGGTGACTTGGAGTACGCCGGAGTCTGCAAGGAAGTTGACGGTACTTGGTAGGACGTTGACGCCGGTGGTAAGGGTGTGGATGCGGTCGGTGGTTGTGGTGAGTGCGGTGTCGTGTTGTGTGGGGTGTCCTCGCCAGCGGGCTGAGGCGAGGGCGTGTGTGGTGGTCGTGGTGGGAATGAGGGTGGATTTGTTGGTTGGGGTGAGGACGGTTTCGAGGCCGTTGAGGTGGCGCTTGGCGTCGAGAATGTCCTCGATGGTGTTTGGAGTGATGGGGCTGTTGTTGTTGGGGGTGTGGTTGGGGGGTTCTGTGGTTGGTGTTTGGGGCTCGTTGGTGCGGTGAAGGAAGTCGTTGGTGTTGGTGAGGGTGATCCAGGGTGTATTGGATATGTCGGTTAGGAGGGTGTGGAGGGTGTTGGGGTTTGGGTTGAACCCTCGGGGGCTGTGACGAGGACGTCGCGGGGTTTGCTTGGGTTTTGGGAGAGGAGGGTGAGTGTTTCGGCGAGGAATTGTTGGGTGATTTCGCCGGTGTGTGTGGGGTTGGTGGCGCGGTTGAAAAGGTTGTTGAGGCCGCTGTCTGATACGAGGAGGGGGTTTCCCTTGGGGGTGCGGCGGGAGGCTGGGCCTGTGCGGTCTGGGTCGGGGTCTATGTGTGTGTTGTCGGTGATGTAGGTGGTGGGATTCTGTTTGTTGCGGGGGTGTAGCGCGTTATTGATGGTGGTTCGCTGTTGAGTGGTGAGGGCGTTGTCGATAGGCCAGGCAAGTAGGGGGGCGGTGTCTGCTGCGCGTGCTTGTTCGGGGGGCGCGCCAGTTTCGGTGAGGAGTTTGCCGAGTTGGGGGTTGGTTTTTCCGATCGCTTTGAGGAGGTTGGGGTTTGCGTCGGTTGTGGTGAGTGGGTCGATGTCTGGGTCGGTGGGGGGGAGTTGCCAGATGGTTGAGGTTGGGGTGGTGATGTTTTTGGTGATGTTTTTGGTGAGTTGTGTTGGTGTGTCGGGGGTGTCTGTGTTCTTTGTGGCTGGTGGGGTGGTGTTTGGGGCTAGGAGGGTGGGGTCGAGTGCGTAGGTGGTGGTGTGTCCTTTGGTGCCGTTGAGGATGTTATCGATACGGCTTCCTGGGCCTGCGAATTCCGTCCAGGCTTTGTCGAGTTCTTCTCCTGTTGCGGTGACGAGGTGGGGGTCTGGGTCGGTGGTGAGTGGTATGAGGAATCCGAGTTGGAGAGGTTGGTATTCCTTGCGGGTGTGGGTGGGCAGGAATGAGCGTGTGGTTGTGGTTGTGGTGGGGTTGGCGGCTTCGAGGATGAGGGGACGTATGTCGTAGGCGTTGGTGGTGGTGATGTTGTTGCCGTCGATGGTGAGGGTGGCGGTTTGGGTTTTGCCAGGTGGGAGGGTGATGGGGGTTTTGCTTGTGGCTACGTGGGTGGTGTCCAGGGGTTTGTTGCTTGTGGTGTAGGTATTGATTTCGCTGCGTGTGGTGAGTTTCTGGTTGCCGAGGAGTGCGCGTATTTGGATGTTGGGTAGTGGTTTGTTTCCGCGGTTTGTCAGTGTTGCGCGGATAGTAATGGGTTCTCCGGGGGTGGCGATGGTGGGAGTGACTCGTGTGAGGGCGAGTTCGAGGGGGTTTTGGGTGCTGTTGCGTTCGTTGGGTGTGGCCGCTGGTGTGGAAATGCTGGTGAAGATGGTGGCCAGGATGAGTGCGGTGAGTGCGCGGTGTGTGTGTTTGCTCATGGGGTTCCGGCGAGTCGTTCCCAGGCGAGTTGGGCGATTCGGCGTTCGTTGGGGAACGTGAGTTGTTCTTGTACGCGGTGGAGGGGGAACCATGCGACGGCGAATGCTTCGTGGTCTGGGTCGTTTTCGACGGTGAGCCCGCCTCCTGTGGCTTCGAGGAGGTAGTGGTGGACTACTTTGTGTACGCGGCGGTCATGGGTGGAGAACCAGTAGTCAATGGTGCCCAAGGTTGTTAGGACGCGTCCTTGGATTCCTGTTTCTTCAGCAACTTCGCGCTCCGCTGTTTGTTCTAGTGTTTCGTCACCTTCTTGGTGCCCTTTGGGAAGGCACCATTCGACGCGTCCTGCGCGGTTGCGGCGTGCGATGACGGCGATATGGGCTTGGCCTTGTTGGACGTCGACGACTATGCCTCCGGCGGAGCGTTCGAGCACTGCGGGGACGCGCCGCACGGGGCGGCTCGGTCGCGGTGCGGTGGTCATCTTTTGATTCTAACGAGGTATTTGGCAACCGCACTCATACGGGCTCTTTGGTGATGAGTTAGTGGCGTATTGGTTGTTGACCTGCTGTTTTGTGGTGGCGTGTGACGCGGTGATTGTGTGTGTTTGTGTATTGAGGCTGTTGAACGGGGCTGGCGTCTGGCTTTGTTGAGGGTGTGCTGAGGGGCGGGGGTGGTGTGGCTGCGGCTATCCTTGCGTGCCGTGTCGGTCCACCATATTGATCCTGCTTTGCGCGAGGCCATTTCTCGGCTGACGCCGCATTTGCCTGTTCTTCTCGACCTCGGTGGGAGGTTTGCGGCTGAGGGGTTCGAGTTAGCACTGGTTGGGGGGCCGGTGCGGGATGCTTTTTTGGGGCGTGATGCTCCTGATTTGGATTTGACGACTTCGGCGCGTCCTGATGATTCGGAAAGAATTCTTCGTGCGTGGGGTGATGCTACGTGGGATTTGGGGCGTGAATTCGGCACTATTGCTGCGCGTTTGGGTGATGTGACGGTTGAGGTGACGACGTATCGGGCTGATGCGTATGACCATGAGTCGCGTAAGCCGGTGGTGTGTTTTGGTGACAGTTTGGTGGAGGATTTGGTTCGTCGTGATTTCACGGTGAACGCGATGGCTTTGCGGTTGCCTGGGCTGGAGTTTGTTGATCCGCACGGTGGGTTGGATGACTTACTGGCAAAGCGTTTACGGACGCCATCAGCACCGGAGGTGTCTTTTGCGGATGATCCATTGCGGATGATGCGTGGGGCTCGTTTTGTTGCGCAGTTGGGTTTTGAGCTGGATGAGGGTGTTCGTTCGGCGATGGTGGAGGCTGCTGATTCTTTGGAGATTGTCTCTGCTGAGAGAATTCGTGATGAGTTCTGCAAGTTGGTATTGGCAGAGCATCCGGTTGCGGGGTTGCGGGTTTTAGTTGAGACAGGTTTGGCAGACCGCATGCTTCCGGAGTTTTCGGTTTTGCGGTCGACGGTGGATGAGCATCGGCGTCATAAGGATGTGTATGAGCACACGTTGATGGTGTTGCAGCAGGCGGTGGATTTGGAGCAGGAACCTGGGGAGGGGTCTGTGGTTCCTCGTCCGGATTTGGTTTTGCGGTTGGCAGCGATTTTTCACGATATTGGTAAGCCGCCAACGAGGAAATTTGAGGAGGGTGGGGGCGTTAGCTTCCACCATCATGAAATTGTCGGGGCGAAAATGACGCGTAAACGTATGCGTGCATTGAGGTTCGATAAGGAGACGATTAAGGCAGTTGCTCGGTTGGTGGAGTTGCATTTGCGGTTCCATGGATATGCCGACGGTGAGTGGACCGACTCTGCTGTACGGCGCTATGTGACGGATGCGGGCTCTCTGTTGCAAAGGTTGCATCGGTTGACTCGGGCTGATTGCACTACGCGTAATCGTCGTAAGGCGGCGCGTTTGCGGCAGGCTTATGACGCTCTTGAGTCTCGTATTGAAAAGTTGATGGCCGAGGAGGAATTGAAGGCTGTTCGGCCGGAGCTGAATGGTAATGAGATTGCTGAGTTGTTGGGAATTGAGCCGGGCCCGTTGCTGGGCAGGGCGTATAAGCAGGCTTTGGAGATTCGGCTGGAGGAAGGGCTGATTGGCCGCGAGGCTGTGTCTGAGCGGCTTCGTTTGTGGTGGGCAGATCAGCCAGAGAACCGTGATTGATTTGTGTGAAGTGTGGTGATTATTACTCAAGGATGGCGATGACGTCGCCTTCTTGGATGACGTCTCCTGCTATGACCTTGACTGCGGTGATAGTTCCGTTGTGTTCTGCGATGACGGGGATCTCCATCTTCATGGATTCTAGGAGTGCGATTTCTTGTCCTGCAGTTACCTTGTCGCCTTCATGGATGTTGATGTGAAGGACGTGGGCAACGAGGTCAGAAGAGATTACGAATGTCATGTGATGGAGTCTTCCGTGAGAGGGAGTTACCGCCAAGTATGTGCTGGAGGGCTCCTTTGAGAATGTGGGTTTTCTTGTGTGACGTGTTGTTGGCTGAGTTTGACGTGTTGTTGGCTGAGTTGCTTTGGGAGGAAGAAGAATAAACGTGGGCGTGCGTTGTCATGATTCGCCGGTCATACTGGGGCGGTTAAGGTAGTTGATCCCTACCTGGGGGTCCGGAGGGGAGTGACGTGAGATCTCGCGTCGTCGTCGGTAGAGGCGGCAAGGTCCGCAAGGGTCGTTTCCGTGCCCTTAAGGTGTTTTCTGCTCTTGTTCTGAGCCTGATTGTTCTTGCAATTGCAGGAGTGGTTTTCGCCTTCGTGGCTATTAAGGTGCCTAATGCCAACGAAGTTGCTAAGCAGGAAACGTCGATTTTCTACTATTCGGATGGTAAGACTGAGATTGGTCGTACCAGTAGCGTAAACCGTGTCTCGGTTACGCAGGACCAGATGCCAAAGCTTCTGCAGAAAGCTGTCTTGGCTGCTGAGGATCGTAGTTTTTATGAAAACCCAGGTGTCTCTTTTATTGGCCTTGGTCGCGCAGTAGTGGCGATGGTTACAGGTGGGCCGACCCAGGGTGGATCTACTATTACCCAGCAGTATGTCAAAAATTATTTCTTGACGCACGATCAGACTTTTGCTCGTAAGGGTAAGGAGCTGGTTATTGCATTAAAGCTTGAGCAGGAGATGTCCAAAGATCAGATCCTGACTGACTATCTAAACACTATTTATTTTGGTCGACTTTCTTACGGTGTTCAGGCTGCATCGCAGGCGTACTTCAACAAAGATGTCAAGAATTTGTCCACTTCTGAAGCGATCTTCTTGGCTTCGATTATTCAGTCTCCGGGAAACTTTGATCCTTCAAATGGGGAGAAGACCGTTGGGCGCCTGAAGAGCCGTATGAAGTATGTGGTTGATGGAATGCTTGAAGAGGGGTGGATATCGGCTGAGGAGGCGCGGAATGTGTCTGTTCCTCAGACAGTTGCCCCTAAGCGCAAGGTTTCTTTGGGTGGCCCGGGTGGGTACCTGGTTGCGTTGGCCCGTGATGAGCTGGTGAGTAAGGCTGGTATTGGAGAGGCAGAGCTGGAGCGTGGTGGCCTTCGTGTAGTGACCACTATCGATAAGAAGGCTCAGGACAATGCTATTCAATCGGTGGAGAATAATAAGCCAGGTGAGGCTCGTATTCGCACGGGTCTGGTGAGCATTAAGCCTGGTGACGGTGCAATTCAAGCTTTGTATGGCGGTTCGAACTTCTCGAAGAACCCATACTCTGCTGCGCATCAGGCGCAGTTGCAGGCTGGATCTACATTCAAGGTTTTTGCTGTCGCTGCGGCTTTGGAGCAGGAAATCAGTACGCGGACAGTGCTTCATGGAGACAGTCCGCATACTTTTGGCTCGGAAATCACGGGCGCGGAGCCGTGGGATGTTCGGAACTATGCAAATGTCAGTTATGGAAATGTTTCTGTTCGGCAGGCCTTGGCTCACTCTGTGAATACAGCGTTTGCTGAATTGAACTTTAAGGTTGGTCCACAAAAGACAAAAGACATGATGGTAAAGCTCGGGATCCCTGAGAATTCTCCAGACTTGGTTGCTTCAGGTTCGAATGTCTTTGGAACAGCTTCCATCCGTGTTATTGACCTGGCGAACGCATATGCAACTATTGCCGCGAAAGGCATGAAGGCGGAACCGTACATTGTAAAGTCGGTTAACGACAATGTTGGAGTCATGAAAGAGTATGTGGCTTCGCCTTCGCCGACTCGGGTGATTAGTGAAGCTGTGGCTGCAGACACGATCGAAGCTATGCGGCGGGTTTTGTCTGACGAAGGTACGGCTAAGAAAGCATCTGGCCTTTGGTTCCCGGCTGCTGGGAAAACAGGAACCACGGATAATTCGAAGGCAGTTTGGTTCGGTGGATTTACTCCACAGGCATCTACAGCTGTGGCTCTGTATATGCCTGATGAGAAGGGTATTCCGCAGCCGATGCATGGAATCGGCGGCAAGGCCGAGCTAACGGGTGGAACTTATCCAGTGAGTATCTGGATGGGCTATATGCGCCGTTTCATGGAAGGGAAACATGTCATTGCTTTCCCTGAACGTGTAGGAATTGGTGACTCTCAGGTGCCGTCTTGGTCGGAGAGCACTCCGCCTGCCACTCCGACCGGGACCTCGACCACTGCTACGACTAAGCCGGGTGAAAGCCCGACAACGGACGACAGCAACGGGAAAGAGCCCAAGCCGACGGGCGTTCCTACAGGAACGCATTCTCCAGCACCGACACGTGGCGGTAGCAGCTCTGACCGCGGTCGAGGTAAAGACAGACCTAGTCGCCCGGACCCGGGTGATTCTGATGGCGAACAGTCACCGCGTGAGCCGGGAGGCTATATCAGCGGTGGGGCCTCCCGTTTGGAGGAGTAGTGCTTTGGCTCCGGTCGAGATATCTCGACCGGAGCCAAAGCACTACTGGGGGCTTCTTTGTTAGCAAGTAGGGTTCTTCTATGAGCTCTCAGGGTGATGCGAGCGCCTCGGCGCCTGAGCAGTTGTCATCGGTGCAGGGTTCTCGTGATGAGAACTCGGTGTTAGGTGGTCCACTTGGTCGCTATGCCAGATTGCCTGTTGTTGAAGTGAAGAAGGGGCGATGGTCTGGGCGTTTAGTCCCAGCATGGCAGCCAGTAGCTGCGGTGTTGAGCTTTATGGCTGCAGTGATGGTGGCTCTGGGAGTGTTGCAGAAGGCGCATTGCTTTACTCATGGCTGGGCTGGGTCGTCGGTTTTTTGGCGTGCGTGCTATTCGGATTTGCCGACGATGTTTGTGACTAGTGGTTTGTCTTCGGCGGCTTTTCCTTATGAAGGTGAGCTGTCGCTGTCAGAACCTTTGGGAACGGGGGTGCTGTTGTGGCTGCTGTCCTTTTTTGCGGTTTCTAGTGGCAGATCGGTGGATTTTGTCGCGGCTTGGTCTGTTGTGGCATCGATCTTGGCGATGGGGTTGGTGGTTGTCACTGTGCTGACAGCGCGGCGCGACCCATGGCGGGTATGGATGGTTGCGTTTAGTCCTTTGCTGATCACTGTGGTTCTTGTTGGGCCGGAGTTGGTCGGGGTGTTTTTGGTTTCGGTTGCTTTGTTTTTTTGGAGTCGTGAGAGAGTTGTCCTCTCGGGGGCAGTGTTTGCTCTTGCAATTTGTTCGCGTAGTTATGCCTTGATTGTGTTGGCGGCGGTGGTGTTCTCTGCTGTGCGGGCGGGAGCTTATGCTGCTGCTCGACGCTTAAGTTTTGTGGCTGTCGTGGGTGCAGCGGCTGGTCTGGGTGTTTTTGCTGTGTGTGGTTTCAGGGTTTTCGGTCCCTATGAGTGGTGGCTTGGTGCTGAGGCAGAGTTTGGTTCATTGCAGTATCTCTTCACTCTTCTTCGTGTGCCTTTGTCGCCAGTAGTCGCGTCGGTGGTGGCGATTACAGGATGGGTATGCGCGCTTACGGTAGGGGCTTTCATGATGTTGTCGCTGCCACGGCGTCCCATGATCGCTGAGGTTGCTGCGGTAATGATGGTCGTGGTGGCGTTGTTTTCTAAGGCGCTTTCTCCTCAATGGGCTTTGCTGTTGTTGCCATTGGTTGCTTTGGCGCGTTTGCCCTGGAAGGTCTTTGCGGTGTGGTCTTTGTCTGAGTGCGTGTATTTCGTCATGGTATGGATGCACTTACCATTGCAAACTGAGCCATCGCGGGCTTTGCCTGAGGGGTGGTATGCCTTGTTTTTAGTGGTTCGCGTGGCAGTTCTTCTTCTGGTTGGTTGGTCATGTTTTTCGCGGGCTATCACGCGTCGTTCAGTGCGCCAGGCTCCTGCGAACGATGCTTTGGTGACGGAGCCAGATGATGTTGCTGGTGTGGCAGCGGGGCGTTCAGACAGGCTCGTGATTACTTTTTGAGCCAATGAGGAAATGAGGAGTAGTCAGTTCCCTTGTGGGGTTGTGTGTTTTTCACATGGGGGTGCCGGATTCGTCCGTGGCTGTCTAAGCCAGGTATTCTGGTGATGTTCACTCGTCTCCCTGCCCTTAGGGCCCGGCTGCTTACTCTTCGAATAGGTTGCGCGTGTCGGTAGTCGGAGGTGGCGGCCTCTTCAGTTTTTCTGGTGGGGCTCGGTGCTGATGCTTGTTGGTGCGTCGGTACAGGTGAACAACGCACTCAACCCTCCTGTCACGGATCGACCGTGACCGAACAAGACCAAAGGAGGTGGGTTAACGAGCATGCGTAAGTACGAAATCATGATCATCGTGGACCCCGAGATCGACGAGCGTTCGATCACCGCTTCTCTAGAGCGTTACATCAACGTGATTAAGGCTGGTGGCACCGTCGATAACGTCGATGTGTGGGGCCGTCGTCGTCTTGCCTACGACATTAAGAAGCACTCTGAGGGTGTCTACGTCGTCATCGACTTCACGTCGGAGTCGGCTGTTGCGCAGGAGCTTGACCGTCAGCTCGGCTTGTCTGAGTCGATTCTGCGTACCAAGTTGCTGCGTCGCGACGCAGCCTGAATCGATTCGAAAGGAACCCGCCCATGGCCGGCGAAACAGTAATCACGCTCATCGGCAACCTAACGGCCGACCCCGAGCTGCGTTTCACTCCGTCCGGGGCCGCGGTCGCCAGTTTTACCGTTGCATCTACTCCTCGCACGTTTGATCGCAACAACAATGAATGGCGTGATGGTGAAACGTTGTTCATGCGTTGTTCGGTTTGGCGCGACGCTGCTGAGAACGTTGCCGAATCCTTGGAGAAGGGGCATCGGGTGATTGTTACTGGTCGCCTGCAGTCTCGCTCTTGGGATGACAAAGAAACCGGTGCACGTCGCACTGCACTAGAGCTGCAGGTAGATGAGGTTGCTCCCTCTCTTCGTTATGCTACGGCTAAGGTCACGAAGACCAGCCGCGGTGGCGGTGGCGGTTTTAACAACGGTGGTGGTTTTCAAGGTGGTCACAATGGTGGTGGCGGATTTTCGCAGCCTAGCCGTGGCCCTGTAGACAACGACCCTTGGGCGACGGGTGGTCAGGGTTCTGGTGGGGGTCAGCAGGCTCCTTCCGGTGGCAACCGTGGTGGCTGGAGTAATGGTCCGGCTTACGACGAGCCACCGTTCTGATCGACACTCAATTATTCGTAGTATCCATCCCGGACTGCTATGTCCGGGCTCACCCAGAAGGGAGAGCACCACGATGGCTAAGCCCGTAGTGCGTAAGCCGAAGCGCAAGGCAAATCCGCTTAAGGCGGCGAAGGTCGAGAACATCGACTACAAGGACACAGCGCTTCTTCGTAAGTTCATCTCGGACCGCGGCAAGATCCGTGCTCGTCGCGTCACAGGTGTGAGCGTGCAGGAACAGCGCCTCATCGCGAAAGCAGTGAAGAATGCTCGCGAAATGGCTCTTCTGCCCTACACGAGCTCGGCTCGCTGAGCGAGAGTAAGGGAGGAATAGCTATGAAGCTCATTTTGACGCACGAGGTTTCTGGTCTCGGCGCTGCTGGTGACATTGTCACTGTCAAGGACGGCTATGGCCGTAACTACCTGCTTCCTCGTGGTCTGGCTACGCCGTGGACCAAGGGTGGCGCTAAAGAAGTTGAGCAGCTTCGCGCTGGTCGTGAGGCCCGTGCGATTAAAGATCTTGACCAGGCAAAGGGTGTGAAGGGGCAGCTTGAGGCAACTCCGCTGAACCTGATTGCGCAGTCGACAAAGTCTGGTCGTCTTTTCGGTTCTATCACGCAGGCTGATGTTGCTGAGGCGGCTAAGGCACAGCGTGGTATTTCGATTGACAAGCGCAAGGTTGAGTTCGCCACGCCTGTTAAGTCTGTTGGCATGCACACAGCTACAGTGTCGCTGCATCCGGAAGTTAAGGCGACTGTGAAGCTGAACGTTAAGGCTTGATTTATTGCAGCGAGGGGCGTGTCTCTGTCAGCAGGGACACGCCCCTCGTTATGCGGTTTAAGCTCCAGTGATCATCCATGTGTCGGAGTGTGCTCGTGCGTGGAGTGTAGCCGCGCGAGCGGCCATAAAAATCGAGTAGATAACCCACAGTGCTGCGAGTGAAACAGGTGGGCCTGCAGCCTGTAGACCATTTCGGAAAGCAATGAGCAGAAAGATCAGGGGTAGGTAGCTAATGAGAAGCAGTATTTGTGTGCGAGCAAGCCATGGGGTGTCTCCTGCTCCGATAAGTATTCCGTCAAGTAAGTAGGCATATGCGGCGATTGGCTGTAGGGCGGCTATAACTAGTAATCCTGCTTGTGCGGCTGTATGAATGTTGTAGTCGGGTGTGAAAAGTGTGGGGACAAATGGTGCGGCGATAAAAGTAAGCACGCTGAAGGTGAGTCCAAGGCGCAGTGCTGCTCGAGTGAGAAGACTAACGGTGTGTCGCGCTTTTCGCGTTTCGCTAGCTCCGAGATCTTGGCTGACAAGTGTTTGTCCTGCGATGGCCAAGGAGTCAAGGGCGAACATTAGGAATGTCCATATGGATGTTATGAGTTGGTGAGCGGCTAGGGTGGTGTCACCGAGTTGTGCTGCACTCCAGGTGGTTGCGAGAAGAACTCCCCTCAGTGCGAGTGTTCGAACAAGTAGGGGTGTTCCAGCGAGAGCAGCCTTCAATACGCGTCCAAGGTGGGGTTTTAATGAGATTTTTTCGCCGCTGGTTGTTTTGAAAGATGCATAGACGAGTCCGATTGCCATACCAGTCTGGGATATAACGGTTCCGCAAGCTGCGCCTGCGATGCCCATTTTTAGGCCGTGGACGAAAGTGACGTTGAGGATGATGTTGGCGGTGAAAGCTACGGTTGAAGCCACTAGCGGTGTTTGGGTGTCTTTAAAACCTCGAAGTAGGCCTGTTACTGCCAGTATGACGAGCATGCTAGGTAAGCCCCAGGCGGATATCTGCAGATAGATGCTGCTTTGATCTGTGGCAGCGGGAGAAGCGCCAAAAGCGCCACTGATGGGTGCTGCGAAGATGTTGAGAAAGAGACCTGTAGCTATACCAAGTAACAGTGCGAGCCAGATGCCGTCGACACCGCTGTGAAGTGCTTGGTTTATTTTCCCAGCTCCGATGTTTCTCGCCACGACAGATGTAGTTGCATATGCCAAGAAAACAAAAGTTCCTACGGCTGTTGATAGGACAGTAGTGGCAACAGCTAAGCCTGCCAGTGGAGTAGTTCCCAGATGTCCGATGATCGCGGAATCTGCGAGAAGAAAGAGTGGTTCGGCTACGAGGGTGAGAAAGGCTGGGAAAGAGAGTCGCCAAATATCGCGTTTGAGCGCGGCGTCGGAAAGAGGTGGCACGATCCCAGGTTATGTGTGCTTGGCCCGGAGCAGCTGGGTGGATCAGTCAGCGTTGTAGGTAAAGGACGGGTCCTGGGGTAGGAGGCTGTTGATGCCCTGTGGATAAGATGCAATGCTTGTGGGGCTTCAAGGCAGGTATAGAGAAAGACACGCCAGCATCGAAGTTCAGTCTTAAATTCTTGTATTTATGTTTCCCACAAGCTTTTGGGGACATTTATGCACTTGAATGCGTTGTTACTTCGTCTAAGTCAGATGTTTGTCCCACAGACATCCACATTATGTGCACCGAAAGCTGCCGTTACTCCACATGGTATCCACAGTCTTTTCCACAGCTGTGGGTGGTTTGTGATGTTGCGTGCTTGAACGGGTGTGGATTGTGCGCCTAAGTTGACGGGGGCGGTTGTTCCCCGCCGTGGTTTGGAGGGTGGTTGTGTCGTTGTCCAAGGTGGGCGAGTCTGCTTTTGATACCGCATCGACAGGTGATGCGGATCGTTTGCCTCCTCAAGACGTGCATGCAGAGTCGAGCGTGCTTGGCAGCATGATGCTTAGCAAGGATGCTATTGCTGACTGTATTGAGGTGGTCAAAGGGGCTGATTTCTATCGGCCCAGCCATGAGATTGTTTATGACGCGATCATTGACCTGTATGGTCGAGGAGAACCTGCAGACGCTATTACCGTCGCGGACGAACTTGGGAAGCGTAATGACTTGGCGCGTATTGGTGGCCAGTCATATCTACATGAGTTGATTTCGTCTGTACCGACCGCTGCTAATGCCTCGTACTATGCCGAGATTGTCGCTGAGCGTGCTGTTCTTCGTCGGCTTGTGAATGCCGGAACTAAGATCGTTCAACTTGGTTATGGACAAGAGGGTGGGGATGTCGAGGAGATCGTCAACGCTGCTCAAGCCGAGGTGTATGCCGTAGCAGATAAGCGTGGCGGCGAAGATTATGTAGTTCTTGGTGATTTGCTTGAGGCTGCAGCGGATGAAATCGATAACAATTCAGGGCGGAGTGGTGAGCTTGTCGGCGTTCCTACGGGGTTCACTGATTTAGATGAATTGACGAATGGTCTGCATCCCGGACAGATGATCGTTATCGCTGCCCGGCCTGCGATGGGTAAATCTACATTGGCCTTGGATATTGCTCGGGCTGCGGCTATTCATAATGGATTGGCTGCTGTGGTTTTCTCGTTGGAGATGAGTCGCAACGAGATCACAATGCGACTTTTGTCTGCGGAGGCTGGGATTCAGCTTCAGCACATGCGTAAGGGCACGATGCGTGATGAGGATTGGGTAAAGCTGACTCGGACGATGGGAGAGGTCTCCGAGGCACCTCTGTTTATCGATGACTCTCCCAACATGTCGTTGATGGAAATTCGTGCAAAGTGCCGACGGTTGAAGCAGAGGCACAACCTCAAGTTGGTGATTATTGACTATTTGCAGTTGATGAGCTCTGGCAAGCGGGTGGAATCGCGTCAGCAGGAGGTATCGGAGTTTTCGCGTGCATTGAAGTTGTTGGCGAAAGAAATTGAGGTTCCTGTTATTGCGTTGTCACAGTTGAACCGTGGCCCGGAGCAACGTCAGGACAAGAAGCCTCAGGTAAGTGATCTGCGCGAATCAGGTTGTTTAACTGCTGATACGAGAGTGCTTCGTGCTGATACTGGTGCTGAAGTCACACTGGGGTATTTATTTGCTTCGGGTGCGAAAGATGTGCCGGTATGGGCGTTAGATGACAAGTGTCGTTATGTGGTGCGGCCGATGACACATGTCTTTTCCACGGGAATTAAGCCTGTGTATCGGTTAACGACATCGAGCGGTAAGACGATTCGTGCTACGGAAAATCACCCGTTTTTGACATACTCAGGTTGGTCATCGTTGGGGAAGTTGGTGTCGGGTGAGCGGATTGCGGTACCGCGGCATGTTCCTGCGCCAGAAGTGGTGGATGCCTCTTGGCAGGACGCTGAGGTAGTTGATCTAGCTGTGGTTGTTTCTGGTCATGTGGATGCTTTGGTGCCTGCTGCGGTTTTTTCGTTGCCTAAGCGTCAGATTGCGCTATTCTGCCGATCCTTTTTTTCCTGTTCGGGTGGAGTCACTTTGTCCGATACGAATCCAGGGGGTGAGATTTTTGCGTTTGCAGATGAGCGTTCGTCGTTGGATTCGGTGTCGCGGCTGTTGTTGCGTTTCGGGATTGAGACTGTGATTTCTGGCGATGAGTCTGGGTGGGTATTAGACGTGGTGGGTGTGGATTCGCAGCGGCGTTTTTTGCAGGAAGTAGGTATTGAGGGTCCGGCAGCTGATGACGCTGGGCGGTTGCTAGAGATTGTGCGTGATGTTTCTGGTGCGAGGGATCCTGGCCCAGGGCAGTTGCCGTTGTGGGGTGAGGTAGCTGAGGTCTTGAAAGGCGAAGATCCTGTTGTTTCGACGAAGGTGGGGGTGAGTGCACCTCTTGGGCGAGTTGTATCAGTGCTTGATGCGGTCGATATGGATCTTGAGGCAGTAAATGATGTGGCTTGGGAAATAGTCACGGGCATTGAGCTGTGTGGGGAAGAAGAGGTTTTTGATGCCACGGTAGTGGGAGCCCACAATTTTGTTGCTGATGGGATAGCAGTTCATAACTCGATTGAGCAGGATGCTGACATGGTGATGTTGTTGCATCGAGAGTCCGTGTATGAGCCAGACTCTCCGCGTGAAGGTGAGGCTGACATCATTGTGGCAAAGCATCGTAATGGTCCTACTGCCACGATTACGGTGGCTTTCCAGGGGCATTTCAGCCGCTTCACCAATATGGCGACAAATTTCTGATCGGTCTTGGGGTCCTCTAGTTATTAGGCGAGGGGCGGGCATACTTGCTCAGGTCGTGGTGTGTGTCAATGAGTCTTTCGGGTGCGATGTGTGCCTGGCGGTGGATTAGACCACGTGCAGCCCGGTTTGTGCGGGGTTGTTGGCGGATATGGCGCCTGTGAGAATTCCATGGGTTGCGGCGAAGACGGTGAAGGGTGGTCCGCCGAATGTGCCTCGTGTGATGTGTGCGGTGGATGGATTATGAGGGTGTAGATCGCCTGTGATCTCTATGTGGTAGCCGTCTCGGTCTGTCCCGGACCAGGGTCTTTGTTCTTGTGGTGGTGGTATTCCTGTGATGTCAGCTGCTGCTCGTATGGCGTCGTGTATGGCGCTTTCCCAGTGTTCGTTTGGATGTAACAAGGTTCCGTTGGGGGCGGAGAGTCGGGTGCAGCCGCCGATGGCCCAGATGTTGGGGCAGCTAGTGCGTTGATTGGGGGTGACGATAATGCCGTTATTGGTGGCTATTCCTGCTTTTTCTGCGAGTGTTGTTTCAGGTGTGAACCCTATGCAGGTGATTGCGATGTCGGTGGTGATGGAATAAGTGGTGTTGTCGTTTGCGTGGATGTCAGCGGTGATGTGGGTGTCTGAAGTGGTTATGTGGGTTACGCGCCCGTGGATGAGGTGAGCACCGGCTTGGGCGTGTTGTTTATGTAGCCAGGTTGAAATGGTGGTTCCCAGAAGATTTTCGAGAGGGAGGGTGGGGTCTACAAGCGTGACTTGAGTTCCAGTTGCGCTTGCTGGGGAAGCGGCCTCAGCACCGATCAGAACTGCGCCAGTAATGGGATATGTGTCGGTCTTTGCCGAGATATGGTTGCAGCCGCCGGGCGTCTTCGAGTGTGCGGAGAGAGTGGAAAAAGGTGAGTGTGTGTTGAGACTGTGAAGCGGGGCGGGCTGTCCCGCCAGTGGCGAGGACGGCGATGTCACAAGCGAGGTGTGTTCCGTCTGCGAGCCTGACGTGATTTTTTCTAGCGCAGTGACGTGAGTTTGGGTGAGTAAACGGATTTTGTTTGTAGCGAACCACTCTTTTGGTCACAGCGCTAGCTGCGTTTCTGGTACGTGGCCTAGTAGATATTCCTTTGACAAGGGTGGTCGGTCGTAGAGAAGTTTCCCGGTTTCGATGATGACGATGGGGCCTGAATATTTATGTCTGCGCAGTTCTTCTGCAAGGGTCACTCCCGCGATGCCCCCGCCGATGATGACGACGTTGCTGTCTCTGATCATGCAGGCATCTTGCTGACCTTTTTGGGGTGGGTAGCTGTGGAAGCTGGTGAAACGTGAGTGGCTGGGGTAGGGGTGCTGGTGGGAAGTGATCGATGGCCATGCAGTAGTGATCGCTGTAGGTAGGCAGGATTCACGAGTTAGCTATCGAGATCGCTCCAGGTCGTGTGCACCTTGGGATAGAACGACGCACAGGGGGCTGGCATGTTCTGTGCCACCGCGTCGTTAAAAAAGTCGCATCTTGCGATTTGGTGTTCACCGCTAGGTCACTCTAGAGTAGTGATTGTTCGCCCGGCAGGGAAGAACAGGAACGGCTTCTCGGCTGTGGCTAGTCTCGCTTCGAAGTTACCTTCGAGAAAAGCGGGAAGTTGCACCGAGCTGAGTGGCCTGGTAAGATTGCTTCTCGGCTCAAGCGCTTAAGTAGCGCTGGTCGAAGATAGTCGATTGCCTCTGATGGGGAAATTCTTGTACTAGAGTTTCTTAGTCGTGTGCGTCCGATGCTTGAGAACTCAACAGCGTGCCATGAATAATCGATGCCAATTGTTTGTTGGTTGAAGTCAATTCGGACAATAGTCGCTATAAAGAATGTAGTGACATTAATTGTCAGTGTTGTTTCGGCCAGGATTTTCCTGCGTTCGTGGTAACTAGTTCTCTAGTTACGTGTACGTGGGCGTGATTTCTTTTTGGAGAGTTTGATCCTGGCTCAGGACGAACGCTGGCGGCGTGCTTAACACATGCAAGTCGAACGATGAAGCCCAGCTTGCTGGGTGGATTAGTGGCGAACGGGTGAGTAACACGTGAGTAATCTGCCCCTCACTTTGGGATAAGCCCCGGAAACGGGGTCTAATACTGAATATGACCTTTCCTCGCATGAGGTTTGGTGGAAAGTTTTTTCGGTGGGGGATGTGCTCGCGGCCTATCAGCTTGTTGGTGAGGTAACGGCTCACCAAGGCGACGACGGGTAGCCGGCCTGAGAGGGTGAACGGCCACACTGGGACTGAGACACGGCCCAGACTCCTACGGGAGGCAGCAGTGGGGAATATTGCACAATGGGCGAAAGCCTGATGCAGCGACGCCGCGTGAGGGATGAAGGCCTTCGGGTTGTAAACCTCTTTCAGCAGGGGAGAAGCGAAAGTGACGGTACCTGCAGAAGAAGCACCGGCTAACTACGTGCCAGCAGCCGCGGTAATACGTAGGGTGCGAGCGTTGTCCGGAATTATTGGGCGTAAAGAGCTTGTAGGCGGTTTGTCGCGTCTGCTGTGAAAATCCAGGGCTTAACCCTGGACGTGCAGTGGGTACGGGCAGGCTAGAGTGTGGTAGGGGAGACTGGAATTCCTGGTGTAGCGGTGAAATGCGCAGATATCAGGAGGAACACCGATGGCGAAGGCAGGTCTCTGGGCCATTACTGACGCTGAGAAGCGAAAGCATGGGTAGCGAACAGGATTAGATACCCTGGTAGTCCATGCCGTAAACGTTGGGCGCTGGGTGTGGGGTCCATTCCACGGATTCTGCGCCGTAGCTAACGCATTAAGCGCCCCGCCTGGGGAGTACGGCCGCAAGGCTAAAACTCAAAGGAATTGACGGGGGCCCGCACAAGCGGCGGAGCATGCGGATTAATTCGATGCAACGCGAAGAACCTTACCAAGGCTTGACATACACCGGAAAAGTGCAGAGACGTACTCCCCTTTTTGGTCGGTGTACAGGTGGTGCATGGTTGTCGTCAGCTCGTGTCGTGAGATGTTGGGTTAAGTCCCGCAACGAGCGCAACCCTCGTCGCATGTTGCCAGCACGTAATGGTGGGGACTCATGTGAGACTGCCGGGGTCAACTCGGAGGAAGGTGGGGATGACGTCAAATCATCATGCCCCTTATGTCTTGGGCTTCACGCATGCTACAATGGCCGGTACAGAGTGCTGCGATACCGTGAGGTGGAGCGAATCACTTAAAGCCGGTCTCAGTTCGGATTGGGGTCTGCAACTCGACCCCATGAAGTCGGAGTCGCTAGTAATCGCAGATCAGCAACGCTGCGGTGAATACGTTCCCGGGCCTTGTACACACCGCCCGTCAAGTCACGAAAGTTGGTAACACCCGAAGCCGGTGGCCTAACCCTTGTGGGGGGAGCCGTCGAAGGTGGGACTGGCGATTGGGACTAAGTCGTAACAAGGTAGCCGTACCGGAAGGTGCGGCTGGATCACCTCCTTTCTAAGGAGCCCCTCTTAATAGAGGCACCCTTTATGTTCGTCGAGTGTACGAACTGGGGTGTTGCTCATGGGTGGAACATCGATTATGTGGCTTACCTGTTTTTGGTTTTGGAGTACTGCTTCTGTTTCTTTATTGAGACGTATGAGCGTGGAAACAAAGACAGTTTCGGTTAGGTCACGTTTGGCGCGTTGTTGGGTTTTGAGGTATCGGCCGTATAGCTGGTAACTCTACGAATGTGCCTCTCTCGAAAACGGGTAGGTTTTCTACTTGGATTCGGGTGTGGGCTGGTGTTTTGAGAACTGCACAGTGGACGCGAGCATCTGATTCTTTGTGTGTCAAGTTTTTAAGGGCGCACGGTGGATGCCTTGGTACCAGGAACCGATGAAGGACGTAGTAATCTGCGATAAGCCTCGGGTAGTCGATAAACAGGCTGTGATCCGAGGATTTCCGAATGGGGAAACCCGGCTGGAGTCATGTCCAGTCACCTACACCTGAACACATAGGGTGTGTGGAGGGAACGCGGGGAAGTGAAACATCTCAGTACCTGCAGGAAGAGAAAACAATAGTGATTCCGTGAGTAGTGGCGAGCGAAAGCGGATGAGGCTAAACCGATTGCATGTGATAGCTGTCAGGCGTTGTGTGATCGGGGTTGTGGGATCGTGCGTGCACCACTGACATGGTGCGGCGGAGTGATAAATACGTGTCATAGTCGAAACGTCTTGAATGGCGTGGCGTAGAGGGTGCGACCCCCGTAGACGAAATGGCGTGTACTCCGTGTGCGTTTCCCGAGTAGCACGGGGCCCGTGAAATCCTGTGTGAATCTGTCGGGACCACCCGATAAGCCTAAATATTACCTGGTGACCGATAGCGGACTAGTACCGTGAGGGAAAGGTGAAAAGTACCCCGGGAGGGGAGTGAAATAGTACCTGAAACCGTGTGCCTACAATCCGTTGGAGCCTCTTTGTGGGGTGACAGCGTGCCTTTTGAAGAATGAGCCTGCGAGTTAGTGCTTCGTGGCGAGGTTAACCCGTGTGGGGTAGCCGTAGCGAAAGCGAGTCTGAATAGGGCGTTTGAGTCGCGGGGTCTAGACCCGAAGCGGAGTGATCTACCCATGGCCAGGTTGAAGCGACGGTAAGACGTCGTGGAGGACCGAACCCACTTAGGTTGAAAACTGAGGGGATGAGCTGTGGGTAGGGGTGAAAGGCCAATCAAACTCCGTGATAGCTGGTTCTCCCCGAAATGCATTTAGGTGCAGCGTCACGTGTTTCTTGCCGGAGGTAGAGCTACTGGATAGCTGATGGGCCTTACCAGGTTACTGACGTTAGCCAAACTCCGAATGCCGGTAAGTGAAGCGTGGCAGTGAGACTGCGGGGGATAAGCTTCGTAGTCGAGAGGGAAACAGCCCAGATCATCAGCTAAGGTCCCTAAGCGTGTGCTAAGTGGAAAAGGATGTGGAGTTGCAGTGACAACCAGGAGGTTGGCTTAGAAGCAGCCATCCTTGAAAGAGTGCGTAATAGCTCACTGGTCAAGTGATTCCGCGCCGACAATGTAGCGGGGCTCAAGTACACCACCGAAGCTGTGGCAACGAAAGTTGGGTAGGGGAGCGTCGTGTAGCGTGTGAAGCTGCGGAGTGATCCAGTGGTGGATGCTACACGAGTGAGAATGCAGGCATGAGTAGCGAATGACGGGTGAGAAACCCGTCCGCCGAATAACCAAGGGTTCCAGGGTCAAGCTAATCTGCCCTGGGTAAGTCGGGGCCTAAGGCGAGGCCGACAGGCGTAGTCGATGGATAACGGGTTGATATTCCCGTACCGGCGAAACACCGCCAATACTGAGGCCTTTGATGCTAAGCGTGTGATGCTTGCTTATGGCCCTTCGGGGTTGTTTGCGGGTTGAGTGCGTGATCCAATTTGGTAGTAGGTAAGCGATGGAGTGACGCAGGAAGGTAGCCTCCGCGTGGCGATGGTTGTCCACGTTCAAGCATGTGAGGTGCCGGGTAGGTAAATCCGCCCGGTGTGTCCTGAGGTGTGATGATGACCCCTTTTGGGGGAAGTAGGGTGATCCTATGCTGCCTAGAAAAACTTCTAGCGAGGTGTGAGCCGCCCGTACCCTAAACCGACTCAGGTGGTTTGGTAGAGTATACCGAGGCGATCGAGTGAATCATGGTTAAGGAATTCGGCAAAATGCCCCCGTAACTTTGGGAGAAGGGGGGCCGGAGCCCTGAAGACTTTTCTGTCTAGGGGTGATGGCCGCAGAGACCAGGGAGAAGCGACTGTTTACTAAAAACACAGGTCCGTGCGAACATGTAAGTGGATGTATACGGACTGACGCCTGCCCGGTGCTGGAACGTTAAGGGGACCGGTTAGCCTTTCGGGGTGAAGCTGAGAACTTAAGCGCCAGTAAACGGCGGTGGTAACTATAACCATCCTAAGGTAGCGAAATTCCTTGTCGGGTAAGTTCCGACCTGCACGAATGGCGTAACGACTTCTCTACTGTCTCGACCATGAGCTCGGCGAAATTGCAATACGAGTAAAGATGCTCGTTTCGCGCAGAAGGACGGAAAGACCCCGGGACCTTTACTATAGCTTGGTATTGGTGTTCGGTGCGGCTTGTGTAGGATAGGTGGGAGACTGTGAAGCATGCACGCTAGTGTGTGTGGAGTCGTTGTTGAAATACCACTCTGGTCGTATTGGATGTCTAACTTCGAACCATGATCTGGTTCAGGGACAGTGCCTGGTGGGTAGTTTAACTGGGGCGGTTGCCTCCTAAAAGGTAACGGAGGCGCCCAAAGGTTCCCTCAGCCTGGTTGGTAATCAGGTGTTGAGTGTAAGTGCACAAGGGAGCTTGACTGTGAGACGGACGTGTCGAGCAGGGACGAAAGTCGGGACTAGTGATCCGGCCGTGGTTAGTGGATACGCGGTCGCTCAACGGATAAAAGGTACCCCGGGGATAACAGGCTGATCTTGCCCAAGAGTCCATATCGACGGCATGGTTTGGCACCTCGATGTCGGCTCGTCGCATCCTGGGGCTGGAGTTGGTCCCAAGGGTTGGGCTGTTCGCCCATTAAAGCGGTACGCGAGCTGGGTTTAGAACGTCGTGAGACAGTTCGGTCCCTATCCTCTGCGCGCGTGTGAGATTTGAGAAGGGCTGTCCCTAGTACGAGAGGACCGGGATGGACGAACCTCTGGTGTGTCAGTTGTCCTGCCAAGGGCATGGCTGATTGGCTACGTTCGGGAGCGATAACCGCTGAAAGCATCTAAGCGGGAAGCGTGCTTCAAGATGAGATCTCGATGCCTCCTTGCGAGGTGTGAGGCTCCCACTAGACGAGTGGGTTGATAGGCCAGGTGTGGAAGCGCAGTGATGTGTGGAGCTGACTGGTACTAATTGGCCGATGGCTTGATACACACTTTTAAGAGTTTTGTTCGCGTCGACTGTGCGGTTCTTGGGGCATCAGCCCTACGGGATCATGAAGGATGTTTTTCTGATTGGTTCTGTTGGTTTTTCGGTGGTTATAGCGTTGGGGAAACGCCCGGTTACATTCCGAACCCGGTAGCTAAGCCCTTCAGCGCCGATGGTACTGCACTGGGGACGGTGTGGGAGAGTAGGTCACCGCCGGAATATATGTAATGGAAAGGGCCTGGAACATTGTTCCAGGCCCTTTCCTCATACCCAAAAACACTAGTTAAGGGGGTGAGGGGTAAAGCATCAGATGCTTTACCCCTCACCCCCTTAACTCTTCTTTTATTCTGCGTGAGTTGCCTCATCGTAGTGAGTCTTCAAAATATTCACACTCTGTTCGAAAGCGGCGCGCTCTTCCTCATCCAAGTCCAACTCCACAATGTGTTTCACCCCACCACGAGACAAAATGGCAGGCACACCAACAGCCACGCCTTCCTGCCCATACTCACCATCAAGAATTGCACTCACAGGCATCGTCGCTTTTTCATTCTTCAAAATCGCACGCGTCACCCGAGCCAACGACATGCCAATTCCGTAGCTAGTCGAACCCTTCGCATCAATAATCTCGTAAGCAGACTTCCGCGTCCGCTCAAAAATTTCATCCAAGTCCGACTTCAACTGTGGATCATTCTTAAACTGACGACTCAAAGAACGACCTGCAACCGAAGCTGAACTCCACACAGGCAACTCAGAATCGCCGTGCTCACCAATGATCGTCGCATGTACATTCGCGGTCGACACCTCAAAGTGACGTCCCAAGTGGAACCGCAAACGAGCAGTATCCAACGTAGTACCCGACCCCAAAACCTGCTCACGAGGCAGGCCACTAAAACGATACGTAGCAAAAGTTAAAATATCGACAGGGTTCGTAGCCACCAAGAAAATACCGTCAAACCCAGAAGCCATTACCTGAGAAACAACACTCGAATAAATCTTCAAATTAGTGTCAATCAAATCAAGACGCGTCTGACCAGGCTTCTGCGCCGCACCAGCACAAATAACTACCATGGCTGCGTCTTTACATGCACTGTAATCACCAAAAGTCACATGTACCGGCGCCGGGGCCCACGCTTCGCCATGGTTCAAATCCAACACATCGGCACGCGACTTAGTCTCATTCAAATCAATCAAAACAAGATCTTCACAGATCCCCTGATTTACCACTGCATACGCATACGCCATTCCCACAGCGCCCGTACCAATAAGCACAACCCGATTCGGCACATACTTCACTGCCAAAACCTCCATAACGAAGACACAAATACGATCACCAGCATCCCCCACCCCCCACCATCAAAGCCACCCAGACCACCACCCCACCCACGCCAAATACGCCACATCCCACCCCAGCGCACCCCCGCACTCCCAACAAAACAACCACATAAAATGCGGCATTCTGGAACCGGAAGCGCCACGCCAATGAAGGGAACACCCATGACGCTCACCGAGATGCTCGCCAACACCATCGCGACACACGGTGATTGCCCAGCCCTCAGCGACAACACCACCACCCTCACCTACACCCAACTAGGCGAACGCGCCGACACCATCGCACAACACCTCATCAACGCCGGCATCAAACCCGACGACCGCATCGTCCTATCAATCCCAAACACCGTCGAATTCGCAGACTGGTACTACGGAACCCTCCGCGCAGGAGCCATCGCAGTTCCACTCAACCCCGCCCTACACACCACCGAAATCGAAGCACAACTACGCCACGTAACCCCCGCCCTCCTCATCACCCGCCCCGACACCCCCAATAGCCACCAAGCCGCCCACAACACACAAACCCCCACCATCACCATCACCCCCGGCCAACCACCCACCACCTACCTCAACACCACCAAACCCGTCACCACCTACCCCCACCGCAGCACAAACGACCTCGCAGTCCTACTCTTCACATCCGGCACCACATCCACACCCAAAGCCGCGATGCTCACCCACAACAACCTCGTCACCAACGCCACCATCTGTGCCGACATCATCAAACTCACCCCCAACGACACCATGCTCGGCTCCTTGCCCCTATTTCACGCCTTCGGCCAAACCGTCTGCCTCAACGTCGTCCTCGCCACCGGCGCACACACCATCCTCCAACCCCACTTCAACCCCCGCCAAGCCCTCAACCTCATCACCAAACACGCCATCACCTGCATCACCGCAGTCCCATCCATGTACAACGCCCTCGCTTTCGTCCACAACCACCCCAACCACACCTACAACCTCAACACCATCAAATGGGGAATCAGCGGCGGCGCACCCCTAGCCCCCGAACTCCACGACCGCCTCACTCACACCCTCGGATTCCCCATCATCGAAGGCTACGGACTCTCCGAAACCTCACCCGTCGTCCTACTCAACCAAGGCACACACAACCGCCCCGGAAGCGTCGGAACCCCACTACCCGGAATCACCATCAACATCATCAACCCCGAAACCGGCGAAACACTACCCACCGGCCACGCCGGCGAACTCACAGTCCACGGGCATGCAGTCATGCGCGGCTACTGGAACGACCCACAAGCCACCAACGAAACCCTCCACAACGGCACCCTCCGCACCGGAGACATCGCCCGCATCAACCACGATGGATACGTCGAAATAGTCGACCGCCGCAAAGACCTCATCATCGTCGGCGGCGAAAACGTCTATCCCCGCGAAATCGAAGACACCCTCTACACCCACCCCGCCGTTGCCGAATGCGCCGTCCTAGGCATCCCCGACCCCACACGCGGCGAAGCAATCATCGCCGCCATCACCACCCACGACAACATCACCACCAACGAACAAGAACTCCGCGACCACGTACGCAAACACCTAGCCCCCTTCAAAGTCCCTCGCCACATCTGGTTCACCACAGAAATCCCCAAAGGAAGCACCGGAAAAATCCTCAAACGCGCTATCGCCATCCCCAAAGAAATACACCCCAACAACTAAAACCCCACACCACCAACCAGAAATAAAAAACATGAAAAACAAAGAACTCCAACAACACATCATCAACGAACTCCACGTAACCAACCCAGCAACATTTGACCCCGCCGAACAAGCCGAAAAACGCATCACATTCCTCACCAACTACCTTCAACACACCCAAGCACGCGGATACGTCCTAGGAATCAGCGGCGGAATCGACTCCACCCTCGCCGGACGCCTATGCCAACTCGCCGTCGAACGCACCCGCAACACCGGCACAGACGCCACCTTCATCGCCATGCGACTGCCCTACAACACCCAAGCCGACGAACCAGACGCCCAAGATGCCCTCACCTTCATCAACCCCGACCAAACCCTCACCGTCGACATCGCCCCCGCCACCGACGCCATGTGGAACACCTGCACCCACGCCGGAATGACCCAACTCACCAACCCCCACTTCATCCGCGGCAACATCAAAGCCCGCCAACGCATGATCGCCCAATACACCATCGCCGCAGCCCACAACATGCTCGTCATCGGCACCGACCACGCCGCCGAAGCACTCGTCGGCTTCTACACCAAACACGGCGACGGAGCCTGCGACCTCACCCCCCTCGCCGGCCTACCCAAACGCCGCGTCCGACAAATCGCCCACCACCTCGGCGCACCCGAACACATCATCAACAAAATCCCCACCGCCGACCTCGAAACAGACAAACCCCTCAACCCAGACGAAACCGCACTCGGCGTCACCTACGACCACATCGACGACTACCTCGAAGGCCACACCATCCCCCCCCACGCCGAAACCACTATCACCAACTGGTACACCCGCACCGCACACAAACGTGCCCTGCCCCTCACCCCAACCAACACCCACTAACCCCACCCCCACCCAAAAACCATCCCCACCACACCCCAACCCTCCCCCCAAAACGCCGCCACTGGGAGTAGACAAGAAACATGACAAACCCCACCCCCACCAAAAACCTCCGAGCCGGCAACACCACCATCCCCATGCCCCAACTCGGCTACGGCACCTGGGAAGTCCCCAACCAAGACGCCACAGACTGCGTCCTGCACGCCCTCAACACCGGCTACCGCAGCATCGACACTGCCGCCATCTATGGCAACGAAGAAGCAGTCGGGCGCGCACTACGCCAAACCCCCATACCCCGCGACCAAATCTTCCTCACCACCAAAGTCTGGAACGACGCCCAAGGCACCCACACCACCAAAAAAGCCCTCGAAGAATCCCTCCGCAAACTCGACACCGACTACGTCGACCTCTACCTCATCCACTGGCCCACCCCCGCCAAAGACGCCTACGTCGACACCTGGAAAACCCTCATCGAACTACGCGACAGCGGAAAAACCCGCGCCATCGGCGTATGCAACTTCAAAGAACACCACCTCCAACGCCTCGCCGAGGAAACCGGAGAACTACCCGCCATCAACCAAATCGAACTCCACCCCTACCTCACGCAAAACCCCATGCGCGCCTACCACGACGCCCACGACATCATCACCGAAGACTGGTCCCCCCTAGGCGCACGCCTCAACATCATCGACGACCCCACTATCACCTCCATCGCCCAAGCACACAACGTCACCCCCGGCCAAATCATCCTGCGCTGGCACCTCCAAATCGGATCCATCGTCATCCCCCGATCCGTCAAAACCACCCGCATCGAAACCAACTTCGACCTCTTCAGCTTCGAACTCAACAACGAACAAATGAACGCCATCAACGCCCTCGACCAAGGAAAACGCTCCGGCCCAGACCCCGACGACATGAACATCGGCGCCTAAAAACCACCCAACCAGGCGGGCCGCCCCCACCCCACCCCACAGCCGCGGCCCGCCTGGCCCATGTCCCCAAACATCAACCCACCACCCCAGCACAAGTACAGTGAACTCCCGAATCGCAGACCCAAAAGACAACCCGTCACAAACCAGGACAGCGATACGTAACAAGCAGCAACAGGCCACACACCAGGAAGGCCACCCACGTGACCACCCACACACCAACAACAGGCCCCACGGCCAAAGAGCTCACCCTCCGCGGCATCATCATCGGCGGCATCATCACCCTCGTCTTCACCGCCGCCAACGTCTACCTCGGACTCAAAGTCGGCCTTACCTTCGCCACCTCAATCCCCGCCGCAGTCATCTCCATGGCGATCCTGCGCTACTTCGCTGACCACACCGTCACCGAAAACAACATCGTCCAGACCATCGCCTCCGCCGCAGGAACCCTCTCCGCCATCATCTTCGTCCTACCCGGCCTCGTCATGCTCGGTTACTGGTCCGGCTTCCCCTACTGGACAACCGCCGCAGTCTGCTTCTTCGGCGGAGTACTCGGCGTCATGTACTCCATCCCCCTACGACGCGCCCTCGTCACAGGCTCCGACCTGCCCTACCCCGAAGGCGTCGCAGCAGCAGAAGTGCTCCGCGTCGGCGACACCGCCTCCGGAGCCCAAGAAAACCAACGCGGACTCACCGTCATCAGCGCCGGCGCACTCTCCGCCATGGGGTACATCCTCCTCGGCAAACTCCGCCTCGTCTCCGAATCCATCTCCCGCACCATCCGCATCGGATCAGGCGGCACCATCATCGGAAGCAGCCTCTCCCTGGCCCTCATCGGCGTCGGCCACCTCGTCGGCATCACCGTCGGCATCGCCATGATCATCGGGCTCATCACCTCCCACGGCATCCTCCTACCAATCCTGAGCCCCGAAGCCATCGCCAACGCAGGCAACGAGCCCCTCGCCGACACCCTTCAACACGTCTTCAAAAACGACGTCCGCATGATTGGCGCCGGCGCCATGGCCGTCGCCGCCCTATGGACCCTCCTGAAAATCATCGGCCCCATCATCAAAGGAATCACAGGAGCCCTCGCAGCCAGCAACGCCCGCGCACTCGGCGAAGAACTACCCCTGACCGAACGCGACATCCCCATCAAACTCGTCGCCACCGTCACCATGGCCTCCATGCTCCCCATCGGCGCGATCCTGTGGCTCTTCACCCGCGGCACCCCCCTCCAAGACAACGCAACCGGCCTAATCATCACCTCCATCCTCTTCATCCTCATCATCGGACTCTTCGTCGCCTCCGTCTGCGGCTACATGGCCGGCCTCATCGGCGCATCCAACTCACCCATCTCCGGCGTAGGCATCATCGTCGCCATCGCCATCGCCTTACTCATCAAAACCGTCCACGGCGCAGGCACCGGAGACACCACCGCAGCCCTCGTCGGCTACACCCTCTTCACCACTGCCATCGTCTTCGGCGTCGCCACCATCTCCAACGACAACCTCCAAGACCTCAAAACAGGACAACTCGTTGGAGCCACCCCCTGGAAACAACAAGTCGCCCTCATCATCGGCGTCGCCTTCGGCTCCCTAGTCATCCCGCCCATCCTCCACATCATGAACACCAGCTTCGGATTCGTCGGAGCCCCCGGAGCCGGACCAGACGCCCTAGCCGCCCCCCAAGCCTCCCTCATCTCCACCCTCGCCAAAGGCGTCCTCGGTGGAGACCTCAACTGGGGACACATCGGACTGGGAGCCGCGCTAGGCGTTGCAGTCGTCATCATTGACGAAACACTCCGCGCTACCAGCAAAAACCGTCTCTCACTACCGCCACTTGCCACAGGCATGGGCATGTACCTACCCATCAGCCTCACCCTCATGATCCCCATCGGTGCACTCCTGGGAATGATCTACGACCGCTGGGCCGAACGCCGAGGAAACCCCGAAAGCGCCAAACGACTCGGCGTCCTCATGGCAACCGGCCTCATCGTCGGAGAATCCCTCTTCGGAGTTCTCTTCGCCGGAATCGTCGCCACCACCAACAATGAAGATGCACTAGCCATCCTTCCCAAGAGCTTCGAACCCGTCGCAGACATCATCGGCGTCGCCCTCTTCGCCATCATCATCGTCGCCGCCTACACCTGGATTCGCTCCGTAGCACTCAAAAACGACGTCCCTACCCCCACCACAAACAACAACCCCACATAACCAACCCCCCAAACACCAGCGGCCCGCCACAACAACGTGGCGGGCCGCTGACACATCACCCCAAACTCAGCCGTCAGCCTCTTCCTTCGTGGCATGCCCACCAAACTGTTTACGCATAGCCGCAACCATCTTCATCGCCGGACTATCCTTCTGCTGCGACACAAACCGCGCAAACAACGCCGCCGAAATAGTCGGAACCGGAACACCCAAATCCACCGCAGCATTCACCGTCCAACGCCCCTCACCCGAATCCGCCGCATACCCCTCAATCTTGTCCAAATGCGGATCCGCATCCATAGCGTTATCCATCAAATCAAGCAACCACGAACGAATAACCGTTCCCTCACGCCAACTCTTGAAAACCTCAGGAACATTCACCACCTGCGGAGCCTTCTCCAGCAACTCCCAACCCTCGGCATACGCCTGCATCAACCCATACTCAATGCCGTTATGCACCATCTTCGCGAAATGCCCTGCACCATGCCCACCAGCATGCACAAACCCAAACTCACCCTGCGGGCGCAACGCATCAAAAATCGGCTGAGCCAACGCCACCGCCTCATCCGGCCCACCCACCATCAACGCATAACCGTTCTGCAAACCCCACACACCACCCGAAACACCACAATCCACAAAATGCGCACCCTTCTGCGCCAACAACGCCGCATGCGCCTCATCGTTGTACCAAGGTGAATTACCCCCATCAATCACCAGATCACCCGAGGACAAAAACCCCGCAACCTCCTCAATAACCTGACCCGTCACAGCATCAGGAACCATCACCCACACCACCCGAGGAGACGGAAGCTCAGCAATCATCTCCTCCACCGACGACACATCAGCGATCTGCGGATTTGTGTCAAAACCGACTACCTCATGGCCAGCACGGCGAAGACGCTCCCGCATATTGCCACCCATTTTTCCCAACCCGATCAAACCCAGCTTCATTGCAATCTCCTGTCCGCCTGGCCAAGCACACGAACCACAACCCGCGACACCGCAGTGAACGAGCCCGACCCGTACAACCCACCAACGGCATTGTCGGCAAAATCACATGTGGCAGGATGCGCCACATCCTTCATAAATGATAAAGGGGCCTTGTCAAAGACAGGTCATCCGGACGTTCATAACCGTCCCCGACATCCAAACGAAAAACCCCGCGCCGTAACCCAACAGCACCCCAAACAGCACCAATACTGGAACTGTGCCCCCCGCAACACCCACCCCCCGCCACCGCAGTCAACTACTACGCACCGAAGCCGTCCTAGCAACCCGCTTCCTCGTCACCGTCGCCGCGCTCCTGCTCATCATCTGGATCGCCGTTCACATCTACATCGTCACCATCGCAGCATTCCTCGCCTTCGTCCTGGCCTCCCTCCTCTGGCCCGTCACCAAGCCCCTCAGCCGCCCCCTCAGCCGCCCCGTCGCTGCCATTCTCGTCGTTCTCACCACAGGACTGCTCGTTGCCGGACTCCTCTGGGCCACCATCATCCAACTCATCAACGCCGCCCCCACCATCTCCACCGCCGCCGTCGGCAGCGTCGAAGCCACCAACAAATGGCTCATCAAACAAGGCTGGGTCCTACCCCAACACACAGTCGACAACCTCCAAAACCAAGTCGCCTCCCGAACAGACCAACTCATCACCAGCCTCAGCGGAGCCGCAATCACCAGCCTCAACATCGCCACCGCCACAGCATCCATCACCGCCCTCGCCCTGGCCGCCACCGTCTTTACCCTCATCGGCGCCGAACAACTCACCAACGCCATCACCCACATCGCCCCACCCCGCTACCAAAACGCAGCCCGCAACGCCCTCCACGAAGCCACCATCACCGCCCGCTGGTGGACATTCGCCTCCACTCTCACCGGACTCGTCAACGGCATTCTCATCGGCATCGGTCTCGAATGGCTGGGAGTCCCTCTCGCAATCCCCCTCGGACTTGTCACCTTCATCCTTGGCTACGTCCCCATGATCGGATCAACCATCGCCGGCGCCATCTGCATTGCCATATCCCTCTTCTTTGGCGGTATCAACCTCGGCCTCGAAACACTCATCCTGGTCACCATCGTCATCGCCACCGAAAGCAACCTCCTCTCCCCACTCCTTATGTCACGCGCCGTCCGCTTCCCACCCGTCATCACCCTCTTCCTCTCCACCGCCGGCGCCGCCGCCCTCGGAATGATCGGACTCTTCCTCTCTATCCCCGTCGTCGGCATCACCGTCGCCGCATACAAAGGCTTCCACCACACAGTGCACACCGCCTCCGACACCATGCCCATCGCCATCCCCGCCATCGAAACCCACCCCCAACCACCACACACCCCCTAAATCGACCTCGCCGCCTCCACAAACGCAAATACCTTCTCCGGCTCCTTCACACCCGGACGAACCTCCACACCACTGGCCACATCCACCCCCCACGGCGAAACCACCCGCACCGCCTCAGCCACATTCCCCGGATGCAGACCACCCGCCAACATCCACTCACCTACCGGGCACTGCGACCCCAACACCGACCAATCCCACGCCAGCCCCTCACCTGGCCGCGGCGCATCCAACACCAACACCTCCGCCCCCCAAGCCCGTGCGTCCAACACCCCCGCCTGCGAAAAAGACGTCGCCCGCCACACCCGCGGAAAAACCTCCGCCGCTGCCACGAAATCCTCAAAACCATATGCACTGCCATGCAACTGCAAAACCGAAAACCCCAATCTCTGCGCAACATCAACAGCCACACGCACAGGCAAATCATTCGTCACCAACACCGTCGACACACGCCCACCCACCGTCTCCACCACCCGACCAGCCACCTCCACACCCACCCCACGCACGCTTGTCTCACTCATCACCACACCCACCGCATCAGCCCCCGCCTCCACCACCACACAGGCATCAACCACCGACGTAATCCCACAAATCTTCACGAACACGACTGCAACGCCTTCTCCAACGCAGGCTTATCCGCCCGATCAAGCTTTAAACCGTACGCCTTAGTCACCTTGATGAACTTCACCGCATAAGCACAATGAAACCCCTTATTCGGCGGCATCCAATCACCCGGCGTCTTATCACCCTTCGACCCATTCGCCGGACCATCAGCCGCCAACAAATTCAACACCGGATCATTCGCGAACTTCGCCCGCTTCGCCGCAGACCACGACGACGCTCCCAAGTCATAGCTGGCAGACAACGGAAAAACATGGTCGATCTGCACCGCCGAAGCCTTCTGCTTAGAGAACCGAATCGTCTTACCCGTATACGGATCATCCAAAACACCCGTCAACACAGTGCAGCCTCGCGCATCCTCCTTAAACGTCACATCACGCAACTGCTGCGCCAACACGTCATTACGCGTATCACAACTGTTGTGCCCCAACTCAGCATCCGTGTTATCACTCCACGCAGGCCCAAATACCTCCCGCGAATACCCCTCCACCCGCCGCCGCGTCACCACAGGCAACTGCTCCAACGCACCCTTAGCCTCCGCCACCTCCGCAGCAGAAACCTTCGCCTGCACACCCCCCGCCGAACCCACCCCACCCGGAAGCCAATCCTCAATCCCAGGCACCACCACAACTGCCACCCGCCGAAACGCAGCAAACGCCGCAGCTACCCGCGGATTATGCGAAAACAACGACAACCCAATCCCAACCACCACAACCGCCACCACAATGACACTCCACGCCCGCTTACCCACCAAACGCTGCACATACGTCACTTCAGGACACCGGCCCCATCACAAAACCAACACCAAACATGGCCGTGATCTTTTCACCTTCCCGCCATGTGGGCCCTCCAACGTGGGAGTCAAACCCCAATCACCACAACGCCCCCCACACGCGCACACCCCCAACACAACAGCCAACGAATGTGCTTGCCTGTGCAAATGACTTCTCTAATCAACAACCCCGCAGACGTGGTTCCCGAACTGTTGGAAGGAGTCGCGCTCACCCAGCCAGGACTAGCCCTGCTCAAAGACCGCACCATCGCCGTACACGCCGCCACCGCCCACGCCATCGCCCAAGGACGCCGCGACCAAGTACCTGTCGCCATCATCTCCGGCGGCGGCGCCGGCCACGAACCCGCCCACGCCGGATACGTCGCCGACGGAATGCTCACCGCCGCCATCGCCGGAGGAATCTTCGCATCCCCCAGCGTTGACGCCATCCTCGATGGCATCCGCGCCGTCACCGGCGAGGCAGGCGCACTCCTTGTCGTCAAGAACTACACCGGCGACCGCCTCAACTTCGGTATGGCCGCCGAAGTCGCCCGAAGCGAAGGCCTCAAAATCGAAGTCGTCACCGTCGCCGATGACGTCGCCCTCGCCACCTCCGCAGACAACGCAGGCCGCCGCGGCCTGGCCGGCACCGTGCTTGTCCACAAAATCGCAGGAGCCCTCGCCGCCGCAGGCGCACCCCTCAACGAGGTTGCCGCCACCGCGCGACGCGTCGCCGAATCTGTAGGAACCATGGGCGTCGCCCTCACCGGCGCCACCGTCCCCGGCGCCACCGACGCCGGATTCGACCTGCCCACCGGCGAAGTTGAACTCGGACTAGGAATCCACGGAGAACCCGGCGTCAGTCGCGAAAAACTCACCAACGCAGACGAACTCGTTAAAACCCTCGTTACGCGCATCGCCGCTGACCGCGGCTACGCTCCCGGGCAAAAAGTCGTAGCCCTCATCGGCTCAGCAGGCGCCACATCCGCCCTCGAACTCGACATCGCTACCCGTGCCGCCGCCAAAGCCATCAACAACCTCGACCTCGACCTCACCCGCATCTGGGCCGGACCCGTCATGACAAGCATCAACATGATCGGCATCTCCGTCACCCTCCTAGCCATCGACGAGGAACTCCTCACCCACCTCGACGCCCCCACAACCTCCATCGCCTGGCCAGGAGCCGGACCCCACAACGCCCGCATTACCTGGATCGAAGCACCCGAAGACCCCACCAGCGACCACTGCGAAAACAACACCGACGAACGAATCCACAACGCCATCGACACCGCTTGCGCGATGCTCCTGGACAACCGCGAAAAACTCGACCACGCCGACCGCAACGTAGGAGACGGAGACCTCGGCTCCACCCTCGCCCGCGGAGCCGCAGCCTGGCAAAAAAACCCAGGAAAAGGCAGCGGAGCAGACCAACTCCGCCGCCTTTGCCACATAGCCCGACGTGACGTCGGCGGAACCTCCGGACCGCTCTACGCCATCATGTTCCTACGCGCAGCCGAAGCCCTCGACCAAGGAACCCCCTGGCCTGAAGCATTCTCCGCAGGCGTACACGCCATGTGTGAACTGGGAGGAGCCAAACTCGGCGACGGAACCATGGTTGACGCCCTCCTGCCCGCAGCCACCGCTGCATGCGAAAAACGCACCTGGAACGATGTCGTCAACGCAGCTGAAGAAGGCGCTGCCTCCACAGAAGAAGGCGTCTCCCGCAAAGGCCGGGCCAGCTACGTCGGTGAACGAGGACGCGGCTACACCGACCCCGGCGCTGTTGCCGTTGCCATGTGGCTCGCCTCGCTACGCGACAGCCTCTCCTAACAAACATGTCCGCGTGGCAAGACCACAACGTCACACCAACAGCCTTGCCACGCGGACCCACTCACTGATGCGGGGGAGTGGACCCATCATCGAAAACACTCACCGGCCCCACCGACCGCACAATCTGATCCGCGAACGCCGTCACTTCCGGATCAGAAACCTCAATACCCAACACAGACAAGCGCGAGCGCAGCTCTTTTTCCGCTGCATCCGTGGAGGTGAAACCAGCGGCAGTCAGCTTGGTGAGCATACTTCGAAGCTGCTCAGCTTTCTCGACCCCCACCTCGTCAATAAACGCCTGGTTGAGCTCAAATTGGGTGGCGATGTTTGCGTCGTGGCGCTCGCCCTCGTCACACAGGTCAGGTTTATCCGGCATGGCTAGCTCCTTGCAGTTTGGGGGTAACGGCAAAACTCCACGACAGGACACCCGCCGCAGAGACGCAGTACATCTCCGACCATCCCATGCCGCAGGGCACCTAGCCGTGATGACGTGGCCGAATGGCACCAGGCATACACATACAAAAAACCAATCTCGGACAAACTTGTGTCAAATAATAAGACGACACTGCTCAGTGAGCTATGAAAACGCATACATGCGTACCGTGTAAGCAAGCGGCACCGTAGCCGCGATACCTAACGACGCAAACTGAGGACGGTCGACAACGTGGTTGATGTAGTTGCAGCGATGGACAAGGCCGGATTGACGAACGCGTCCGTGCGCGAATTCGTCAGTCACTGGGCAGAAATTACCGGAGCGAAAAACGTCGAAGTGGTCAGCGCATCCGACGATGCCCGCCTCATCCAAGAAGCACTCGACGCCGGCGAACTTCAACCCGCAGGCCAAGGGCGTTACTACTCACGCAGCTACTCCAAAGACACCGCCCGATCAGAATCACGCACCATCGTTGCCACTGCCGATGAAAAAGATAAAGGCGTCTACAACAACTGGCGTCACTCCAGTGAAATGAAGCCACTGCTCGAAAACCTCATGCGCGGTGCGAGCGAAGGCAAAACCATGTACGTGATCCCCTACCTCATGGCACAGCCCGGATCACCCCTGGAAAAATACGCCGCCGGAGTCGAACTCACCGACAACCGTGCAGTCGTACTCCACATGATCCGCATGGCCCGTGTCGGCGTTGACCTCATCAACAACCTCGAAGACCCCGACACCTTCGTCCGCGCCGTTCATGTCACCGGCGACCTGGAAAACCTCGGCCAAGGAACCCCAGAAGACAAGCGATACTTCGTCACCGTCGCCGACGAACGACTCATCCTGCACTTCGGATCCTCCTATGGCGGCAACGCCCTCCTGGGAAAAATCGCCCACGGCCTACGCCAAGCCGCCTACGACGGCTGGGCCAGCAAAAAATTCCTTGGCGAGCAGTACCTCCTCCTAGGAATTGAAGACAAAGAAACCGGCAAGAAGTACCACATCACCGGTGGATTCCCCAGCGCATCTGGCAAAACCAACCTCGCCATGACATTGCCGCCAGATGCACTCGGCGACCGCTACAGCGTCAAGTTCTACGGCGACGACATTGCCTGGCTCTGGGTTGACGAAAAGAGCGGCAAACTCATGGGCCTCAACCCCGAAAACGGTGTCTTCGGTGTCGCAAAAGACACCAACGAAAAAACCAACCCCACCGCCATCGCAGCCGTCCAAGAAGGCAGCGGCGCGATCTTCACAAACATTGCCTACAACACCAAAACTCACGAAGTCTGGTGGGAAGGCCGCACCCCAACCCCGCCAGCCGACCTCGACGGCTGGTACGACTGGAAAGGCCAGGCCATCGCCGAACGCAGCGAGGCCGAAAAAGACGAACCCTGGGCCCACCCAAACAGCCGCTTCACCAGCACCCTAGCCAACGTTCCCAACGTTGCGCCTGACTACAACGACCCCGTCGGCGTTGAAATCGACGCCATCATTTTCGGCGGCCGTACCCGTGACCGCGAACCCCTCATTCGCGCCATCACCGATCTGGCCGAAGGCGTCTACGACGGCCTCACCCTCGGAGCCGAAGCCACCTTCGCCGCCGAAGGTGTCGACGGACAACTGCGCTACGACCCCATGTCCAACCGACCCTTCATGTCTTACTCCGAAGGTGACTACGCCCGCCACTACCTCGACGTCATCGGTCGAGCCACAGACAAACCGCTATTCGCCCACGTCAACTGGTTTGCCCGTGACCCTGAAGACGGCCACTACCTCTGGCCCGGATTCCGCGAAAACCTGCGCGCACTGTTGTGGCTAATGGACCTCAAAGCAGGTAAGGCCAAAGGCCGTAAAACCGCCGTCGGGGTCCTCCCCACCCAAGATGAGCTCAACCTGGAAGGACTTGACATTCCCCAGGAAGACCTCGACCGCATCCTTTCCATCGACGTGCCTCGCTGGAAGCAAGAGATGGGCTTCCGTGCCGAGCACCTCGAACAATTCCCCAACCTGCCCGAAGAAATTTGGGAAGCCCACCGCCGCGTCGAAGCAGACCTCAATAAAGAGGACTAAGTAGGCACGCGCGGTACTGGTTCACCTCGTAACTGGAGGTGCGAGGTGAACCATGCGGTGGTCTGCACGGTGCGTTCGAGGAGCCGTGTCGTGCAGACCACCAACTCACTAAGCACCCAAACCCAGAAAGACAGATGCTCGACCCCCGTCACGACACCATCTGGCGAGCCCGACACAGTGTATGGATGCTGCCCATCCTGCTCGGCGCAGGCCTCATCGCCTGGTCAGGGTTCGCCTGGATCGCATTCCGTGCTCGTCAGAAAAGCTGGTGGATCATCGCCGCCGCATACCTGCTAGGCGCGGCCGCGGTGCTGCTTTGGCCTCCAACAGCACGTGGAAAACAAAGCACAGCGCTCCTAGCCCTGTGGGCTTCAGCCATCGTCGTCGCAGCCATTCTGCGCAACCCCTACCTTGAATGCGCCTATAAGCGCCAGGTCAGCTGCGCCTACCACACCTACATATAACAATCCGGCAAGCGCTCTACATGACGAGACCGTCGGCGACACATGTCGCCGACGGTCAGTTCTCCCTCATGCGGGAGGCGTTACTTCTCAGTGATAGTGACCTTCTCTACCTTGTGCACCTTGCTCGGTACACCAGCCTGGTCGCCAGCCTCACCGCCGTCTGCCTCGATTTTCTTCACGACGTCCATTCCCTTAGTGACCTGACCAAACAGGGAGTAATTCGGAGGCAGACCCACGCCTGCCTCACCAGTCACCACAAAGAACTGGCTCCCGCCAGAGTTGGGCTCGCCTGTATTTGCCATCGCAATCGAGCCAACTTTGTACTCGCCTTGCTGCGGGAACTCATCTTCAATTCGGTACCCGGGGCCACCTCGACCAGTTCCTTCATGGTCACCACCTTGGATCATGAAGTCTTTGATTACGCGGTGGAAAGGCGTGGTGTCGTAGTACTTGTTCCGTGCGAGGAACACGAAGTTATTCACCGTTTTTGGTGCTTTCTTCTGATCCAGCAGTACATCGAACTCACCTACGTCAGTTTTCACCGTCGCGGTATACGTCTTTTTGTCATCGATGCATTGCGGCGCTGGCCCAGGGAACTGGGTAGTCCGCTTCTCTGCGCCATCGGCAGGAGGACATTCCACCTTTCCCGTAGGAGCAGCACTGGCTGGTTGCGACGCTGAGGCGCTCTGGGAGGATGAATCTGCTCCGGCATTGTTAGACGACGAGCCGCACGCCGTGAGGGTCAATGCGGCCAAGGACACGACAAGGGCTGTAGTCGAGATACGCACAAAACAAAGGTAGTTGCTGGCAGCGGCCCACGCCGTATAAGCCAGCTACGACGCGCCTGATCTGTTCAGCTAAGAGAAGACTCTCTTGTATTTCATCCACGATGAATACAGGAGACACCTCCCGGCAGAAAACTTGTCCATACACGGTGAGAAAAACTCGATTACCTCAACAAAAAGACCCACGATCTTCGAAATTGAGCGCCCTCAATGCGGTGAAAATAGAGGGCTTGACCTGCGTGTTCACCGGATAAAACAGTTCGTCCACAATGTGGAGAAGGTATGTGGATAGAACAGACTTACGGGATCATTCCGCATCCAGCACAGTTGCCCTGAAAAACCGTCCTGGTCGACTGTCTGTAGCGGCCCAACGCGTGACGCTCACAAATATGCACCCATCGCAGCTAAAGCTTCATTCCCGTATGAACCCCCAAACATGATGGTGTGTACCAACAAAGGAGGAAGCTGATACCACCGCACGCGCGACTTCCAACCGTCCGCTAATGGCGCAACTTCTTCATAAGCAGCAAAAGCCCGCGAACCAAACCCACCAAACAACATCATCATCGCCACGTCGTACTCTCGGTGCCCCCAAAAAACAGCCGGATCCACCAACCAATTCCTGCCATTCACATCAACAAGACGATTCCCCGCCCATAAATCCCCATGCAATAAAGCAGGCGGCTCCACAGCCCCACATAATTCATCTGCCCTTTGTGCCAACCGCTCCACCAAGCCCCGCGCACGTGGATCTAACCTGCCTACCGCTACTGCCTGCTCCGTCAAAGGCACCAGCCTGCGTTCTGCGAAAAACTCCGACCACCGGTCACAGGGGCGCTCATCCAGGCCGACCGTCCCTAAAACCCCCCGAGTATCGTCACTGACCCCACCAAAAAACTCATTCGACGAACCATGCAGCCCCGCCAATCCTCGACCAAACTCCTCCTCAATCACTGCCGACCCGCGCTCACCTTCATCAACCCACTCCAACACCAACCCCCGCCGCGATGAAGACAGCACCCGCGGCACATTCAAAGATGCCGGAGCATGCTCTCGCAATGCCTGTAGTCCCAATGCTTCATGCTCAAACATCCCCGGCACCGGATCTGGCAATACCTTGATAAACACAGCACCATCGGGAGTCTGAGCCCGAAAAGACCTCGCCACATCTCCGCCGCGCACCGGAGTCACATCGAAAAGACGAAATCCTTCCCACACATCCCTGAAATCCCGCAAGCCATCAGGGATAACCCCAATACTCATTCGACTTCCTACCTCGTCTAAGCCGATCAACGCCCACAGCGAGCAACCCTCCGCCCCGCCATGCTGTCCCGATACGCTAAACCGATGGCGGAGAACAGCACAGTACGGATTGACGTGTGGCTATGGGCTGTCCGCGTCTATAAAACACGTTCACTCGCAGCCAGCGCCTGCAAAAACGGGCGAGTCACCATTGATGGAAACAAAGCCAAACCATCCTCCAACGTCAAAATCGGCAGCAAAGTCGAAGTTCGTAAGATTGAAGGCACGCGCATTCTGCAGGCCGTGCAGCTGCTCAATAAACGCGTCGGTGCGCCAGTAGCTGCCGAAGCAGTCATTGATACTTCCCCGCCCGCGCCCCCACGCCAATTCCGCCCCGCTGCAGTAGCTGTCCGGGAACCCGGCGCGGGACGTCCCACCAAACGCGAACGCCGCGAACTTGATCGCCTCCGCGGTCGCAGTGGCAACCGCATCCGATAGAGCCCCAATTTCACTGTGCCTGGCGCTTCTTTGCTGCCAACAGGGTGCCGATTGTTTTCCTAAAGCACCCCACCTCAATAGTTGCAGTTTCAACTAAAATGAGATGGAACCCACCCCAACCACCAAGGACACCCCATGGAAAACACCAACCAAGGAAGCTACGTCACCGCAGGAAAACCCTACGAGCGCGACACCCGATACATCACCACCCGCATCACCCGCGACGGCCGCGACGGATACCCCGTCGAACCACACCGCTACCGCCTCATCGTCTCCAGAGCCTGCCCCTGGGCCAACCGCACCATGATCGCCCGACGCATCTACGGACTCGAAAACGTCCTCAGCATGGGGATCGCCGGCCCCACCCACGACAAACACAGCTGGACCTTCGACCTCGACCCCGAAGGCAAAGACCCCATCCTGGGCATCCACCATCTCAAAGACGCCTACGAAAAACGCCACCCCAACTACCCACGCGGAATCACCGTCCCCGCCATCGTCGACACCCACAACGGCGCCGTCGTCACCAACGACTACAACCAAATCACCCTCGACCTCGGCGAAGAATGGCGCCACCTCCACCGCGAAGGCTCACCTAACCTCTACCCCCACCACCAACAACACGAACTCGACCAACTCATCAAATACATCTACACAGAAATCAACAACGGCGTATACCGCGCCGGATTTGCAGGCAGCCAAGAACAATACGAAGCCGCCTACAACCGACTCTGGACAGCCCTAGACACCCTCGAAGAACGCCTCGCCACCACCCGCTACCTCATGGGCCCCCAGATAACCGAAGCCGACCTACGCCTCTACCCCACCCTCATCCGATTCGACCTGGCCTACCACGGCCACTTCAAATGCAACCGCCAACCCCTCTCCACCATGCACAACCTCTGGAACTACCTCAAAGACCTATTCCAAACCCCCGGATTTGGCGACACCAACGACCTCCTGCACATCAAACAGCACTACTACGGCGTCCACACCGACATCAACCCCACCCAAATCATCCCCAGCGGACCCGACATGAGCGCTCTCCTAGACCCCCACGACCGAGAACGCTTCGACACCAACACCTGGGGAGACCACGGCACCCCACCACCCCCACCACCTGCCACCGAAATCGTTGACCCCACCCATACACCACTCCACATCACAAAAAGATGAAACCTCAAACTTCCACGCAGCCACATGCTGAATACTTACTCAACGTGACCGCCCCGAACTCCGGACCCAACCGCACAGCCGCACGCGAACGAGCCCGGCTCCTCGGAATCAACATCGGAGTTCTACTCCTCGTCGCCGCGATCGTGCTCATCGTCGCCCAACTCCTCCCAGCCCTACCCGCACCCATCTACCCAACCGTCTTCACCGCCGTTGCCGCCATCCTCATCACAACAGGAATCCGCAATGCCCGCCGCGGCAACACCGAAATCGCCCACACCCTCGGCGGCTGGGCCGGCATCCTCACCCTCCTGCTCACCCTCACCTGGTCATCACTCCTAGGCTGGGGCGGCGCACTCACCTCAACCCTGCTCATCGCCATCACCCTCAACCTAGCCATCGCCGCCACCCTCCGCTCACCCATCCACCTAGCCATCACCATCCTCACCGCCCTGCCCTGGGCCGCCATCGCCCACCTCTACGAAATCCCACCCATCCCCGCACTCATCCTCAGCGCCATCGGACTCTTCTGGCTCACCAACATCCAGTACTCCCACATCCTGGCCATCACCACCACACTCACCTTGCCCGTCAGCCTCACTCTCCTCCTGCACCCCTGGACCCACGACACCATCGCCATCGACGGCGCCGACATCGCAACCATGGCCGGACTCATCCTCCTGTGCTCCACCCTGGCCGGACTCACCACCAAAAAAACCCCCGACGAGCGCCTCTGGCCCACCACACGCACCACCATCCTCACCGCCCTCATCATCCAAACTCTCGCCGGGGCCGTACCTGCCATCGCCAGCCACCTCACTCCCACCCACCCCTGGCCAGGCCTGCTCCTCGGCGCCGCCTGCGCCCTCGCCGCCTGCGCCCTCGCAGTTCACCACGGCACTCGAACCGGCTGGTGGACCCTCACCGCCCACGCCGCCCTCCTATGGGGATCAGTCCTGACCACCCTGACCACCCCCACCCCCTGGACCACCCTCATCATCGTCATGGCCTACGGAACCCTCCTCATCCGCATCACCCGCCACGCTGGCGCAGACACCCGCACCGGAATTGCCGCCCTCGCCGCCCTCGCCGCCCTCGCCACCGCAACAACCCTCATCACCCAACCTGCCCCCTACACCGCCGCACTCATCCTCGCCCTCATCGGCGCCCTCATCATCACCACAGCCCTAAGCCGCGGCCCCGTACCACCCACCGGCCGCACCGACGGACGAGAGGTCACCCCATGATGGTCCCCCGCCGAAACCTCCTCACAGCAGGACTCACCGCCGGAGCAACCCTCGCCGCAGCCAGCGCCGCAGCCCTACGCCACGACTGGGTCCCCACCCCCAACGCCGGCCCCCGACGCCCCACCATCGACAGCTCCGCCACCGACAACCGCACCGAATACGACTACATCATCATCGGCTCCGGAGCAGGCGGCGGCCCCCTCGCCGTCCGACTCGCCGAAGCAGGACACACCGTCCTCGTCGTCGACGCAGGCCCCGCCACCTCATCCCGCGACGTCTACGACGTCCCAGCCTTCCACCTCTTCGCCTCCTCCGACCCAGAAATCAGCTGGGACTTCTGGGTCAAGCACTACACCGACCCAACCAAACACGGCAGCGCATACATTCCCCAACACGGCGGAGTCCTCTACCCCCGAGCCTCCACCCTCGGCGGATGTACAACCCACCACGCCCTGCTCATGCTTGCCCCCGAACTCGAAGACTGGAACTACATCGCACGCCACACCGGCGACCCGTCCTGGAACGCCGCCATCATGAACAAATATCTCCAACGCGTCCGCGAATGGCTCCCCATCGAAACCAGCCCCGCAGCCCTGCTCGCCCGCGACACCACCCTCGCCCGCATCGTCACCGCAACCATCACCCAACACCCAGCCCACAACCTCACCCCCGCAGACATCGACCTCAACAACCTCACTGCCAAAGGCACCCTCTTCGACCCCAACGACCCCGCCGCCGTCGAAGCAACACGAACCGGTGCATGCCTCGTACCCCAATCCAGCCGCAACGGACACAGATACGGCACCCGAGACCGTCTCCTCGACGCCGCCCCACGCCTCACCAGACACCTCTTCTTCCAAACCGACGCCCTCGTCGAACGCATCACCTTCGACCGCGGCCGCGCCAACCGCCCCCGCGCCACCGGCATCGACCTGGTCATCTCACCCCGCGCCTACGGCGCCAGCCCCATCCAACACCGCATCAACACCGACCAACGCAACAAAAATCGCCGACACATCACCGCCCGCCGCGAAGTCATTGTCGCCGCCGGCGCATTCAACACCCCACAACTGCTCATGCTCTCCGGCATCGGCGACCCCAAACAACTGCAACGCCACGGCATCCAAACCATCATCGCCTTACCCGGCGTTGGCGAAAACCTCCAAGACCGATACGAAATGACCGTCGTCACAGAATTCGACCGCCGATTCGCCCTCCTACGCGACGCAGCCTTCGGCGCCCCCAGCGACCTCGAACTCCAACGCTGGCGCTCCGGCGACCCCAACGCCCTCTACCGCTCCAACGGCCTACTCATCGGACTCAAAGAAAAATTCGACGGCGGCTCCGACCACCCAGAACTCTTCATCTTCGGTGCACCCTCCCACTTCACCGGTTACCGACCCAACTTCGCCGAAGACGGAGTCCGCAGCCGCCGCCACTTCAACTGGGCCATCATCCGCGGATACCAACAAAGCATGTCCGGATACGTCCGCCTCCGCTCCGCCGACCCCACCACCACACCCGACATCAACTTCCGCTACTTCGACGACGGAACCAACACCCCCGGCGCACAAGCCGACCTCGCAGCCATGCGACAAGGCTTCCGCCACGCCCGCTCCGTCAACGACCTCGCCCGCAAACTCCGCTTCACAGACGCCGCCCGCGACCACGAAATCTACCCAGGACCCACCATCAACGGACCCGACCTCGACAACCTCATCCGCCGCGACGCATGGGGCCACCACGCCTCATGCACCGCACCCATGGGCCCAGACAACAACCCCAAAGCAGTCCTAGACTCCCGCTTCCGTGTCCGCGGCGCCGAAAACCTCCGCGTCGTCGACGCATCCGCCTTCCCTAAAATCCCCGCACTCTTCCCACTCATGGCCATCTACGCCGCCAGCGAACGCGCCGCCGATGTCATCCTCAACGACGCCCGAACTACCCACACCGCATAACCATGACCACAACACCAACAACACCCAACACACACACCACCGGCCCCCACCCCACCTGGCCACGACTCGAAACCGAACACCTCCCCACCGACGCCGACACCGTCATCATCGGCTCCGGATTCGGCGGCTCCGTCGCCGCCGCACGCCTAGCCCAAGCAGGAAAAGACATCCTCCTACTCGAACGTGGCCGCGAATGGATACCCGGCGAATTCCCCGACGACTTCGCCAGCGTCCGCCGCAACATCCGCACCCGCCACAACCCCATGGGCCTATTCGACCTCGCCCTAGGCCTAGACGTAGACCGCCTCATCGCCAACGGTCTCGGCGGCGGATCCCTCATCTACGCCAACGTCATGCTCCCCCCAGAACCAGAAGTCTTCAACGACCCCCACTGGCCCGAAGGCATCAACCTACGCACCCTCACCCCCTACATCGGGCGAGTCCGAGCCATGCTTCGCCCCGAACACGTCCAACGAGCCCCCAAACACGTCGAACCCCTCACCGGCCTAGCCCACCACCACAAACTCCCCGTCAAACCCGTCCCCGTAGCCGTCAACCTCACCCGCCCCAACGAACCCAACCCCCACGGAATCCAACAAAACACCTGCACACACTGCGGAAACTGCGTCACCGGATGCAACGTTGGCGCAAAAACCACCATGCGAGCCAGCTACCTACCCCTAGCCCACAGCGCAGGCGCCCGCATCGTCACCCGCACCGAAGTCCGCACCATCGAACCCTCACCCAACCCCCACCATCGCTGGCGCCTACGCGGATGGCGCCTCAACTACGTCGGCGCCCACTACGAACGCACACCCTTCACCCTCGACTGCACCACCGTCATCCTCTCCGCCGGAGCACTAGGAACCACCGCCCTGCTCCTACGCAGCTCCGCCGCCGGCCTCGCCCTCTCACCCAACCTCGGACACCGATTCTCCGGCAATGCCGACTCCCTCGCCCTCTCCTACAACGCAGGTATCACCCGCCAAGCAGGAATCGGTGCCCGCGACCAATTCGCCCCTGACAGCGAATACGGCCCCACCATCGCCCGCATGATCGACCGCCGAAACGGTGCCCACGGCCACCTCATCCAAGACGCAGTCATCCCATACCCCATCGCAACCATGTTGCGCCGCCTCCTCGCTGGACGCTTTGCCCTCAGCGGAGACGAACGCATCTACTGCGACCTACGCCCTGGCGGATGCCCACCCGGCTGCAGCGCCATCGAACACTCTCAACTCTGGCTAGCAATGGGAACAGACGAAGCCAACGGCACCGTCCGACTCGGACCCCGCGGCGAACCCACCGTCCACTGGCCCGACGCCCACCGCCAAAACATCTACCGCCAACAACAAGACGACTTCGCCCACCTAAGCGAAACCGGAGAATCCATCCACATCTCCAACCCTCGACACCTCGTCCGACGCAGCGGAATCCCCGCACAATCCCCCGTCACAGTCCACGCCCTCGGCGGAGCAGCCGTGGGGCCCAACGTCGATACAGGCGTCATCGACCGCGACCACCGCGTCTACACAGGACACGGCAACACCACAGGTACCGCCGTTCACCCCGGCCTCTACGTCATCGACGGTGCAGCCAGCCCAACATCCCTGGGCGCCAACCCCGCACTCACTATCGCTGCACTCGCAGAACGCGCAGCCGAACGCCTCCTCCACCACGAGAACGAGACCCCATGAACACCTTCCTCAACGCCATACGCAACTGCCTACGCGGCAGCTTCCTCGTCCTCGCCCTCATCATCTCCATCATCGCCACAATCCTTCTCGACGTCCGCGACCTGCGCAGCCCAGCCAACGCAAAAACCGACATGCCACCGGCATCAGTCGCCCCCTGGCACGACCCCTCTTGGACACCTTCTACCACCGTCCCCGGATTACACACCCGCCAACTCGACATAGGCGACCTTGCTGGCGGCGGAACCACCCGCGTCGGTGTCCTCGAACCCACCATTCCAGCCGTCGCCGATGTTCTCTTCATCCACGGCCACGCCGACCGACTCGACAACCACCGCGCACTCTTCACCAGCCTCGCGCAACGCGGCATGCGCGTCATCTCCTACGACCTGCCCTCCCACGGCAAATCCCGCCTAGCTCCCATTGACCGCTGGAGCATCGACGACCTCACCGAACTCACAGCCCGAGTCGAACACGCCACCCACACCAAACACCCACTCATCCTCTCCGGATGGTCCTTCGGCGGACTCATCGCCACCCGCATCGCACAAGAACCAACCCGCCTACATCGATTCTCCCGCCCCATTCGCGCACTTATCCTCGAAACCCCCGCCGTCGCCCCTCTGCCCTTCGTCGGAGGCGACGGCATCGCTCGAGCACGCACCCTCACCCACGACACAGACGCTCCCGTAGCCGCCCCACCCACACCCGCATCACCCTTCTATAACCCTCTCTTCGCCACCCGACTTCTCACCGAAGCCACCATTGCTGCAGCACACCCCCTTCCGGTCGGGCTACCTACGCTCATCATCGGATCCGACCCCGAACACGACCGCTACATCGACGCTAAAAAAGTTGCCACGTGGGCTACAGGTGTAGCTAAAAAGACCGGTGCCAACATCACCTTCCGAACCTGCCACGGTGCTCGCCATGGCGTTGACATCGAAGCCTGGCCAATCGGACCAGCCGCCAATCACCACATCACCAACTTCATCGCCAAAACTCTCACCCTCGCTACTGCTGCTACCCGCACCAGCAACTCAACCCCCACACCCACGGAAGTGACCACAGCATGTCGGTGACCACCTTCACAGAAACCATGCGCGGACAAGGGTTCGACCTCTGCCACTTGCGCGTCCGCCTCAACCACCCCGAAAACCATGACCAAGGGTTCACCGGAATCATTGAAAGTGGGAAAGCGACTGGCCCAGGTTTCTCCGGTTCCATCACCGGAGGAGATGTCACCATCCTCGCCCGCGAAGGCAACGCCCGTGTAATGCGTTATCGACTCGACGTAGCCGACCTAAACGGGCCAGTCGAACTTCACGGTGTCAAAACGCTACGAGCTACCCGCCGGCTCCTGCCTAACCCCCTGCGTGTGTGGAAATCCACGACCACCATCACTCTTGAAGCCACACAGAACGGGACTAGAATTTCTACCGGGACCGCACGCGTTCACGTCAGCGACCTTCTGCCCCAACTTTGTTCACTTCACGGTGCAGTACCGAGATTCATTCTCGGATTTCTCACCCGCGTCATTCGCTGACAGTATTTTCAACCCGAAAAATTTGTCACCACGCGAGCCTGTTTGTAGTAGCGTCATACACGAACTATCGCTCGTTATCAGGCTTGTAACTTTCGGCAAAACCTGAGGCGCGCAATCGAGCCGTGCTGCCCGATTAACGTCGTCAACGTCGCCGAGGAAACATGTCCCCCGTACTGCTCCGCCACTCTGCAGGTGTCACCACCCCTGACCGCGATCCCGCCCAGGCAATAGGCACAGCCCTGGGATGAGCAGAAGCAGGCGTTTCACCCCCTCATCGCGCATGGCAACGTCCCACCTCGCGGGAGTCGATGCCCCCTTCACAACACCTCACACAGTGCGTTCATATCGCGCCTGATTTTTAAGCCCCAGAGCTGGCTCTTACGCCGCGGCTTCAAGGACCAACAATGTGCACCCATCTCCACACGAGCGATCACATCCCTGAGCGCTTTATCTCGCCCCGAAAATCTGTTTATCGCATTCATCGATCATGAGCAGCTCATGTTGCTCTGTGTCGACGCCGTATGTGAGGACGTGGCCAAGGAACACATCAGCTACGCCGTAATCCCGAAAGCGCTAAAGCATTCACGAATGCGCTCAGTTTCGATGACTGAGCCTGAGAAAGGACAGACAAATGTTGGACCTGCTGCGTAAATGGAAACGACAGATCGTCGGAGAGACGCACATGGAGCCGCACGTTGCGCATGAAGCTTTATATCGGCCGGTACAAGGCCGAGCTGTTGATATCACGGAGGTACCGGACCCCGTATTCGCTCAAAAAATTATGGGAGATGGCTTCGCAGTTCTTCCGGATGAGGGTGTGTTCCGTGCTCCGGTGGCAGGTGAGCTTGTGCTGGTAGCTGAGACCATGCACGCGTTTGCGATTCGCACGGACGCTGGTGCAGAAGTATTGGTTCACATCGGTATCGACACAGTGGGTCTTAAAGGTGAGGGGTTTACGGCGCATGCTCAGGCTGGGCGGTGGGTGCAAGCTGGGGAACCGATCATCTCGTGTGACCTTAGGTCACAGGAGGCAAAGGTTCCATCGATGATTACGCCCGTAGTTGTGACAAACGGTGACCGTTTCACAATGACAGGACGCAATTTGAGCGCTGCGAACGATGGTGCTGTTGCAGTCATCGTGTCGAACTGAGGCGTTCTCTACCGATGGGGTCACAGGTAACAGTTCGGCGGGTTTACAACAACAATGTCGTCCTCGGCGTTGAGGATGGCGCGGAGGTTGTTCTTCTCGGTAAAGGCATTGGATTTGGGCGTAAGCCAGGCGATGAGGTTGACACCGAGGGGGTACAGCGTTTCGTTGAGGAGCTGCCATATAAGGCGGCGCGTGTTGCCGATGTGCTCAGCGGGGCGACGATGGAAGAGACAGAGGTTGCGCGTGCCATCGTCGCCATCGGTAGAGATGCGTTGGGGCTTTCGGTAGGGCAGGCGCTGTTGTTGCCAGTGCTGGACCACCTGTCGGTTGCGGTGAAGCGAGTGAAGATGGGTATCACGGTCGACTTCCCGTTGCGGTGGGAGGTTGGGCATGTGTTTCCGGAGGAGAGCGCGGCAGGCCGTGAGGCGATGCATTTGGCGAATGCGCGCCTGGGGGTGGTGTTACAGGAAGACGAGTGGGTGGCGTTTGCTTTGCACTTTGTGAATCATCGGTGGGCTGGTGGTGATTTGAGTCGGACGTTGAGCATGACTGAAACGATTCGGCGGTCGTTCTCGCTATTGGAGGAGTCGTGGGGGAGGGCAATTGACGAGAACTCGATGAATGCTGCTCGGTTTGTGACGCATATGCGTTATTTATTTGTGCGGGCTTTGGAGAGCCGGCAGTTAGATGATGTGGGTGTGGATTTGTTGGCGCCGGTGCGGGCGCGTTCGCCGGAGGCGGTGCGGGCTGCGTTGGGGTTACGTGAGTTGGTAGAGGAGGCGTTGGGGGTGTCTCTGACTGAGGGAGAGGTGGGTTATTTGGTGTTGCATACGGTGCGTTTGTATGCGGAGTTAGGGATGGAACGTCCAGGTTCTGGTGGGTGAGTTGGGCGTGGTTGGGGTGGTTTTTTCGTGTGTGAGAAGCCATTTTTTGGCTTCGGTGCCGCCTCGGTACTGTCCGGGGTTGCCGTTGGCGCGGATGATGCGGTGACAGGGCAGGAGGAGAGGTAGCGGGTTGGTAGCGCATGCGGTGGCTGCGGCGCGGATAGCTGTGGGGTGTCCTGCTTGGGTGGCGAGTTGGGTGTAGGTGAGGGTGGATCCGTAGGGGATGGTGGTGAGGTGAGTTTGGATGGTGCGTCGGAAGGGCGTGCTCATGCGGTGGTCTAGGGGGAGGGTGAAGTGGTGGCGTGTGCCGGTGAAGTATTCGGTGAGTTGGGTTCTGGCGGTGTGGAGGATGGGTGTTTCGTGGTGTGTGCCGGGGCCGGTGGTGTTGGTAATGCGGGTGAGGGCGGTGGTGTGGTTTTCGCTGCCGAAGGCGATGTAGATGACGCGTTCTTGGGCTTGTGCGATGAGTAGTTCGCCGATGGGGGTGTTGATGGTTATGTAGGTGAAGTGGTGAGTGGTCATGGTGTCAGTGTGCTGGTGGGGTCGGGGTGGTTGGTAGGGGCGGGCGAAGTGGCATGCTAGTCCGGGTAGCCTGGGTGTGTCGGTCATCACCGCACCCGAGAAAGGCCGCAGCATGTCTTCGCCGTCTGTTCCTTCCGCATCATTGTTGAGCGCTGGCTCTGTGTTGGAGGGAAGTTCTGATCCTGTGTATGAAGTTACTTTTATTCCTGGTGGGTCGGCGCTTTCTGATTTTCGGGTAGCTGCGCTGCTTCGCCGTTTGCGTAGTGTTGATGAGCGCATTGTTGGTGTTGATGCGCAGTTTGTGCATGTGGTGGCTTCTGATTCGCCGTTGGATGAGGCGGGTTGTGAGCGGTTGGCGTCGATTCTTGAGTACGGGGATGCGTATTCAGGGCCATCAGTGGGTGAGGGCCGGGTTGGTGTGGTTGTGGCGCCGCGGTTTGGAACTATTTCGCCGTGGGCGAGTAAGGCCACGGATATCCTGCACAACTGCGGGATTGCTATTCACCGTGTGGAGCGGGTGACTCAGTTTGTTTTGACGTTGAGTGGGGTGGGTGCAGAGGCTGGTTTGGCTGATGAGCAGTGGGTTGATGCTGCTGGGGTGTTGCATGACCGTATGACGGAGACGGTTTTGCGGGGGGTGGATGAGGCGAGGTTGGTGTTTGCTGAGCGTGAGCCTGCCGATTTGGGGCGGGTTGATGTGTTGGGTCTGGGGCGTGATTCGTTGGTGGAGGCGAACACGGCGCTGGGTTTGGCGCTTTCTGATGATGAGATTGATTACTTGGTGGACGCGTTTGTGGGGTTGGGGCGTAATCCGAGTGATGTTGAGTTGATGATGTTCGCGCAGGCGAATTCGGAGCATTGCCGTCACAAGATTTTTAATGCTGATTTTGTGATTGATGGGCAGCGTCAGGATTTGTCGCTGTTCGGGATGATTCGGCACACCGAGAAGATGAATGGCCAGAACACGATTGTGGCGTATAAGGATAATGCCGCGATTATGGCTGGTGGGGAGGTTACTCGGTGGTTGCCTGCGGTTACTGATGCTCAGGGTGAGGCACATAAGTATTCGGGCCGTATGGGTGATGTGCATGTGTTGATGAAGGTGGAGACGCATAATCACCCGACGGCGATTTCACCGTTCCCGGGTGCTGCTACGGGTGCTGGTGGTGAGATTCGTGATGAGGGTGCTACGGGTCGGGGTTCGGCGCCGAAGGCGGGGCTGACTGGGTTTGTGGTGTCGAATCTGCATCTTCCGGGTACGAATGAGCCCTGGGAGGTGGGTGATTGTGATGAGCAGGGGCGCCGTCGTTTCCCGGCGCATGTGGCTTCTCCGTTGGACATCATGATTGAGGCGCCGATTGGTGCGGCTGCGTTCAACAATGAGTTTGGACGCCCAGGTTTGGGTGGCTTTTTCCGTGTGTATGAGCAGACGGTGGATGGGGTGCGCCGTGGCTATCACAAGCCGATCATGTCTGCTGGTGGTTTGGGCTCTATTGATGCTGGTCAGACGGAGAAGGTTCCGTTTGAGGCTGGTTCGCTTTTGGTTCAGCTGGGTGGGCCGGGTATGCGTATTGGTATGGGTGGTGGCGCTGCCAGTTCGATGGCTGCGGGGACGAATGCTGCTGATTTGGACTTTGATTCTGTTCAGCGTGGTAACCCGGAGATGGAGCGTCGTGCGCAGGAAGTGATTAACGCGTGTTGGTCGTTGGGGTCGGGGAACCCGATTTTGGCGATTCACGATGTTGGTGCCGGTGGTTTGTCTAATGCTTTTCCTGAGCTGGTTAGTGATGCCGGTCGAGGGGCGCGGTTCGATATTCGTGCGGTTCCGGTAGAGGAAAGTGGTCTGACGCCGGCGGAGATTTGGTGTAACGAGTCGCAGGAACGGTACGTGTTGGCGATTGCGCCGGAGTCGTTGCCTATGTTCCGTGAAATTGCTGAGCGTGAGCGGTGTCCGTTCGCTGTTGTTGGTGCGGCTACTGATGATGGCCGGTTGGTGTTGGAAGCTGCGGATGTGCTCTGTGCTGAGGCTGGGGGTGACGGCGCGGTTGAGAGCGGTGCGGATGCGCCGATTGATATGCCTCTTGAGGTGTTGTTGGGTAAGGCACCGAAGATGACACGTGATGTGGCTCGGGTGAGGCGGAGTACGCCTCGTTTGGATGTGGCTGCGTTCCACGGGTCGAAGAAGGGTGCTGGGGCTCTTCGGGATGCTGCGTATGCGGTGTTGCGGCATCCGTCGGTGGCCAGTAAGCGTTTCTTGATCACTATTGGTGACCGCACGGTGGGTGGTTTTTCGCATCGTGACCAGATGGTTGGGCCTCACCAGGTTCCTGTTGCTGATGTTGCGGTGACGTTGTCTGATCATTTCTCTTTCGCGGGTCAGGCGATGAGTTCGGGGGAGCGGATGCCGGTTGCGGCGGTGAATGCTCCTGCTTCTGGTCGTTTGGCTGTGGGTGAGGCCATCACGAATTTGCTGGCTGCTCCGGTTGAGTCACTTGAGAGTGTGAAGATTTCGGCTAACTGGATGGCTGCTGCTGGTGAGGAGGGTGAAGACGCAGCGCTGTATGACACGGTTCGTGCTGTGGCGATGGATTTGCTTCCTGAGCTGGGGATTGGTGTGCCGGTTGGCAAGGATTCGTTGTCTATGCGTACGCAGTGGACTGATGAGGTTACGGGGGAGACGTGCAAGGTTACGTCCCCGGTCTCTTTGGTTATTTCTGCGTTTGCGTCGTTGTCGGATGTGCGTGGCACGCTTACTCCGGCTTTGCCGAAGAATCGTGAGACGACGCTTTTGCTTGTTGATTTGGGTGAGGGCGAGCGTCGTTTGGGTGGTTCGATGTTTGCTCAGGTCAATGGTGTTTTCGGGGGGGCTACGCCTGATGTGGTGAGGCCGTCTCATCTTGTTGACCTGACGCGGGCGATGACTGCGTTGCGGGAAGCGGGAGTGATTGTGGCTTACCACGACCGTTCTGATGGTGGTTTGTGGGCTGCCACGGTTGAGATGGGTTTTGCTGGTAGCACGGGGTTGACTCTCGATGTGCCGGATGTGGCGACGCTTTTCACTGAAGAGCTTGGGGTTGTGCTTGGCATTCCTTCTGAACGGGCAGGTAAGGCTGAGGCTATTCTGGCTGCTCACGGGTTGGGTGAGATCACGCATCGTGTGGGTACTACGCGTGGTGACCGGCGTGTTCAGGTTGTTATTGATGGTGCGAAGGTCATGGATGAGGCTTTGGCTGATCTGGGTGCGGTCTGGGATGAGACGTCTGTTCGGATTAGTCAGCTGCGCGATAACCCTGAGTGTGCGCGACAGGAGCATGAGGCTTTTACGGCGGCGTTGGCTGGTAAATGTGAGGGTGTTACTGAGCTTTCGGTTGCTCCGACGTTTGATCCCAATGATGATGTTGCTGCGCCGTTCTATAACGCTGGGGCGCGTCCACGTCTTGCTGTGTTGCGTGAGCAGGGCGTGAACTCTCATGTGGAGACGGCGTGGGCGTTTGATCAGGCCGGTTTTGACACGTTTGACGTGCACATGACTGATCTGCAGACGGGGCGGATTGACCTGTCGAGCATGGTTGGTTTGGTTGCTGCAGGTGGATTCTCTTATGGAGACACGCTGGGTGCTGGTGAGGGCTGGGCGCGTTCGGTGCTGTACAACCCTCATTTGCTTGAGATTTTCACTGACTTCTTTGCTCGTCCGGACACTTTTGGTTTGGGTATTTGCAACGGATGTCAGATGTTTGCGGCGTTGGCTGACCTTATTCCGGGTGCGCAGGCGTGGCCGCGTTTTTCTCGGAATCTTTCTGAGCAGTATGAGGCGCGTCTTGCTCAAATCGAGGTGTTGGATTCGCCATCGATTTTCTTTGCGGGCATGGCTGGTTCGAGTTTGCCGATTGTGGTGGCTCATGGTGAGGGGCGTGCTGACTTCTCGGTGCGTGGTGATGCTGCCGAGGTGGTGCGTGTGATGCGGTACACGGATGCTAGTGGTGCACCGGCTGTTTCTTATCCCGCTAACCCGAATGGCTCAGCGGAGGGTCTGACTGCGGTGACTACCCCTGATGGGCGTTTCACTGCGATGATGCCTCACCCGGAGCGGGTAGCTCGAAATGTGCAGTTCTCGTGGACGGATCAGCCTGTTGAGGGCACGAGTCCGTGGATGAGGCTGTTCCGGAATGCGCGGGCTCACATCGGGTGATTCGTCGCGTTTGTTTTGGTGAAAGGGCGGTGCAGGGCTCCTTGGTGGTGGTCCTGCACGGCCTTTTCTTTTCGTTGGTGTGGGCTGTTGTTTTTGCGCTGATCGGGTGGGGTGTTCTTCGTTTTGAGGCTGTGGGCGATTCGTTTGCGGCCAAGGTTGCGCGCGGTGTTGATGAGGGGTTTGTCAGGGCGGGGACAGATGCGGTTCGTTCGCATGCTGTTATGCGTGAGTTTTTTGTGGCGTGGCAGTGGCTGAGTGAGCCGTGGCGTGTTTATGCGTGTGGGTTGGTGGTTTTGGGGGTGTTGTGGTGGTGGCGTCGGGCTGGGGTTGTTGGGGCGGGGCAGCGTGTTGGGTGTGGCGTTGTGGGAATGATGTGGGCGTGGTTATTGGCTGCGGTTGTGAAGTGGGTGGTGGCTAGGCCGCGGCCGGTGGTGGAGCCGCCGGTGTGGTGTGCGGAGGGCTTTTCTTTTCCTAGTGGCCATGCAGCGAATGCGACTGCTGTGGTGTGTGGTTTTGTGTTTGTGTTGTGGCCGTTTTTGGGCTGGATGGGGCGTGTTGGTGTGTTGGTCGGTGGGGTGCTTTTTGTGGTGGTGACAGTGGTGGATCGGGTGATGCTGGGTGGTTGTGACAGCTTGGTTCGGCCCCGTTGTGACGGCCTGATCTGGCCCCGCGTGCGACTTGCCGGGGTGTTGACGGTCTGAACTGGCCCCACCCCTTCACGCTGGTCCCCATCACTGGGAACCAGTCGCGAGGGCAAGGGAGCCAAGATGGGATCACGAGTGCAGCTGTACGCCGACATCCGCCACGACGCGCGAGTCGATGGCCTGTCCATCCGCGAGCTCGCCCGCAAACACGGAGTGCACCGCCGCACCGTCCGCCAGGCACTCGCCGCGGCCGAACCCCCACCCCGCAAGAGGCCGGTCCGCACGGCACCGCGTTTGGACCCGTACAAGCCGGCCATCGACCAGATGCTGCTCTACGACCTGACCGCCCCGCGCAAGCAGCGCCACACCGCCACGAGGATCCTGGCCCGGTTGCGTGACGAGCACGGCGCCACGGACCTGTCGTACTCGACGGTGCGGGACTACGTCCGGATCCGGCGCGCGCAGATCGATCTGGAGGCCGGGCGCCGGGTGGAGGCGATGGTGCCGCAGGACCACGCCCCCGGCGCGGAGGCCGAGGTCGACTTCGGCGAGGTCTACGTGATCCTGGACGGCGTCAAGACCAAGTGCCACATGTTCGTCTACCGCCTGTCGCACTCTGGCAAGGCCATTCACCGCGTCTACCCGACGGGCGGGCAGGAGGCCTTCCTCGAGGGACACATCGAGGCCTTCCACGCCCTGGGTGGTATCCCGACCCGTCACATCCGCTACGACAACCTCACCTCGGCCGTGGTGCAGGTCATCCACGGCGGGAACCGGCTGCGCGACGAGAACGAACGCTGGGTGCTGTTCCGCTCCCACTACGGCTTCGACGCGTTCTACTGCCAGCCAGGCATCGACGGCGCCCACGAGAAAGGTGGCGTCGAGGGCGAGGTCGGCTGGTTCCGCCGCAACCACCTCACCCCCATGCCCGAAGTCGCCACCCTGGACGAACTCAACGACAAGATCCGCGCCTGGGAAGTCGACGACAACACCCGCCGCATCACCGGACACGTCAACACGATCGGGCAGGACTACCACGCCGAACTGCCCCACCTGGCACCGTTGCCGGCCGACGACTTCGACCCCGGCCTGATCCTCCACCCGCGCGTCGACCGCTCCGCCCTGATCACCGTCCGCATGGTCAAGTACTCCGTCCCCGCGCACCTCATCGGCCAACGCGTCCGCGTGTCGTTGCGGGCCTCCTGCGTGGTCGTGTTCGAGGGCCGCAGCGTCGTCGCCACCCACCCTCGCCTCGGCACCCGGGGCGTGATCCGTGTCGAGCTGGACCACTACCTCGAGGTCCTACGCCACAAGCCCGGCGCGTTCCCCGGCTCCACCGCCCTCGCGCAGGCCCGCGCCGCGGGGGCGTTCACCGCGGCCCACGACGCGTTCTGGGCCGCGGCCCGCAAGACCAGCGGCGACGTCGCGGGCACCCAGGAGTTGATCGACGTGCTCCTGCTCCACCGATCCCTTCCGGCCGAGGCGGTGATCGCCGGCATCACCTCAGCCCTGTCCGTTGGTGCGATCAGCCCCGACGTCGTCGCCGTGGAAGCCCGCCGCCACGCCACCACCCACACACCCGCCCCAGTCAGCCCGACCAGGCGGGGGACGGTCGTGAACCTGCCACCACGACGCCCCACCGACCCGCACCAGGTCATCGCGCACCTGCCCGAGGACACCCGACCCCTGCCCACCGTCACCGCCTACGACGAACTCCTGCGTCGACGCCAACCCGATCCCGCCCCGGCCTCCGCCGAGACTCACCACCACACCCCGACAGGAACCCCATGACCACCACCAGCACCAGCCGCCCCGCGAGCCTTCGCCGGCGTCAGGGCCTGACCGAACAAGCCGCGCAGGCCGCGATCGACCAGGCCTGCCGCCGCCTACGACTGCCCACCATCCGGTCCGTCGTCGATGAGGCGATCACCACCGCCACCAAGGAACAACTCACCTACCAGGGCTTCCTCGCCGAGCTGCTCCTGGCCGAGGTCGACGACCGTGACCGGCGCTCTACCCTGCGCCGTATCAAGAGCGCCGGCTTCCCGCGCGAGAAGTGGCTGGCCGACTTCGACTTCACCGCGAACCCGAACATCAACCCCGCCACCATCAACGAGCTCGCCACCGGCGACTGGATCCGCCGCGGCGACCCGCTGTGCCTGATCGGGGACTCCGGCACCGGCAAGTCCCACCTGCTCATCGCACTCGGCACCGCCGCCGCAGAACAGGGCTACCGCGTCCGCTACACCCTCGCAACCCGCCTGGTGAACGAGCTCGTCGAGGCCGCTGACGAGAAGCAACTCACCAAGACCATCAACCGCTACGGAAGAGTGGATCTCCTGGTCATTGACGAACTGGGATACATGGAGCTCGACCGGCGCGGCGCCGAGCTGTTGTTCCAGGTCCTCACAGAGCGGGAGGAGAAGAACGCCATCGCGATCGCGTCCAACCAGTCCTTCTCCGCCTGGACCGACACCTTCACTGACCCCAGGCTCTGTGCAGCGATCGTCGACCGCCTCACCTACAACGCCACCATCATCGAGACCGGAACCAACTCCTATCGCCTCGCCCACACCCGAGCCCGACAGGCCGGGTGACACCCTGCAAATAGGCAGTCGCCTACCGCCGGATCCACCAGTTGGGTCCGGCGGGTAGGCGTCACTCCCTGAGTCAGTTGCTGAGAGCGGTGAGCTGTTGCGTGCCGACGGGTTCGCGGGTCTGGGTGGGGATGACGGCCATGCGGTTGGTGGTGGCGGCCACCGCGTCCAGCTGCTGTTGCTCGGAGCGTGCGCGGGTGGCGAGCAGTGGGCTGGTGGGGTGGGCTGCCGCGAGGGAGTTGTTCACGACCCACGCCCACGGGTGGATGTTGGCGCGTTCCAGGTCGCTGGCCAGGGCCTGCGCCTCGGTGACGGGGGTGGTCTCGGGCAGGGTGACCACGATGATCTTGGTGTGGTCGGGGTCTTGGAGCCGCATCAGCGGGGTGGTGACGTGGCCGCGCTGGTCGTCGTCGAGGTGGCGGGTGATGTCGCGGTGGTAGGAACCGGTGGCGTCCATCAGGAGCAGGGTGTGGCCGGTGGGGGCGGTGTCCATGATGACGAACTGGTCGCGGGCCTTGTTCACGGCGCGGCTGAACTGCTGGAAGACGGCGATCTCCTCGGTGCAGGGGCTCATGAGGTCCTCGGCGAGGGCGGCGCGGCCGGCGTCGTCGAGCTTGGCGCCCTTGGAGGCCATGACGTGGTCGCGGTACTCCTGGATGGCCTTCTCGGGGTCGATGGCGCTGACCTCGAGCCCGTCGACGTCGTTGCCGAGGGTGGTCGACAGGTGCGCGGCGGGATCGGTGGTGGTGAGCAGGACCTTCTTGCCGCGCTGGACCAGGGCGATGGCGATGGCGGCTGCGACGGTGGTCTTGCCGACACCGCCCTTGCCCATCGTCATCACGAGCCCATGGTCGGCCTCGGCGAGCTGGTCGACCAGGCCGGCGAGGTGCGGCTGCTGGCCGATGCCCTGCCCGCCGGTGTCCTGCGCGTCGGCCTGCGGGGCGTCCTCGTCGTGGAACAGGGTGGCGAGTGCCTCCAGGCCGACCATGTTGACGCTCTTGAGGCTCACCGTGTCGCGGGGCAGGGCTGCCAGGGCGGCAGGCATGGCAGCGAGCGCGGCCTGTTCGCGGTCGTGGATGGCGCGGGACAGGTCGTCGGTGGCGGCCGCGGCGGGCAAGACGCCGTTGACGACCAGGTTGGTGGCGTGGATGTCGAGCTCGGCGAGCTCGTCCAGGGTGCGGGCGACCTCGCGCAGCGTGGACTGCTGGGCCCGGGCGACGAGCACCAGGCGGGTGCTGGTGGGGTCGGTGAGGGCCTCGACGGCGGCGCGGTAGGTGGCGCGGTTCTTCTCGAGCCCGCTCATGGGCCCCAGGCAGGACGCGTCGCCCTTGCCGTTGTCAAGGTAGCTGGTCCAGCTGCCGGGCAGCTGCAGCAGGCGGATGGTGTGGCCGGTGGGGGCGGTGTCGAAGATGACGTGGTCGTAGCCGGCGGTGGCCTGGGTGTCGGCGAGCAGGTCGGTGAACTCGTTGAACGAGGCGATCTCGGTGGTGCAGGAGCCCGACAGCTGCTCGGTGATGGCCTCGATCTCCTTGATGGGCAGGACCGCGCGCACCGGTTCCAGGATCTTGTTGCGGTAGGCCTCAGCGGCCTCGTCGGGGTCAATCTCCAGCGCGTCGAGGCCGGGCACCTGCGGAATCGGGGTGATCTTGTTGCCGATGGTGGCACCGAACACCTGGGCGATGTTGCTCGCCGGGTCGGTGCTGACCAGCAGCACCCGCTTGCCCTGGTGGGCGAGGTGCACGGCCGTGGCGCACGCGATGCTGGTCTTGCCGACACCGCCCTTGCCAGTGAAGAAAAAGTGCCGGGGCGGGTTGTCGAGAAACTGGGTCATCACAATCTCCTGAAAGTTCGAGTCGGGGTCAGCAGCAGCCGGACACGGTGCTGGTAGTGGCGGGCTGCCCACAGCAGCCAGTGGACGCGGCGGGGGCTTCCTGCTGCGGGCCGCAGCATCCGCCCTGGGGCTGGGCGTCCTTCGTCGGGTTCAGGCCGGCGTAGCGCTCCAGCTCGTCGCGGCGCGGGTGGCGGCCGGCCAGCACGGTGACGTCGTCGACCAGCGTCAGGGGTAGCCCCTCGGAGCCGGCGGCCTGCAGGAACTTGACGACCACGGGGTGCTCCGCGAACTGCGCCGGCTCGCTGGCCAGATTGGCGCGGTGGACGTCCACCCCCTGCGCCTTGAGGGCGTTGACCGCGGCGGTGAAGTCGACCAGCTCCTGGTCGAGGTCGGGGCCGCAGACCCCGGTGTTGCAACACAGTGCAGGTTCGAAGACACGGATGACGGGCATGGGAAACCTCCGGCTCGGGTGGAGGACGACCATCACGCATTGATGACCGTCGATATGAGTGAGCATGTCACACGTATCGACAGGTGTCAATATGAGCGGGTAGCATGTCTTCATGACCGAACTGCTGGAAGCCCCGATGGCCGCCGCCGAGGCCTGCGCGCCGGGTGGTGGCACGATCTCGATGGAGCAGGCGGAACGGGTTGCGCTCGTCGTGAAGGCGCTCGCTGACCCGGTGCGGCTGCGGATCCTGCACCACATCGCGGCCAGCCGGTGCTCCAGCGTGTGCGCGTGCCACATGCCCGAGGTGTTCGGCGTGACCCAGCCGACGCTGTCACACCACCTGAAGAAGCTGGTCGAGGCCGGGCTGGTGGACAAGGAAATGCGCGGCAAATGGGCGCACTTCACCCCGCGACCCGAAGGGCTGGCCGCGTTGCACGAGTACCTCGCCATGCTGGGCTGAGGCCCGGCGACCCGAAAAGGACATCCCCATGCACGTTGTGTGCGTCGGCGGCAGCGATGCCGGCATCTCCGCGGGGCTGCGTGCCCGCGAACTCGACCCGTCGACCGAGGTCACTGTCGTGGTGGCCGACGCCTACCCGAACTTCTCCATCTGCGGGATCCCCTATTACATCTCCGGCGAGGTCGGAGGCTGGCACCACCTGGCACACCGCACCCGCGCCGACCTGGAGGCCGCGGGCCTGCACCTGCTGCTCGACACGCGCGCCACCCGCATCGACGTCGACGCCCGACAGCTCGAGACCATCGGACCCGACGACACCCCCGCCCTGGTCGACTACGACGCGCTGGTGGTCGGCACCGGCGCCCGGCCCGTGCGTCCCCCGATCACCGGACTCGACACCCTCGGCGCCGCCGACGGCGTCCACCTGTTGCACTCCATGGGCGACACGTTCACCCTGAGCGACTCCCTCGAGAAGCTGCAGCCGCGCACCGCCTTGGTTGTCGGCGCCGGCTACATCGGCCTGGAGATGGCCGAAGGCCTCACCACCCGCGGCATCCACGTCACCCAGGTCGAGGCCGCCCCCGAGGTACTGTCCACCCTCGACCCCGAACTCGGTACCCTCGTCCATGCCGAACTCGTGCGGCACGGGGTCGATATCCACACCGGTACGAGCGTCACCGGCATAGCCAAGGGTGCTGACGGCCTGCACGTGACCGGTCAGGCCAGAGACGGCGAAGCCCTGTCGTGGGATGTGGACCTCGTTCTGGTCGTGGTCGGTGTCACCCCCGAGACCGACCTGCTCGTCCGATCTGGAGCCCAGACCGGGCCCCGCGGTGCGGTGCTCGTCGACGAGACGATGGCCACCGGCCTGCCACACGTGTGGGCCGCCGGCGACTGCGTCGCCACCCACCATCGCCTGCTCGGCACCACCTACCTCCCACTGGGCACCACCTCCCACAAACAGGGACGGGTCGCCGGCGAGAACGCGCTGGGCGGCAACGCCCGATTCGCGGGCAGCATCGGCACCCAGGTGCTCAAGGTGTTCGACCTGGTCGCAGCCCGCACCGGGCTGCGGGAGCACGAAGCCATCGCCGCCGGGTTCGACCCCGCCAGCACCACCTCGGCGCCCGACGACCACAAGGCCTACTACCCGGGATCCCACCCCATCACCATCCGCATCACCGGCGACCGCGCCACCGGCAGGCTGCTAGGTGCCCAGCTCGTCGGGCACCTGACCACCGAGACCGCCAAGCGGGTCGACACCTACGCCACCGCGCTCTTCCACGGCATGGACGTGGCCGACATCAATGACCTCGACCTCGCCTACACACCGCCGCTGGGCTCGCCCTGGGACGCCATCCAGATCGCCGCGCAGGCATGGGTGACCCAGCACCAGCCAGCGAGCACTCGCACCCAACCCTGACTCCTTGCAGTAATGAGCGCCCCCGCCGAGCGTAAACCCCTGGGGCGCTCCTCAGCGCGCGCTCACCACCCGCCCACACCCCCGACGGGCCAATCGTCAGCACGCCGCCGCCAAGCCATCCCCACCCCCGCCATGACAGGTGACCTCCACCCGGCCTAGCTCCACGGCCGCACCCCGACGCACCCGAAAGGGTTGAATCTCGACGACGAACACCCTGTGACTTGTCATATTGACGGTTGTCTATATGATGAGGACGTCCATATCGATGATCGTCAATGTGAGGTAGTCATGGCCGTAATCACCACCGAACCACCGTCCACACCGACCCGGACGCCCGTGGCGCAGCAGCTGTCCACGCTCGATCGCTACCTGCCCGTGTGGATCCTCGCGGCCATGGTCGTCGGGCTCCTGCTGGGCCGTGTCGTCCCCGGCATCGGCACGGCGCTGGCCGCCGTCGAGGTGGACGGCGTCTCGCTGCCCATCAGCATCGGGCTGCTCGTGATGATGTACCCGGTGCTCGCCAAGGTCCGATACGACCGGCTCGGGACCGTCACCCACGACCGGCGCATGCTGGTCTCCAGCCTGCTGCTGAACTGGGTCGTCGGTCCCTTGGTGATGTTCACGCTGGCATGGACCTTCCTCGCCGACCTGCCCACCTACCGCACCGGCCTGATCATCGTCGGGCTCGCGCGCTGCATCGCCATGGTCATCATCTGGAACGACCTGGCCTGCGGTGACCGCGAAGCGGCCGCCGTGCTCGTCGCGATCAACTCGATCTTCCAAGTCGTCGCCTTCGCCGCGCTCGGCTGGTTCTACCTGTCCGCCCTGCCCTCCTGGCTCGGCCTCGAGCAGACCAGCCTGAACGTCTCCGCCTGGCAGATCGCCAAGAGCGTCCTGATCTTCCTCGGCATCCCGCTGGTCGCCGGATACCTGACCCGCACCCTGGGCGAGAACGCCTGGGGCCGCGAAACCTACGAGCACAGCTTCCTGCCGAAGATCGGCCCCTGGGCGCTGTACGGGCTTCTGTTCACCATCGTCGTGCTGTTCGCCCTGCAGGGCGAACAGATCACCAGCCGCCCCCTCGACGTCGTCCGCATCGCCCTGCCGCTCTTGGTCTACTTCGCGGTCATATGGGGCATCGGCCACCTGCTCGGACGGAGTCTGCACCTGGGCTACGAACGCACCACCACCCTCGCCTTCACCGCCGCCGGCAACAACTTCGAACTCGCCATCGCCGTCGCCATCTCCACCTTCGGTGTCACCTCCGGCCAAGCCCTCGCCGGCGTCGTCGGCCCCCTGATCGAGGTCCCGGCCCTCATCGGACTCGTCTACATCAGCCTCTGGCTGCGCAAACGCTACCCCGTCGACAGCCAGCACTGACCAGCCTTCTCACCCCCACAGGAGCGCCCATCACCACACCACCCACCCAGTGACCCGGCCAACCACACGACCCCGGGCGACCGCCCCCGCGAACGTCCAACCCCAACCCATTCGCTAGAACGATCAACCCAGGAAGGAACCATGCGCGACTACACCTCCGTCGACGGCTACACCATCGACACAGGAAGCAGCCCGTTCACCCCGCAGACCCCCGCGCCCGCCGTCCAGCCCAAGGCCGAAGCGTCGGCCGTCCAGCCCGAGCGCCAAGAGCCCGCCCCCGAAGCGGCTGCCCCGCGAACCTCCGAAGCCAGCAGCGCGCCGTGGAACTACACCACGCGCCAGGCCACCCACATCGACGAGGCCGGCTACAGGGACACCACACGGGGCACCATCGCCACCGACAACACCGACTGGAAGGGCGTGACCCGCGGGGTCGTCAAGAGGCGCTTTCCGCCCCAGCACTGACACCAACCCCATGGCACGCAACCCCACGCGCGTGCCATGGGCCTGCTGGCTCGCTTCGAAACCGGGCGGGTAGGTGTCCGCTATCCGATCCCGAACGGATCCTGTCCGCACGTAACGGGGTGGAGCCAATTGAGGCCGTCATTCCGGGGCCGGATTAGCTTGACACAGCCAGCTGGGGGTGCATTTCCCGATGGATGTATGTGCGGGGGTAGTTTTTGGTGGTGTTGCGACGTGGATTTTTTACTCGACGGTTAGTGCTCGTCGGTAGGTAGAAAAATCTTGGGGTGGAGTGGGATCTGTGTGGAAGGGGTGGCTTATCTGTCGTTTGTGGGTGGTGGTTGAGGTTGTTAATCGTGTGGCGGGAGTTGGTTTAAGAGGGGTGGTGTGGGCTTGTTGGTGGTGTGTTCGGAGTTTTGGGGTTGGGCGGTTCGGTGGTGGGGATGACGGGAATGATTCCGGTGTAGGTGAATTCGCAGGCGGGTAGGGCGCCGGTTTCGGGTTCTAGGTCATCGAGGATGCTACCGATGGCGGCTTGTGCCTCTTCAGCGTATTTTTCGTCGGCTTCACGGACGAGGCGGCGTGCATCTTCTAGTGAGGTGCCAAGGATCATGTAGTAGTCAACGATGATTGAGCGGACTTGGGCGCGCATGACTTCGGCAGACAGGGGGGCTTCGGCTACGGGGCGTGCGGTGCGGCGCGAGAGGTCCCACATGGTGGATTGGACGTTTTCGCGGGAGCCGCCTTTACCGAAGCAGAGAGCGAGGTCGTCGGAGATGCGGGCTAGTTCAATCATGAGTTGGACGTATTCTTCGGGAATTTCTTCGCCCATTTGGACCGAGATAGTGCCGCGGCGTACGAGGACGCGGGCGTTGCGGACGGCGCGATCCATGGGTTCGAGTGCGTCAGCGATGGTTTTCATTTCTTCGTGTCGGGAGCGGTACCAGGGCAGGATTGTGGTGATTTCGAGGGAGTCGGCGGCGAATCCGCGTAGCGTGGTGAGGTCTTTTTCCATGGCACGGGCTTCTTCGAGGACGTCTTCGGCTGCGTTTCGATCGGCGGTGCGGATGGTTTTGACGCTGCTAAGTAGGAGGCTGCCGAGGCGTTCGAGCAGAAGTGATGCGTGGGAGTTGGGTCTGCGGAACACGGAGCTGGGGACGATGCCTGCGAAGAGCAGACCGATGGATGCGCCGATGAGGGCTTCGCTCCAGCGTCCGGCTGGGGTGGTTGAGCCGGCGAGCATGGCGATGATGAGCCCTTGGATTCCTGCCTGGTTGATCATGAGGGTGGATGCGCCGAAGGCAGAGGCGAGCACCATGGCAATGGCAACGATGGCGCAGACTTGCCAGGCTCCCATTCCGACGGTCATGAAGAAAAGTTCACCGACGAGGGTGCCGATGGCTACGCCAATGGTGACTTCGGCGGCGCGGCTGAATCGTTTGCCGTAGCTCATGCCGAGGGTGAGGATCGCGGCTACGGGGGCGTAGAGGGGTACGGCGACGTTAAAGACGTGTTTAGCAATGAGGTAGGTGGCGCCAGCGGCGATGGAGCATTGCGCGATAAATGAGATTTTGGCGCGTACTTCGCGGGCTCGCTGTTTAGCTTGTCGGCGTGAAAGTTCGGCTGAGTGGTCGATCCAGCGACCACTGCTGCGTATGACGTTGCGTGGTGCGAATCGGAGCATGAGAAGTATTTTCGCGCGTGCTGGGTGTGTGTTCCATCTGGGGTGTGTGGATCCTCTGTGGAAGGACTCGGATTGTATGGCCAAGTGGTGGTGGTTGACCTGCGGTGATGGTGCGGTGTGAAACACATCTGTGTTTTGTTTCCAGGCAGCGTTCAGCAATGGCAGTCTGGTTGCAATTGTCAGACCATTTGCTCCTAGGGGCGCAGAACGGGGGAACTTATGGGCACTAGCCAGTCCGAAAATGCCGGGGTGCTTGCTCCTGAAACTGGTCCACCTCCAGTGGAAGTGGATCCGGCGGCGCGTGAGGCACATGAGCGTGCGTGGCCGGTTAAAAAGATCGCGACGTGGGCGATGATTTCGCTGCTTGGTGGCGTGGCGTGGGTGATGCTCGCGTTTGTGCGTGGCGAGACGGTGAACGCGATTTGGTTCGTGTTTGCTTCGCTGTGTACTTACGCGATCGCGTATCGGTTTTATGCAAAGTACATCGAAGACAAGCTGTTGCGTCCGGATGATTCTCGAGCCACTCCGGCTGAATATGCCGCTGATGGTAAGGATTTTGTCCGCACGGACCGTCGAGTGCTGTTCGGGCACCACTTTGCGGCTATCGCAGGTGCTGGTCCGCTGGTAGGGCCGATTTTGGCTGCGCAGATGGGGTACCTGCCTAGCACGATCTGGATCATCGTTGGTGTGATCTTGGCTGGCGCGGTTCAGGACTACCTCGTGTTGTTCTTCTCGATGCGTCGTGGCGGCCGTTCCATTGGCCAGATGGCTAAGGATGAGCTGGGGCCAATTGGTGGTGCAGCTGCTCTGCTGGCCACGTTGGCGATCATGCTCATCATCATCGCGATCCTCGCGCTGGTGGTTGTGAACTCTCTGGGCGATTCACCGTGGGGTGTTTTCAGCGTGGGGATGACCATCCCGATTGCGCTGTTTATGGGCGTGTACATGCGCTACTTGCGTCCCGGCAAGGTGGGTGAAGTGTCCTTTATTGGCGTGGTGTTGCTGTTGGCCTCGATCATCGCTGGTGGCTGGATCAACGCCAACCCAGGTCTGGCTGAGATTTTCCACATTTCTCGGGGCACGTTGGCGTGGGCGGTCATCATCTACGGATTTGTGGCTGCCGTTTTGCCGGTTTGGATTCTGTTGACTCCGCGAGACTACCTCTCCACGTTCATGAAGATCGGCACGATTGCGCTGCTGGCCATTGGCATTGTCGTGGTGCGTCCTGAGATCGCCACGCCTGCTTTTAGTGAGCTCGCGTTCCGCGATAACGGCCCGGTGTTCTCCGGTTCGCTGTTCCCGTTCTTGTTTGTCACGATTGCTTGTGGTGCGTTGTCAGGTTTCCACGCCACGATCGCCTCGGGAACAACACCAAAGCTGTTGGAGAAGGAACGCCAGGCGCGCATGGTTGGTTACGGCGGCATGCTGGCCGAGTCGTTTGTTGCGATCATGGCGCTTGTCTGTGCGGTCTCTATTGATCGCGGTCTGTACTTTGCTATGAACTCTTCACCGGCTGTCACCCAGGGAACAGTTGAAGGCGCGGCTGCATTTGTTAACTCTTTGGGCCTGATGGGTGTTTCCACCAGTGCTGATGCTCTTGCCGCGACGGCTCAGGCTGTTGGTGAGCCTTCGGTTGTTTCTCGTACTGGTGGCGCTCCAACGATGGCTATCGGGTTGGCGCAGATCATGCACCAGTTCCTTGGCGGGTCGAACATGATGGGGTTCTGGTACCACTTTGCGATCATGTTCGAGGCGCTATTCATTTTGACCAGTGTTGACGCAGGCACCCGTGTGGCACGGTTCATGCTGCAGGACACTCTGGGCAATGTGTGGCCGCGTTTCAAAGATCTTGACTGGTCTTTCGGGAAATGGTTCTGCACAGCAGCGATGGTTGCTGGTTGGGGATCGATTCTTCTTTTGGGGGTTCACGATCCTCTGGGTGGTATCAACACGTTCTTCCCGCTGTTCGGTATCGCGAACCAGTTGCTCGCGGCGATGGCGTTGGCTGTATGCCTGGCGATCGGTGCTCACATGGGCCGCAAGCGGCATTTGTGGATCATTGCTATTCCGCTTGCTTTTGCTGCGGCTGTGACGATCACTGGTTCGATCTACAAGATTTTCAGCCCCGTGCCCTCTATCGGTTACTGGGCACAGCACAATGCTTTCGCTTCTGCGCTGGCGGCAGGTAAGACTCAGTTAGGCACAGCTAAGTCTGTGGAGGCGATGGAAGCGGTTGTGCGGAACACGTTCGTGCAGGGTTCGTTGTCGATCTTGTTCGTAGTGTTGGCTGTGATTGTCATCGTGATGGCGGTGTGGCGGACTGTGCAGGCTATTCGCGGCAAGTCAGTGCTTAATACGGAGGATCCTGTAGTTGCTTCCGAAGTGTTTGCGCCGTCGGGGTTTGTTGCGACTCCGCTGGAGAAAGAGCTGGAGAAGCAGTGGCAGGGGTATTTCGAAAAACACCCTGATATTGCTGCGGCCCATCAGGCGGGTCATTGATGGTTGGTCTTTGTGTTGGAGGTTCTGTCGTGCGTGATGTGTGTGGCAGGGTGCGTGTTGCAGGACGTCTGGCGTGGAAGTCGTGGAAGTCGATTCTTGGCGCAGATAAGTACGAGCATTACCTAGCGCATCACCGCCGATTGCATCCGGGTTGTGAGCCGATGAGTGAGCGGGAATTTTGGGATCGTTACTACCGCGATTGTGAGCGCAACCCTGGTGCTCGGTGCTGTTGAGGCAGCGTGCTCAGTGTTACTCAAGAGTGGGTGGGCGAACACCAGCTGGTGTTCGCCCACCCACTCTTGAGTTAGCTGTTGAGTTGTCGCTGGATGTCTCCTCGTTCGCCAGCGGCGAGGCTGTAAGCCATGACGAGGGAGAACAGCAACGGGATCAAGGGGGCGAATGTGCCCCCTGCAGCCCACATGAGGGCGGCAAGCGCCAGTCCGATGATGAGTAGGGCTGGCGCGTTTTTGCGAGAAGTAAGGAGATTCATGATGGGTCACCCTTTCTCGTATGGGAGGGGGCCGGTGAGAGAGCCTCTCCCGTTCTTTAATGAACAGATGTGGTGCGGCTGTGCCGCAGTGTTGGTGTTGCCTCTGGGCGCTGGGGGCGGTGTTTGTCGTTAGGTGGTGCCTGAGTGCGTGGGGCAGGGGTGCCCTGAGGCTGCGGGCATGGTGATGCGGTGATGCTTGTGCCGGAGGGGAAAGGATGCGCCGGTTCGGCGTGGGTGGTGAGGGGTGTGCCTCATGGCGAACGGGCTCCTTTCGGTGGGGCCCGTGAGCGGGCTGAGCCGGAGTGAACGGTTTTGTACTGCTCCGGAGGGGTAGTGTGCCGCGGCGCCACGCAGTAAGGGGGCGCTAGATAATCCCCTTATGTTACGTGATGATTCAGGCAAATGGAAGTGTTTTGGTGGATAACAGTGTTGGGTAGTTCATCTGGGCAGTCTTGAGAGAGTTCCATCCGCACTCAGTGCTACTCCAGCGGTGCGTCGACCTACCTGAAACGTGTAGATCGTTGTAGTTCCGCTGGTGGTGACGTTCATGCTCACGCGGTCGTTGCTTCCTGAGGAGACAAAGGCTGTAGCAATGCGTGCGCTGCGTCCAGACAAGGCCCGAGAGATAACTGGCGCTGCCGATCGGCTGAAGTGGTTTTTCCACATCCAGCCCTGAATCGGTCGAGTTTTCCCTGCAACGATCGTGTTTTTCGTGCTGGAAGCACCAGGAGCGGGCAGGGTGAGCATGGTGGTCTTGCCAGCCACGTTGGGGGTGGTTGCGGTTGCTGTGTTCCCTCGTAGTGACACTTTTTGACCGGCAGGGAAGTGCCACATCTGTGCGAATGATGTTGCCTTCGGTTCGGAGGCAGTGTCCACGGTGATGACGATGTCGGGGTCGGACAAGAAGATCACGTCACGTTGTCGTTTCACGCCGTTGAGGGGAGCATCGTTCAGGCGGTAATAGTCAGCCCCAGTGGTGATGGAAGTTTTCCTCAACTGTGTGATCGGTGCGGTTTTCATGTTTGTGATGACGAGCTGATTGTGTGCTGCTGGTCCGGTGTAGAAGTCACGCCAGGCGTCGTCTTCGTAGCGTCCGGTTCCTGGGTCTCCTAGGATTTCTCGGCCGTTGCTGTTCCAGGTGAATGAGGTGTGGTCGTTGTGGCCGTGACCAGCTCTTCTGGGGCCGAACCGCAGGGCGTACATGGCTTCCTGGGCAGGGCGACGTCCTGGGGATCCTGCGGGTGTTCCCCACCCGGAGCGGCCAAAGGCATAGCCTGCGCTGTAGACCTTGACCCGTTGGGGTAGGGGAGCGCCTTGGGTGCCGTTGGAGGCGATCCACGCCTGAGCGGGTGTGCCTGTTGCGGCGGTTTCGCGTTTAGTGTCTCCCAATTGAGTCAGGTAGCCGTCTGGTTTGGTGGCGTGGTCGAGGAAAGTGGCCAGTGCTGCTCGTTTGTTTTGGATGGTTCGGGTTGCGGATGTGTTGATGTCGCATTCGGTGATTGCGGCGTCAACATCTCCCCAGATATCCCAGTTCCAGCGCGCATAACCGGTGGATTGTTCGTTGTTGGCGCCTTGGGTGTCGATAACGCGGGAGATTTCTGATGCGAGTTTTGATGCTGCGTAGCTGGTGTAGTCGTGGCGGCGCAGCATGCAGCCCACTCCCATCACGGCCAGGGTCTGCTCGGTGCCCACGTTGTGGTCGGGCCAGGTGTTTTTCTTCAGCCATTCGGCGTGCTGTGCCACTGAGGCATCTAGCCATGCGGGGATGGGCTTATTGAGTTGGATGAGTCCTGCGCGTAGGCAAGCTATAGCGTCGACGCGAGTGTGAGTTGCGTTACCTGCTCCAGGTCCGGTGGGCCATGGTGAGGGATTGTCTTTCACCCAGTCCTGGGTGATGGCAAGTGCTTTGTCGATGCCGGATGGGTCTCGGAATCGGGCTGGGCTGCGCGTGGATGCTTCTACCAGGGAGCCGATCCACATGAGTGAGTGGAACCAGGTGCGCCAGCTTTTGTCTTTATATGGATCAGCTTTCCAGTTGATGTTCTGCCCGGTACCGACTTTGGCTTTGCGTGTCTCTGGCCAGGAGAAATAGCCGGCTTCTACGCTCTTTTTTGGGTTGTGAGAAGGCAGAGAGCCGAACGATCGGCATACGTAGTGTTGGGACTTTCCTGCCTGGTCATAGTTCATTGCTGCCGAGACATATTGCGAAGTCAGGTGTGTTTGGGTAGCTGATGCCAGGGGCGCAGGGCCTAAGAAAGGTGCTGTTGCTGCTGAGGTGATGATGGCCACAGTGAGGGCAGCTGGCAGTGAACGCTTGCGGACGTGGCGTGGCAAGCGAAAAAGTGTGGTCATGAGGTGCCTTCCGTGGCTGTAAGATCCTGATTCTTAACGCCTTATCGCCCACACAACTTTGCACCTGAGCGCACCAATACAAACGTTTAAGACAGCACAACTTTTCAGCTCACACGATGTGAGTTTCGCCTGTTTACCGGCGTCGTAATCGCACCGTGACGCGATGGTGTCCACAGTGGTACCGACGCACCCTAGCCCACACTCTCCGTGCCGCATACGGTTGGTGTTGTGAGGGCGACTTCCCCCATCACAGCGGTACTGGAAACGGTGTCGCACTGCACATCCCACCTCACTACGCACCGATCAGGGTCAGCCATGCATCTCCGTTACATCGCGGCAACCGCCGCCGTCGCATTCACCGCTGCAGGTATCGTGGCGCCCGTCGCCACCCCGGCAGCATCCGCCGCACCCGCAGCAGCGACCACTGTCAAAGCCGACCGTCGGGTACCTACCGGTGCGCTTATTTCCGGAACCCCGCTTTCACGCCAGGCAACCAAACCCGGTAGCGGGCGGTCAGCAGGATACGAATGCACCATGGGGCTGCCAGCGCGTAAAGGTAACCAGCACTATCTGATCGTTTCTGGTCACTGTGGTGAATACGGCGAAACGCTGTACACCGCATGGAACAACGGCCGCCGTACCTCCATCGGCAAAATCACCGGTGTCTCCTCGAAATACGACATTGCCGCTGTTCGGACCACCCGTGCCATTGCAGCGAGCGTGTGGTCTAGCCGCGGTGGATCCAGCTCGGTGAAACGACTCACCGGTGTTGCCGACGCAGTGGCAGGAAGCAAAGTTTGCCAGCACGGTTACCGCTCTGGAACTGTCTGTGGCATCACTGTGCAGCCCATCACCCGTAAGCAGATCGACGCAGGCCTGGTGTTCGGTAAAGCAAGCGCAGGCACAGTAGGTTCACGCCCGGGTGACTCCGGAGGCCTCGTGGTGGACTCCCGCGGCCGAGCTATCGGCATCGTTGCTGAATCGACCGAAGATGGTCAGTGGATCGGTTGGGTCCCCGCTAAGCTCGCCCTTCGCACATGGGGAATGTCCGCTCTGTAATCCCCAATCCCCGAACGCTGTTGCGGCCCGGCGCCCCTCTCCCAGAGGGAGCCGGGCCGCAACAGCGTTGTCAGGGTTTGTCTACAGGTTCCTCACTAGCCTGCTCGATCAGCTCGTACACCTTCTCCGAAGCAGCCTCTACCTGCGGGACTTCACCGAAAAACTGATCCATGTCTAACGCTGGGAACGCAGAGGGAGGGAAGGAGACCGGCCTAGCCGGGACACCTGCCACCGTTGTATGCGGCGCGACCTCCTGCAAAACCACCGACCCCGCTCCGATTTTCGCGCCCTCACCCACCCGAATATTGCCCAATACCTTTGCGCCCGCTCCGATCATCACGCCTCGACCGATCTTCGGGTGCCGGTCGCCGCCTTCCTTACCTGTTCCGCCCAGCGTCACCTCGTGCAGCATCGAGAAGTCGTCTTCCACTACAGCCGTCTCACCGATGACCACACTTGTCGCGTGGTCAAACATCACGCCTTTACCGATGCGTGCGCCTGGGTGAATATCCACCGCAAACACTTCAGAAATCCGGTTCTGTAAGTACAGGGCGAATGCAGTTCTACCCTCCACCCAATAAAAATGCGCCACCCGATACGCCTGCACCGCGTGAAAACCTTTGAAATACAAAAGCGGAGCTGAATACCCTCGAGCTGCCGGATCTCGCGACATCACCGCCTGCAAATCCGCAAGCACTGCGTCCACCAACCCTGGCCCTTGCGCTAACGCCGCCGAAATCAAATCCCGCAACACCAGCGCCGTCATCGCTGTGTTCTCCAACTTCGTCGCTAACAAATGGGTCAGCGCAGCCTCCAAAGAGTCATGCCGCAACACGCAATTGTGCAGAAAACCCGCTAGCGCAGGCTCAGCCGTCGCATCCGCAGCCGCCTCTGCCCTAATCCGCTCCCACACCAGCTCATCAGCCACCAACTTCATACAGCACCAACCCTTTCGCACAAGCCCTCACGAGAGGCACATCACGCGAACTACGCCCCAACCACAAGCAAAAGCCATAACGTGGAAAACCGGGCGGAACTTCCCACCCCCGCCCCAAGGCCAGCCAACCCCTCAACCCTAGGAAGGCCCCGATGCGCGGCGGCAAGCAACGGGAAAACAACCACACCACCGACTACCACGGTAACGACCGCATCCTCACCGGAATTATTTGCGGCGTTCTCACCTACTGGCTCTTCGCCCAAACCACCTACAACGTCGCCCCATCGATGCAATCCGACCTACAACTAAGCAGTAACACCCTCAGCATCGCCATCTCTTTGACCGCGCTCGTATGCGGCATCACCATCGTCATCATTGGCCGGTTCGCCGACCGACACAGACGTGTGCGTATCGCCCTGGCCGGTAACGCTTTGGGCTTAGCTGGGTCGCTCATGCTTGCACTAGCTCCCAACAGCCACCCGCTTACCTTGCCTCTGCTCTTGATTGCCCGCACTCTTCAAGGGCTATCCGCCGCCTGCATCATGCCCGCGACTCTGGCCCTTGTGAAACAGTACTGGCACGGCCCCGCCCGCCAACGCGCCGTCTCTCTTTGGTCTATCGGTTCTTGGGGAGGAGCCTCAGTAGCCTCTTTCCTGGCTGGCCTCATGGAACAAACCCCATCTTGGGGTGGAGAGCAATTTTCCTGACCTCCGCTGTTTTCTCCACAGTTTCTTATTTCGTCATCCGTCGCTGCCCTGAAACCCGTGCCGCCGACCCCAGACACACCTCACCTGACCGCGCTGGCCTACTCGTCTTCACCATCGCAATGATTGCCCTGCAAATATGGATGACTAAAGGTGAAGACATAGGCTGGTCCAGCAGCACAGCTCTCACCCTCCTCGTCATCGCGGTACTGTCCACCACCGCATTCGTCTACATCGAAACCCGCCCCGACAATACCCACCCGTTCATCGACTTCCAGCTCTTCACCAACCGCACCTTCACCGGTTGCCTCATTTCCAACATGCTCCTCAACGGCACAGCAGCTGGCATGGTTCTCGTTGTTTCCCTCGTTCTCCAAACTGCAGGCACCCTCACCGCCCTCCAAGTAGGAAACCTGACCATTGGTTACGCAATCGGCCTCATTCTTTTCATCCGCCTTGGCGAAAAACTTCTCCAACGTTGTGGGCCACGCACAGCGATGATCATCGGCTGTGTCATCGCTGCTGTCGGTGTCGCCATGATGCTGCCGACTAACACCCTGCAAAGCACCTATATATGGCTCACCATTGCCGGTTTCTCCCTCTACGGGATAGGCGTCGGCATTTATGCCACGCCTTCTACCGATACCGCGCTAGCCAACCTGCCTGATGCAATGGGCGCAGCCGGATCAGGCCTATACAAAATGTCTTCCACCATCGGTGGTGCCTTCGGGCTCGCCCTGACCAGCGCTATCTATTTGAACATTCGTGGTCGAGGAGAAGGCGCCGACTGGATCACTCATCTCCTTGATTTTGCCGGTAGACAGGACAACCTCGCCAACCGAGAAGGCGCCATGCTTGCCTTACTGCTAAACGTGGTAGCCCTGCTAATAGCAGTCATTTCCGTAGCCTGGGCAGTCCCGAGAGAGCAGAAAACTCTTACCTGATCTCTTTAGGGATGCATCAGCTCCACCGAAAAGCAGGAAAAACTCACCCTTGCGCAGGCAAGCTGAACTCATGAACGCGCGCCGCTTCAGCGAATTGGACTGGCCTCGCCGTACCCAACGCTTAACCATTCGACCTGCCACTATGGCTGATGCAGACACCAGTTTTGCCCAGCGATCCATACCGCAGGTTGGGCGCTGGATGACCTCCCAGCCTGATAACCGCCAAGCCTTCCAGCAGGCGTTTCGTCTTGGTCTTGAGAACACGCTCATCCTTGAGAGTGACTCTGGGGCTGGCTCGCGTGTCATTGGCGAAATGAGATGTCAGGTCAAAGATGCGTGGGGGCAACGAGAAATTGTCGAACAAGCCCGTCAAAGCCGTGCTGAGCTGGGCTGGTTCATCATTCCGCAAGAGCACGGAAAAGGCTACGGATTGGAGGCAGTTACTGAACTGCTCGCAATCGCTTTCGATGGAGTGGGTGTACGTCGAGTAGAAGCAGGATGCTTCGCGGAGAACGAAGCATCCTGGCGTCTCATGGAGCGGCTAGGTATGCGGCGTGAGGGCCACTACATTGCTGAAAGTTTGCACCGTGACGGTACCTGGCGGGACACGATGATGTACGCGTTATTGGCCAAGGAATGGCGTGACCGGCACAAACACCAGCAGCAATAACCTCAATCGAGGGTGCCTACCTTTGAGCGTGGAACTTTCAGGACTGGCTACCTCCTGAAGAGACAGAGCGATATGTCTGTGCTGATGCTGCGTTCTGCTCGCCGTCGCGGCGCTTTTCAATGATGAGGCGACGGGCCCAGTAATCTTTCTCAGCGATTTCGATACGGGGACGTTGCCCCAGGCGAGCACGCTGGGCGACAACGCGCTCTTCGAGCTTGATGACCCGTGAAACGAGGGAGGCTCGTTTTTCTGCGCTCATTGGTTCGGCCGGGATGGCAGTGCCATCTGGGCGAGAGTCGTAAGGCATTCGGGCAGTTCCGGTGGCTGCCTCGCCACGTAGATTGACGCCAGGGTTGAGGTCAGGGTCGACGTCGATCTGGCCGGTGGCTTTCTGGTACCGCCATTCCAAAGTGCGGGGGACGGAAAGAGTGACGTGGTTGGGATGCTCGTGGTAGTGGACTTCTTCAGGAGTTTCCGGCAGCACCGGGTTAGGTGGGTTGGCGGTGAAAGCCGCGACCATAAGCAGCACACGCGCAAGCAGGTTCACAAAAAGCAGCAGCGTGGCGATGGATGCCGCAGATGCCAAGAGTGGGTTTTTACCGACGGAAGATACAAGGGAGGTGCCCAGGGTTACGACGATCTGGACAACGATCCCACCGATGATGGACCCCATCCAGAGATCTTTGCGGGTGGCGTGAACATGCGCGGTGACGATAAACAGGCAAGCGAACGTGCATGCTGCCACTGCCGAAGCGACGAGTAAACCACCTAAACGGGCGGCAGTAGCGATGAGGGGTACACCATCGAGGCCGATGAGAGCAGCGAAAGTCTTGCCCATCGTGCCCGCGGCGGTGCCCAGGAGCGCAGAGAGCACGATCCCAAAAGACATGCCAATGAACCCGAAGAGGTCTCGGGCTTTTTGCAGGGCAATGTTTTCGGCGGGAGTGGCGATACCGAACATGGCCTGCACACAGGTGCGGATGCAGGTCATGATGTTGACTGCTGACCACAGCAAGACCACCGCAGCAATGATCGAGGTGGGATTAAGAGCGCTGTCCATGATCAGCGAGTCTGGATCGATGAGCCCTGCGCCGGAGCCATCTTTGAGGATGTTGGGAAGTACTTGGTTGACGGCACGGATTACTTGGCGGCGTAGGTCAGCATCGTTGCCCAGGGTGGCCATGAAAAAGGTCCAGGCGATGGTGAGGGCTGAGACAATGGAGAACAGGGCGGAGTAGGCGATTCCACCGGCGAGCATCGCGCCTTTTGCTGCGTTGTACCGGTTCATGGACCGCATGGCCCGTGAGTCCATGACGAAGTCGATGAGTTTTTTTATCGGGGAGGGTTTTTCAGGGGTTTGGGGGAGTGATGTGGCGGATTCGTCCACATCTGTGCTCTTCGCTGCGGCCATGGTGTTCACGGTATGTCAGCAAGTCGTGGGAGACCTGTCAGGGCGGGGTGTGTGGCGTTCTTTCGTGGGGCATCCACGCTGTGAGCGCGGATAAGGTCAAGATCCTTGGCCCTTGCGTTAGCAGGGGTGTTTTGGATGTTTCTGTACAGAAACATCCCCGTTCCGAAAGGGTGTTTTGATGGCTGCACTTTCCGACGTGCTTTGTGACTCGTCTCGACGTGACCAGGTCGTGGCTGAGGTGGTTTCCACGATTGAGCAGGAAGTGACGGGTAAGTCCGGTATCTCCGGTATGGCGTTTAAGACGGCTTTCAAGGCTGTGCAGAAGATGAGCCCGGATCTGGTGCGTACGGCTGTAGACAGGATGTTGCCGGATGCTGCAGAGAAGTTGGACCCGTTGTGGCAGGAGAAAGGCGCTGTTCCCTTTGGCGACTACTTGTTGTCGCGTTCGGATGAAGCTGCCGATGCTCTGCTCTCCGTGACGGATGAGAGGGCTGCTCGTCCGAATAACGCTGCGGTGGCGAAGATCTACAACACGGTGCGGCCCAAGGCCAAGTCTCATGTTGTTGAAGCTCTGCCTGCTATCGGGCGTGTGATTGAAAAGCATGCCGCCTGAATTAACTGGTGAATAAAGTGGACGACTGAGTTCTGCTATGGCAGGGCTCAGTCGTTTGCTGTGTCCAGTGGATTATTGGGTCAGGGCGTGGCCGTAGGGCAGTGAGTCAAGAAAATGGCAGATGGCTTGGGTTAGTGGGGTGGCACGCAGGTCATTGCCGTTGGACCCGCCTTGAATGACGCGAGCTTGCCAGGTGGGTCGTTTGTTTTCGATGCTGCGGAAATGGGTGTAGCCGTTGTAGAAACGGCCGGTGTGAGGGTGTAGCAGCCAGATAGGGATTGTTAGGGCGTCCATACCGATGGCGCTGATGTCTTCGCCTCTGCAGGCGCAATGGCTGTAGGTGTAGAGGGTTTCGCGGGTGGGGGTGCGGAACCACAGGCCTTCTGGGCCAGAACGGATGCTGTGTCGTACTTGGGTGAGTGCTTCTTCACGCAGATCAGTGGGGGACATCCAGTCTTTTTGGAGTGCGGTAGCTGCTGCGTTGACGAACTGGTTGAGGGAGGCTGTGCCGTGCCCGTAGATGTCTAGTCGCAGCCGTTGTGCGATGGAGGACAACACGAAAGGGTCATTGATGAAGGCGAGTAGTTCGGCGTAAGGGGTGGGGGGTAGTGAGATCGGGGCGTCGATGAGACAGGCGGCGCTGACTATCTCAGGTGCGAGCCGAGCGGACCATAAGGCGATATCGCCGCCCCATAGGTGCCCTACGAGTACGAAAGATGTGGTTCCGGTGGCGTTGGCGATGCTGTGCAGGTCCGTTGCGAACTCTGCTGTTTCTCGTAAAGGGGCAGTGCTTTGTCCGTGTCCGCGTAGGTCTAGGGCTAGGACACGTCCGTAGCTGGTGAGTGCCGGAGCGATGTGATCCCATGCCCGCGCGTTGTCGCAGACATTGTGGATAAGAAGGATCGTTGGTTGGTCTATGCCACGATCGCCTCCGAAGTCGCGCACGGCTATGTGGCCAGAAGTGACGCGAATTAACTTGTGTAACGGAAGCATCCTGTCCTCAAGCAGTCGGTTGGTGATGCCTGGACTTTTTCACGGAAGGCAGCAGCGTTCTTTTCCAGATGTGACCGCACTCACGGTAACGGACGGGTAACAATTTTGAAGGCGCTATGGCTGTGCTTTTCTTCCAGCGAATCAAGAATCTTCCTAGAGACCTGTGAAACCCGCTCAGTGATGGACTCTTGCAACTGCGGCAAAGCTTGATTTTTTAATCGCATACCTGGCCGTGAACATGCAGAAACTGCGTCGTTCACTCCAACGAATACAGCTACTGATTCTGAGCATCAGCGCAAAACTCCCAAACGGTACATGTTCGCAAACGGCGAAGCCACCTCCCATAGCGTGAGATCCCTCAATTTGTAAGCAAACTCGCCTCGTCAATGCCACCTGTAAATACCCACGTAAAAGCACATATCTATCTGCATCCAATACCACACACAGACACGTCTATCCGTTAAATCCAGAAGCTCACCAAAACAACCCCAACCCTGGCTAAGACCACAGATGTCATCCACCGCCACAATCACCGGCCACAATGGATCGAGGCGCTTCACAAGATGCTCACGATTCGGCGAGATGTAAGGCTAAACCCACAAGTTATGTCGCAGACTGCCGATCTACCATGAATACTCGTTGCAACGCGATCTGCGGGGCCATCAGCAAGGAGAGTCCATGAACTCGCTCATGAATGTGTCGCTCGTCAGCGACACCGCGGTCTGGGTAATCCGGATCATCGCGATAGTCGCATTCATCGCCTTGATCGTTAAATGGGGGGCCCTGGCACGCAACACCATCGTTCGCGTCATTCTTCGAGTTATCTCCCTTGTTGTCGTGACCGTCCTGGCTGCGCTCGCCCTCGCTGCACCTATCAACGCTGAATATGGCTGGTACTCCACCATCGCTGACTTCTTTCCAGGCAGCGCCACCTCCAACAGCAGCTCCACCGGCGCCTCAGCCACCCAAGCCCTAGGAAACAACCACTCCTCCAGCCCCCTCATCACCGGAGCTCGTAACAGGCCAGCAGTGAACCTTTCTCCTCGGCCCACCAAAACTAACTCCGGCGCAGGATTCCAAGACTTCACCGTTGCAGGACAACGCAGCGGAGTTACCAGCAAGGTCACAGTCTGGTTCCCCAAGGAATACTTCGAAGACCCCAACGCGACCTTTCCCGTCATTGAAGCCTTCCACGGCATCAAACCCGCACCGTACGCCTACTTCAACGTAGTCCAGATCGACAAAATCATCACCGACCTGGTTGCACAAGGAAAAATGAAACCCTCCATTGTGTTGGTCCCGCACTGGGCCGTCGGTGGTAAAGACAACGAGTGCGTCAACTCCGCTGCCGGTGGCAACGTCGAAACCTGGATCAGCGAAGACATCCCAGCATGGGCATACAACACCTTCCGCGTCACCCCCGGCCGGGACTCCTTCTCCGCTTACGGCCTCTCTGCTGGCGGATACTGCGCCAGCATGGTCTCGATGCTTCACCCCGATGTCTTCGCTACCGGCATCTCCCTAGGTGGCTACTGGGCACCCCTGTTCGACCAGCCTTTCGTACCCTTCAAACCCGGCAGCGAACAATGGAAGCGCTACGACCTCATCAACGTCGAGAAAAAGAGCGCACCCCCCGTTGCCCTATGGACGCTCTACGGCGCAGGTGACAACCTCGCCCTCGCCGGCACCGCCGAATTCGCCAAAGCTGTTCGGCCTCCCTCGTCTTTCACCGAAACCAAGCTCTCCCAAGGCGGCCACAACACCTCGGTGTGGACACCCCACGTGCCTGCATCTCTGGAATGGCTCGCTGAGCACTCCCCGGCATTCAAGAAATGACCGATTCCATGAGCACCACCCGCACAACCCCGACCACGGAATCCCAAGCGTCCCCGGCAGACAACACTGCTGACCAGCTAACACCCGAAGAAACACAAAAACACAACAATCGACGCCGCCTACGAGCCCAGGCCACCCCCGCGCAAGAAAACGCTGCCCGCGTCCTCATCGCGGTATTTGCCACTACCTTGGCCCTCACAGTGGTGTTCTACTTCGTCGGAGGGCGACTTAGCGGATTTGCCCTGCGCATCGTCTACGGCACCATCAACATCCCTGCAACCACAAGCCTCGTATCCATCCTGGTGCTTGCTCTGCTTGTCGGTGCTCTTCTCCGGCGTAAACGCATGGCTTTGTACATCGTTGCGTCTTTCCAGATCCTTGGATTCCTCTGGTCAGCTCAACGGCTTGCTTCTGTCCTCGTCGGAACTTTCTCCCCACCCACTGAGGCGATTCGGGTATCACCAGAGCGCCTCATCCTCGTGGACAGCCTTGCGATCATTTTCGGTCTGACCGTCCCTGTGATTCTGTGGTGGGTCCGTCCAGCATTCCCGGCTCGTGTTCAACGCGGATCCTTCATCCGTGCCTCACTCATCGCCATCTGCGGTTCGCTTATTTCTGTCGGCATCGCTTTCGCCATCATGGAAGCCACCGCAGAGGAACGCTCCGTTCTCCGCGCCTTCGGTGCTGTTGTGCGTAACTCTCTGGGCGTTGCCGGAGTCGCTGACCGGCACGTGCTCCACACCGTCGGCCACGGCGTACCCGTTCTTCTCGAGATCTGCCTATCAGCTACTTTCGTTCTGGCTATCTGGGCCTTCTTGCGCTCCTCTGGTTCACCCCAGAACTGGACTGGCATGAGTGAGGTCGCGGTCCGTGAACTCCTTGCCCAACACGGCCAAGCTGACTCCCTGGGTTACTTCGCCACCCGCCGCGACCGCTCCTACTCTTTTTCCGATGACCAGAAAGCCGTCTTGGCTTACCGCGTCGTCGGATCTGTTGCACTGGCCTCTGGTGACCCCATCGGTGAACACACATCGTGGAAGTCTGCCGTTGACAACTGGCTCGAATCCTGCCGTGAATACGGTTGGATTCCCGCTGTCACTAGCGTTGGAGCCGAAGCAGGTCGCTTCTTCGCTGCCCGAGGGTTCGGCATCGTCCCGCTCGGTGACGAAGCCATCCTTCACCCTGACCGTTTCACTCTCGACTCCACCTCCATGACCTCCGTACGGCAGGCCGTTACTCGCGCTCGCCGAGCCGGACTGACCGTCACCATCCGCCGCCACAGCGATCTCACTGAGGCTGAGATGGCCGAAATGATCCACCTCGCCGACTCCTGGCGCATCGGTGGGCCTGAACGTGGCTTCTCTATGGCTCTAGAACGCCTCGGAGATCCTGCCGATGGACGCTGTGTCCTTGTCATGGCTCACACCAAAGACGGCAAACCCGTCGGCATGCTTTCCCTAGTCCCATGGGGACGAACCGGACTGTCACTGGACGTCATGCGTCGTTCGCCTGAGGCACCCAACGGCGTTACCGAACTCATGGTCGCCGAACTCATGGACCGCGCCGAATCCCTCGGCCTTATTCACGTTTCTTTGAACTTCGCTGTTGCCCGGTCAGTTTTCGCGGACGCAGACGAGCTCGGTGCCTCCCCATTTACTCGGGCAGGATCTGGGCTGCTGGGCCTTGTTGACCGCTTCACCCAGATCGAAAGCCTCTACCGCAACAACGACCGGTACCGGCCTGAATGGGTGCCTAGGTATGTCTGTTTCGAAGGTGCCGCAGCGCTACCCGCCGTGGCTCTGGCCATCGGCGCCGCCGAAGGATTCCTGCCGCTGCCAGGTCGCAACACCAGCGTCGGTAACCAGCTCACCCCCTTCGAACTCGAACGAGCCAGCGAAGCTGAACGAATCACCTTCGAGGTCACAGCTGTTGAACCACGGCGCAGCAACTCCACCCGTCACCGCATGCGTCATCTCGACGCGCTCTGCGCCGCAGGACGTAACCCTTACACGGTTGGTCGCCCCGGCGGAGAAGCCTTGGCCACACTGAGCGCGCAGACTCCTGCTACCGGCACTGAGGTGCACGTGCACGCGCGTGTACGCAGCGTCCGACGCCACGGAGGAGTCATCTTCGTGACCCTCATCGATAACGGAGTCCAGGCTCAAGCCATCCTCGAGCGCGACACTCTCGGTGCTGACCAGATCGAACTGTTTGGTCGCAACATCGATACCGGAGACCTGCTCTCCTTCCAAGGTCACATGGGAATCTCCCGCAACGGCACCTCCTCGATCATCGTCAGCTCCTGGGACATCGCTGCCAAGGCGCTACACCCTGTCCCTTACGGCGGTTTGACAGATCCTGGTCAGCGAGCCCGTGCGCGAACCATGGACCTGCTTGTTCACCCTCAAGCCGCAGCTAAATTGCGTGCCCGCTCGCGGGCCATCGGAGCAGTTCGCTCCGTCCTGCTCGAAGAGGGATACCTGGAAGTCGAGACGCCCATGCTGCAAAGCACAAATGGTGGCGCTACTGCTCGACCGTTCCGGACGTTCTCCAACGCCTATGGAACTGACCTAGTCATGCGTATCGCCCCAGAGCTTGCACTCAAGCGTCTTCTTGCAGGCGATATGGGGCCCGTGTTCGAAATTGGCCGTAACTTCCGTAATGAAGGCGCCGATTTAACGCACAACCCAGAATTCACCGTTCTGGAGGCCTACCGTCCTTTCTCGGACTACAACGGAATGCGGTTGCTCACTCAACGAGTGATCCAAGCTGCTGCGCGTGCTGTGCATGGGGCCGAAGTCATTCCACTGCCGATGGGTCCTGAAGATGAAAACGGCAACCGCACCGTTATCCCGGTTGATATTTCTGGGGACTGGCCAGTTATTTCTGTTGCCGATGCTGTTTCCGAAAAGGTTGGTCAGCGCGTCTCGCACACTACCGACCTAGAAACTTTGCTTGCACTGGCGCGTAAGCATGAGGTCGCTGTAGCCAATGACATGGGGCCTGGGGCAGTTCTTGAGGAGTTGTACGCAGAGCTGGTCGAGGGTGAAACGGTATATCCCACGTTCTATGTGGACTTCCCTGTTGAAACCTCTCCGCTGACTGGTCCGCACCGGTCGATTCCGGGCCTGGTTGAGCGTTGGGACCTTGTCATTCGGGGCGCTGAACTTGGAACGGCCTACTCCGAACTCAATGACCCAATCGAACAGCGTCGCCGTCTTACTGAACAGTCCTTGAAAGCGGCTGCCGGTAACGTGGAGGCCATGGAGGTTGACGAAGACTTCCTAGCAGCTCTCGAGGTGGGAATGCCCCCAGCAGGTGGTCTCGGTATTGGACTGGACCGGCTGGTCATGATGCTCACCGAATCCAACATTCGCGAGGTACTCAGTTTCCCGTTTGTGCGTCCGCGTCAGAAATAGCAGACACAGAATGTAGTTCTGTCTGTGAGGTAATCCATCACACCGCAACGCCCTGTGTGGCGTTGCGGTGTGATAACGGGAAAGTATGCAGCGGGCAAAACCACTTATCAAGGACGACAACACACCGATGCAACGAAGGAGCGTCAATTCGCGCCGCCCCTCCCGCCCTGGAGTGTCAATGTCTTCGTCCACTCGCCAACGTCCGAATGCTCCTGGCCCTGCCGCTGCTGACACGCTAACCGGCGGTACGCGTCGTCGGTCAGTGGCCTCTCAGGCCTCACGCGCACAAAAAAAACAGAAACAGACTGCCGAAGAGGTTGCTTCTGCTGTTCGAGCTGAGGCTGCACGGAGGGCGGCATTGTCGCCGTGGTACTTGCGTAAGCGTTATGTTGCTCCGCTTTTTGCTGGTGGTCTGGCTGCGGTGGCTGCTATTTCTTTGATGAGTTCGATTCCGGGGCCAGCTTCCCCGCCGCCGGTAAAAGTAACACCAACGATTGCTGCTGCTTCTATTGGCAAACCATTCAAAGACGGCGATATGACTTTCAGGATCAGGTCTATTGCTCTTCCTGGTTCAACAATTGGGGAGACCGTCGCTGCTGAGAAAGCCCATGGAACGTGGGTGCTTGTGACTGTTGACATCACGAATAAAGGCACAGATTCCAATACTATCGACGTTGCTGGACAACGTCTGACAACAGCTAACAATGCTGTTCATGAGGCATCCGTGGTGCCTTCTTTGAGTGGGTGGGATGACGCGTACATCTCCGGTATTGCGCCTAACAGCACTACTACTGCACAGATTGCGTTTGATATTCCTGCAGGTTCAACTCCTGCAGTTCTTACGTTGCGGGGTGGCCATTCAGGAGTGGGTGCCAAAGTTCCGCTGAGATAAAAGCGGGGTTATGCGGATGGTGTGGGCTGCTGCCTAGGACAGATTTCGTTGTGTTCTGAGTTCGAGTCGTCAGTTCTGTCGTTTGTTGTCTTCGGCCATGAATGCTCGCAAGATGTTGCCGATTCCTTCTGCTGTGACGGCAACGTCTTTATTTGCGTTTGCGATGGCTGTTTCAATGTCGTGGGTTTTTTCTGAGGTAGTGCCAGGCGTGGTGCGGTTGGGGTGTGGGCGCGATTGGTTGTGACTGTGCTGCATGGGGCCTCCTTAGGTTGGTGTTGTTCTTATCGGTCTTTGAGGTGAAGGTTCGAGCGGGTATGTGGGGTGGCAAAAAGTAAATTCTGTAATAGATGGCCAAAACAGCTGTGCCTTAACGGGTTTAAGTCCTACGCCTGTATTCACTGATGTGTGTATGTATTCAAGACGGTGGTCCAGGCGGCTGTCCGTCTATGAGCGGAAGGACGAACCTCCATGTCTGGTAGAAAACTCCGCAGTATTTCGGTTGCGTCTGGTGCGGCATTACTGCTGTTCAGCGGTGGCATGTCAGCGGCACCGGTACCTGCGCGAGCGTTGGAAACAACGAAGCCGTCAACGGAAACGCTCGCGGGTGACGCCGGGAAAATTGCGTGGAAGCGCTGTAACAAAGGTATGCAGTGTGGTGAGCTAACGGTTCCCCTTGACTATAAAGATGAGAAAAAAGGCACCATTGACCTCGCGATTAGTCGTCGACCTGCTGACGATCAAAAAAACAAACTGGGTGTTTTGTTTGTGAACCCTGGCGGTCCGGGAGGTTCTGCTGTCTCGGCGGTAGGAATGTTTTCCTCCAAGATGGGGCGAGACATCCGTAAAAACTTCGACATCGTGGGAGTGGATCCCCGAGGAATCGGTGGTTCAGATCTTGCTTTATGCAAGATGAAAGCGAATGATATCGCTGAAGAAGGAGAGCCGTATCCGATTTCTCCAGAACAAATCGCAAAAAGAAAAGCGCAGGATGAAAAGAAGCGGAAGGCATGCGAAGATAGTAAGACTCGCATTCTCCCCTACATGACTACTGCCGATGTAGCTCGGGATATGGATCGAGTTCGGGGAGCCTTGGGGCAGAAAGTTATCAACTACTACGGCATCTCGTATGGGACCCAGCTAGGGAACACGTATGCCGCGATGTTCCCGAACCGTGTTCGAACTATGGTGATCGACGGAGTTCTGGACCCAGTGCAGTGGTCAACGGGCGGTTCTGAAGTTGGTTCAAAGGTGCCGTCGACTACCAGGATTCGTAGTGGTGTAGGCGCTCATCAGGCGATGAAGTCGGCTATCTCTGAGTGTGAGCGAGTTGGTTCTGACTGCGAGCAGAGCGACACGATTCGTAATGACTGGAATTACCTGACGTCGCGGCTTCGTGGAAAGTCAGTGGTTCTTGAAGGCCCCTTCGGTTCAAAGACTTTCACTTATCAAGATTTGTTCGCCGCAAGTACTTCAATGTTGTATGGGACAGAATCCATCCCTGATCTTTTGGCTTTTATCTCCTCGCTGCGAGCTGATGTGGAGAAAGTGAAAGAATCCTCCTCGCAATCGGCAGGTAAAACTGCTCAGAAAGCTTCAGAAAAGTCAGTTAAGTACTACGGGAAGCTACTGGACCATGAGCGTCGAATGAAGCGCGACTTAATCTCTTATGATCCGCCTGCTCCGATTTCGGACTCGGATAAAGAGGAGGGTCTAGACGTGCCTTTTGGTTTCGGGGGCGTACTATGCTCAGAGACCAATAACCCTTCTACCTTTGAATCATGGCCAGCAGCAGCGAAAATCGCAGAACAGGTTGCGCCAGGATTCGGGCCGCTGTGGACATGGAATTCTTCGATCTGCTCCGGCTGGAAGTTTAAGGGAGCTAACGCCTACAAAGGCCCATACACGAGTTCTCCCGCCGGTGGAATTCTGGTAATGAGCACGTTGGAGGATCCAGCTACCCCATACTCAGGTGCCAAAGCAGTGCGTTCGCTGGTGAAAAACAGTCGTTTGATCACAGTGCCGACATGGGGGCACGGAGTAGTTGATGTAAGTGAATGTGCGGAGAAAGCACGTAATAAATATCTCATGAGTGGAAAGTTGCCGGAGAAAGACATGACATGCCGCCCAGATCAGCGTTTGTTCACACCATTGGATTGATGGTGTTATTTCGCGTTATGCGTTTTATCCGCATTTTTTGCTTTTCGGGATAACACTCTTGAATACAGCGAATGGTGGCGAGATCGGTATATTGACCGATCTCGCCACCATGTAGTTAGGGGCGGGGAGTGCGCCTCGAAACGGAATTAGAAGCAGGTATAAAAACCTGTTTCTGAGCTACGTGTGAGTGGAGTCAGATTCTGGTGCCGGCGTGGTCTTTGCGGTGTTCTCGGGTGCGGTTTCAGCTGTAGCTGCGATGGCAGAACGGGGTTCGGGCTCTGACTGTGTAGTGGCGGAAAGTCCTTCTCGGTCGAAAAAGCGGCGGAGCAGGAAGGTTCCTAGGGCGAGTAGGGCGAGCGCGTAGAAGGTTGACCAGAAACTGACCTGGGTTTCTGCTGTGATCTGTCCTTTTCCTACAGTGTTGGTGAAAATGGAGATCAGGATGAGGGAGAGGTTGTTGGCTACGTGGATGGCGATAGCGGCTTCGATACCGCCGGTGTGCCATACGAGGTAAAGCGCCATGATGGACATGCCAACGAGGTTGGCGACAACCCAGGGGTGTGATGAGCCGTGGAGAGCGGTGAAGACAAAAGTAGATATGGCCCCCGCTATGCAGAACCCCACTTTTGCGTTACTGAAGTAGCTGGAAATTGTCGTGACGAGCAGACCTCGGACGATGTATTCCTCACCGGCAGCTTGCAGGGGGGTGAGGATGAGGGTGAGGGCTACTTGCAGGGCCCACGCTTTGGCGGGGGAGAATGTGCTTTCACCGTTGACGACGGTTTCGGCAAGATTTCCCACAAGCCAGATAGGGACGGTGGTGGCTAGGCCGGTTGCTAGCCATTTCCAGCGCATTCGGCCGCTGATGGAGTGCAGGTATCCGCCGCTGATGCGGTACACGGCGGCAACAGCGCCGATGGAGATGGGATGAAAGAAGCCAGAGCGAGGTTGAGGGCTGCTGCTGCGGCTGGGGTTGGTGTTCCGTTGGGTTCGGCTGTGGTGAGAGCGGGTAGGGAGAAGCGTACGGCGGCGACGGCCAGTATGGCGCCGCCGAAGGTGGTTGCTATTGCTGCTGGTCCTTTCCACCAGTGGGTGGTGGCGCGCCGCAGGATGTGTGGGTAACGGATTCCAGTGGTGGTGTGGTTTTGCGGTGGTTGGGTTTGCGGTTCGCGCGGTGAGAGGCGCGAAGAGAGAAAGGAGATGAGAGACATGGCATCAGTGTGGCTGAGTGGAACGCCTGGTGGCATGGCTCTTTCGGTGTAGGCGTAAAGGCTAGGGATGTGATTGTGCTCTCAGTGGCATCCCATGACATTGCTGCTGAGTTGAGTGATCACTCGATGGTGATGGCTCACGTCGTAGCTAGGTTTTGAATCCTTCGGGCTGTGAAGTACTGGGGCGAGCCTTGAGCCTTTTGCCGTCGATAAGGTGTGCGATATGCGCATTTGGAGTCTGCATCCCTCGCTGCTGGATAGAGCCGCTTTGGTAGCGCTGTGGCGGGAGACGTTATTGGCGCAGAAAGTATTGCAGGGGGAGACCAAGGGATACCGCAATCATCCTCAATTGGAGCGGTTTAAAGCATTGGTTGACCCGGTGGCTAGTGTGGCTGTGTATTTGCATGGTGTAGCCGACGAGGCCGATGCGCGCGGGTATCGGTTTGACCGGTCACGGATTGGTGAGGTTGGGGTAGCGCGATTGTCGGTGGCACGTTCTGCAAAGTTTGCGGTGACGGAAGGGCAACTTGTCTATGAGTTTGCGCATCTGCGTGCCAAGGTTGCTGTCCGTGATCTGCAGTGGCTCCCGCGGTTAGATTTGATTACTGGTGTTCCTCCAGCTCACGCGAGTTTGACTATTGTTCCTGGGGGTGTTGAGCCGTGGGAGGTTATCTGATTTCCACTGATTGGATACCTCACGTGGCCCGAACACGACTTTGTGTTCCGGCCACGCGGGGCGTCTAGGGGTTAAGGAGTGGCGTGTACTGCTGAGGCGATACGGCGCACAGTTTGGGTGGCGCGAGCTTCAGCTCGTTCACGGCTTTCGTTGAAACGGGCACGTAGGCGGTGGCCATCGCGCACTACTGCGGCAGCGAAAGCGAGGCCAGCAGTGATTCCGAACAATGTTGCCAGCACAATAAGTAGTAGTGCAGGGATAGCTCCCAGACCGCTGAGGGTGAAACCAGTCCAGCCACCTACTGCGATGAGAAGTAGACCGAGAACGAGCGGGATACTGCCGGTGGGTTTAAGGTTGCCGTCACGTGTGGTCAGCGCTCCAATAACGAGGAGTGCGATACCGGGGCATAGCAGAGCAATGAGAGCGGCGATAGTGAATTGCAGGCCGTTGTCTTCGCCGGTCCATGTGGTTTGGCGGGTGGATACCAATACGACTGCGCCTAGAGAAGTGGTTGCTGCGCCTGCGAATGTGGCGGCTAGCGATCGCATGTCTGATCGGTGCCAAAGAAAGTCGATATCGCGAGTGAGCGCGTAAATGGTTGCGGTGGTGGTAACTAGACCGGCGATAAGGAAAGCAGGTGGGAAGGCTGGTGAAGTGAAGCCGGCAGCGATTTGGGTAGTGATGTCGAACAGGCCATGGGGAGTGGACAGTGCTGCGCTGATTCCGGCAGCGGTGATGATTGTTGTAGCTGCCAGGAGCATGTAAGTACGGATTAAGGCGGTGAAGTTCGCAGCGATGAGGGTGAGCCAACCGATCACAGCTGTGGCGATGCCGGTGGTGTTGGACCAGCTGGCCGCGTGGGCGCCTAGAGCGGTCGCCCAGGTGAGGGCGAGCCCGGTGGCGGTGACTGCGGTGGTTGTGGCGCTGTGGACTCTAGGGGAGATGGTCCAGGTGTTGTGGGGCAAACGGGTAATGGCCAGTGTGATGAGGATTGCGGTGGGGGTGAGAGAAAGGGGGCTGTCGCCGAGGCTGCTGGATAGGGCGGTGGCGAGTCCGATGATGGCGAAACCGATGATGAGATGGGCGCCGAGTTGTCGGGTGAGATTGGGTGAAGACGTGGTGTGGTGTTGTGTGTTTACTGATGTCGTGGTCGAACCGTCGCGCATCGGTTGAGGTACCCCCTGCCGTATCGGCTGCGTTGTTTGCTGTGGTGCGTGTGCCGTCCCTACTTATTCTGTCGCGTAGTGGGGGATGGTGTGCAGTTGGCTCGGCGTAGTTTGAGTTGCCATTCGGCAACAGTTTCTTCCGTGATTCTTCAATTGGACGGGTGGTTAGGTTGTTTCGCTTGCGAGTGTTGATTTTTCGGGGGTTTTTCTGATGATGCGGTGGGTGCGTGGATGTGGCTGGGGGATTGTTGGTATAGGGGTGCTGGTGGCATGTGTGTCATTGGTGGATGGTGAGCAGTGGAGTTTTGTGCCCTTGTTGCAAGCGTTGGCGCCTGCGTTGGCGTTGGCGGCTGTGCCGGTGGCGTTGGGGTTGTGGTGGATATCGCGGCGACAGGCGCTAGTGATGGCTGTGGTGGGGGTGGCGTTGTTCGTGCCGGTGTTAGGGGATGTGGTTGATCGGCAGCCGTCGGTGCCAGTGACGGTGGGGCAACGTCCGTCAGACATGTTGACGGTCTTGTCTGTGAATACGTATTTCGGGATTGAGGTTCCGACAACGACCGTTGAGCAAGTGAGGCAGCTGCGGCCGGATGTGTTGGTGTTGGTGGAGGAATCACCTACGAATTGGCAGGGGTTGTTGAAGGCGGGGTTAAAAGAGTATTTGCCGTATGCGACGGGCACGGTAGGTGGCTCTTCGGCGACAGTGGTGGCGACGCGTGAGCCGATGTCGTGTGTGGATATTGGTGCTCGGGCGCGATGTAACGAGGTGGTGGATGTGGGTTCTGGTGAGGTGGAGCAGTTCGATATGCCAGCAGTGCGGTTGGCTGATGGGACGTTGTTTCGGGGAGTGCATCCGTGGTCACCACGACTTGACCCAGTGAACCGGTGGTATCGGGATCAGGTGGGATTGGTGGACTGGGTGCAGCAGCGTAGTAGTGAGCAGCGGTTGGTGATGGCGGGGGATTTCAACGCTTCGCGCTCGCATCCGGTGTTCAGGAGGTTGTTGAACGGGATGGTGGAGGCTCCATCGGGTGGGGTTCCTTGGACTCGGACGTGGCCGATGGGATGGTTTTTCCCGCCGTTCGTGCAAATTGATCATGTGGTGGCGCGGGGGTTCCAGGTTGCTGCTGCTGGAGTGTTGCCTTCGAAGGTGAGTGATCATGCGGCGGTGTGGGCACAGTTGGTGCGGAAGTGAGCCGGGAGCGAGGTGCGTTCTTATAAGACAGAAGTAGTGAATTTTGTGTTGATAACAAGAGGGTGAGCTATTCATTTCAAGCGATATTTGCGATTCGTGGTGCGATTTTGAATCGCTGTGTATTCGTGAGCTTTTGGGAAATTTATTATTGAGCTTTTCGGATCCATGTTTTTCTGAATGCATAGTGCGTAGCGAGGGGTGGTCGGCGCAGGATGGGGCAATGAGTTTTGTGTGCAGTGAGGGTTCTGGTCTGCAAGCGTGGAAGGGCCAGGTTGAAGGTGCATATGGGGTGCTATTAGGTGGGTATGTGTGGCGCCCGCGCGGGCAGGTGCGTGGTGTGGTGTATCTGGTGCACGGGATGGCTGAGCATGCGGGGCGGTATGCAGGTGTGGCGGAGTTTTTGGTGGGGTTGGGGTGGGCGGTGTGTGCGCATGATCAGCGAGGGCATGGCCGTTCGGTGGGCGGCTCTGGTCATTTAGGGCATGTGGAGGGTGGCTGGGATGCGTTGGTGGGTGATGTGCAGACGCGGTTGAGGGCGGTTGCAGAAGAATTCCCGGGGGTTCCGTTGGTGGTAGTAGGGCACAGCATGGGTTCTTTCGTTGTGCGTGAGGTAGCTATGCGTCACGCGGTGGCAGAGGTGCGGGTTGATGGGTTCGTGTTTGTGGGTTCGGGAGGGCCGCTTGCGGTGCCGGTGCTGTTGACGGATGTTTTGTTGGGCGGGTTGGCCTCGATATGGGGGTGGGCGCGGCCGTGTGGCTTGATGGATCGGTTGGTGTTCGGTGGGTATAACGCTCAGTGTGGGCGCACGCGAACAGGCAATGACTGGTTGAGCGTGCGGTCGCAGGTGGTGGATGCCTATGAGGCGGATCCGTTGGCTGGGAATGCTTCGTCGTTGGGTTTGTGGCGTGATCTGGTCAGGGCTGTTGGTCGAGTGAATCGGCGTGATGGGCGGTATCTGCAGGTGCCGGTGTTGTTTTTGTCTGGGGTAGATGATCCGGTGGGAGGTATGGGTGCGGGGGTGCGTCAGGCTGCTGCGCGGGTGCGGGGCGGGCTGGGTGCGCAGGTGGAGTGTGTGGTGTTGCCTGGTGAGCGTCATGAAGTGCTCAATGGCGGGCCTGGTTGTGCTGCTTGGGTGGTGCTTGAGCGTTGGTTGGGGGCGCATTGGCCTGTCGGGAATGTCGGTGGGGGATAGTGATGCTCAGGTGAGGTGGTGGGAGGATTAGGTGCATGACTTCTTTGAAAGAGCAGTTGCACTCTGATTTGAACGCGGCGATGAAGGCTCGTGATGAGGTGGTCACGGCGACGCTGCGGATGGTGATGACGGCGATTTCGAATGCCGAAGTTGCTGGTAAGGAAGCGCGTTCGTTGAGTGACGACGAGGTGCTCAAGGTGCTGGCGAAGGAGGCGAAGTCGCGTAAGGAGTCGGTGGTTGCGTACTCCGAGGCTGGTCGTCCGGAGTTGGCTGATCGGGAAAGTGCCGAGCTGGCGGTGTTGGAGAAGTATTTGCCAGCACAGTTGGAGGATGCCGAATTGGCGCAGGTTGTGGATGAGGCAGTGGCGCAGGTCGGAGCGACTGGCATGAAGCAAATGGGTCAAGTGATGAAGGTGGCGACCGCGGCGGTTGCTGGGCGTGCTGATGGTGGTCGGGTCTCGGCTTTGGTTAAGGCGCGTTTGATGGGTTGATGGTTTTCTTCGGTGTGGGCGGCGTGAGGTGGTGGGCGCCGCTCTCATCGGCTGGTTGACCGATTGTGTTTGCGTGGGTGACTGGGGCAGAGCGTTTTTGGTGGGTCCGGGTTGCGTGCGTCGAGTTCGTGCATGGTGCTGTATCCGCATAGGGTTCCTCCGACCTGTCTATGTCTCTGTACGTGGCCGATAGGTGGTTCACGTACATGCTTGAGCGCAGTGGAGGAGCCACTTCATGTCGGAGCAGTGCGATGAAACGAGTTCTGTGGGTGGCGGTATCGCGGTAGAGGCGTTTGAGGCGTGTGCGCCGCAGACGTGGGCGCAGGCGTCGTGGCCGTTAGGGGCTCATGAGGCGGGACGGCTGGTGGTGACTGCTGAGGAGATCTTGTCCGGATCGGTGCCGCCGGTGCGGGTGGAGCGTGGGCATCGCGGGTTCTGTGAGGATGTCCCGGCCGAGGAACGGGTGGGGTGCACGTTCGCTGTGTATGCGCCGCGTGCGCAGCGGGTGTTGCTGGAGTTTTACGCTGAGGCTGTTGGGGTGGATGCGGCAGCTGAGTTTGACATGGCTCGAGGTGAAGACGGTGTGTGGCGTGCGCGGGTGCAAGGCCCAGGGCACGGCACGTTGTATGGGTTCCGTTGTTGGGGCCCAAACTGGGTAGTTGATCCGCAGTGGTGTCGAGGTGGTTCAGCGGCGGGGTTTGTGGCGGATGTTGATGAGGTGGGGGACCGTTTCAATCCGAACAAGGTGCTCTTTGATCCTTATGCCCGAGAAATTACGCACAATCTGGCATCGGATTTGATTAGTGAGCACGGTGGATGCGCGGATGTGTTTGCAACTGGTGGGGTGGAAGTGGATGGGCGTGCACGTCGGGAGCTTGATTCGGGCAGGTGGGCGCCCAAAGGCGTGATTGTTCTCGATGGCACGTCTACGGGGGCGCGGCCATTCACGCATATTTCGGACGCGATTATTTATGAGACGCATCTACAGGGACTTACGGCGCATCCAAGTTCGGTGCGGTTACCGGAGTTGTTGGCTGATGTGGCTGGTTTTGGTGAGGTTGTTGGAGTTCCTGATGAGCTACGGGGCACGTATGCCGGTGCTGCGTATATGGCTCCGTATTTGCGGGCGCTGGGTGTAACGACGATCGAGTTTTTGCCGGTGCAGGAGTCTACGTCTCGTAACGCGCCGGTGGGGCCAGAAGATCCCCGCGAGAATTATTGGGGATACACAACTTTGGCTTATTTCGCGCCGAATCGGGCGTACGCCCATGACCGTTCGTTGGGTGGGCCGACGCGAGAGTTTAAAGATATGGTGGCTGCGTTCCACGACGCCGGTATCGAGGTGTACGTGGATGTGGTTTACAACCACTCTGGTGAAGGAGGGCACTGGGAAGGGGATCTGGATACGGTCTCGTTCACGTCCTTAGGTGGTTTCTCCACCTCGGAGTATTACGTGTTGACGGCGGAAAACCGGTTGGTTGATGGGGCCACAGGTGTATCAAACCAGATGAATTTCTCCAGCTCATGTACAGCGGCGGTGACATTAGATTCGCTGGCGTACTGGCTACATGACATGGGCGTGGATGGGTTCCGCTTTGATCTAGCGCCGGTGTTGGGGCGTAAACCAGATGAGGCAGAGCGCGACGATTGGGAAGAGCAACGACGATTCTTTGATCAGCATCCGGTGTTGATCGGTATTGCCAGGCTGGGGGAACTGGCTGGAGCGGAAGTTATCGCCGAAGCATGGGACCTGTGGGGTTACGAGGTCGGTAACTTCCCACCGGGGTGGTCTGAATGGAATGGCCGTTTCCGTGATGCGGTGCGACGTTTCACAAAGGGTGATGCGAACACGGATTCGTTCATCGACATGATGAATGGCGATTACGAGCATTTCTACAACGAGAAAGATCCGGGAAAGTCGATCAATTTCGTTACTGCTCATGACGGCTTCACGATGATGGATCTGGTCTCGTACAACGGAAAAACAAATGAGGCCTTGACGTGGCCGTTCGGGCCTTCTGACGGTGGCAGTGATGACAACGAGTCGTGGGATTCCGGTGGTGATCAGGCACTGCGGCGTACCCGGTTGCGAAACTTCCTCGCAATCCTGATGTTTTCTCGCGGGGTTCCCATGATTGTGGGTGGAGACGAGTATGGGCGGGGTCAGAACGGAAATAACAACCCGTGGAACCTGAATTCGGTCGGCATGTGGAACAACTGGGCGCAGGCTGGTTCGAATGCGCCGATGCAGCTTCTGGTTGATCCAGATGACCCGGAAAACGGTGGCATGTACTACGACGTGTTTGGGGTGGCGGATTGTCGAGAAACCGTCAATCCCATTCTCGTTTTCACGCGAGCTCTCACGTGGATTCGGCATACCTCTCCGGAGCTGCGCCAACGGTATTGGGGAGCTTATGCCGGTGAAGAAGAGGTGCAGTATCTGTTCCGTGATCCTTCGGGTCGTCGATGGACGCAGCCTGGTGATCGCGCGTTGCAGGTGCGGTTGGGGACAGCGCAAAGTCCCGACGGTGATTTTGTCTTGTTGATCAACATGGAGGATCACGAGGTCGAGTTCACCTTCCCGAGCCTGGAAGAGCCCTGCGCTGAGGAGACAGAGCTGGTTGAGGAGGAGGCGGCAGGTCCTGGTGGCCGGTGGGAGCGCCTCATCGATACGGCACCGTGGGCAGAACGGTTTTACAACGTGTTCGGTTCACTGGCGACTGCGGTCCGTGGGCAGGCATATGCCGATCAGGTGCGTGAGGCGATCGCTGAGGCTGAAGCCCAGGGAATGGATGTTCACGAGGCGATTGATTCAGCAGCGGGGGTGGATGCTGATCGGGTGCCGCGTGACTATCTCGATGGTGACCGTTATCGGATGGCTCCGTGGTCGATTGCGGTGGCTCGTCAAACACCTCCTGAGCCTGCGGACGAGGCTGAGTCTGCTGAAGGGCAGCTTGCTGAAGAGTCTGAATTGGTAGAGCAGCAGGAGTAGAAGAAGTCACCGCTCTTTGCGGTTCATATCCGTCTAGGTGGTTGCTGCGTTGCACTATTTGTAGTGATTTTTGTGACATAGCAGGGCTGTTGGTGCAGGCTGGGCTGCGTCCGGCCTGCGCCAACAGCCCGGGTGGGTGTTACCTTCGCTGCGTGCACATCGACATCGACCTGCAGACCGCCACTGTTGTGGTGGTCGGCCCAGAACGCGAAGCGAACTGGGCGGTAAAGCGTTTCGCACCGCTGGCGGCAGAGACGATCGTTGTTGACGATCCTGCTGCCGTTCCTGCTGGCGGCAGCGTCCTCGTTGACGTCACTGGTGGCGCAGCCAAATGGGCTGAGACAGTTGCCGCGTTGCGTGTTGGGCGGGTCACGCTGTGTCTTGATGTTCCGGATAGCGGCGGTCAGATCGTTCTTGTCGGTGCAGGTCCGGGGCATCATGATCAGCAGAGCGTTGCTGTGCGTCGTGAACTGTTTAACGCGGATGTTGTTTTCACTGACAGGCTTGCCACCTATGACGATCACGTCACGATCGCTCGTTTAGCTCCGGCAGCTCGCATTGTTGATGTCGGTAAGCTTCCTGGCGCCCACCGGGTTCCCCAGCGTGAGATTGAGGACCGCATGCTTCAGGCTGCCCAGGCAGGTGACTACGTGGTGCGCCTCAAAGGCGGAGATCCATTTGTGTTCGGCAGGGGTGGTGAAGAGGTCGCTGCGGCGGTGGAGGCGGGTATTGAAGTGCGGGTGTTGCCGGGGATTACTTCGGCGGTGGCGGTGCCAGAGTCGGTGGGCATTCCGGTGACACATCGGGGTGTTGCGCGTGCGTTCACGGTGGTCAGTGGGCATGAACCTCTCACTGAGGAGCAGAGTCGTGGATTGGTGCAGGCGGGAGGGACGATTGTGGTGTTGATGGGGGTGGCGACGATGGTTCGTTCGATGGGTGCTTTGGTTGCTGCGGGGATGGACCCGGATACTCCGTTTGCGGTGGTGGAGCGGGGGTTCACTGATGAGGAACGTGTGGCGCGGGGGGTGGTGGGGCAAGTGGAGGCGTTTGTTGAGCGGGAGTCTCCGGCTGCTCCGGCAGTCATTGTTATTGGTGGTGTTGCGGATGTGAGCCTGTTGCAGGGTGGGGTTGGTGAGGTTGTGTCATGAATGGGCGGGGTGCCTCACATTTGTGAGGCACCCCGCCCATTCATGTGGAGCTGGTTAGTTACCGGCTGAGGGTGGAGTGTTGCCGGTGTTTTTGTCGTCGTCGGAGCGTTGTGAAGTTTCATTGTTTGTTTCGACGCGTTGCCCGTATCGGGGCTCTTCGGTGGGAGATTGCTGGCCGTATCGCTGGGGTGTTTCAGCCGCAGGTTCAGGTGTAGTGGCCCCGTAGCGTTGGCCTTGTGGCTGGCCCCACTGGGTTGTTTCGGCTTGCCAGGGAGCGTCGATGACGTGCGCTGTGGGGGCGGGGTCTTCTTCGTTGCGGCGGCGGCGTTCATCCAAGTAGAGGATTGACATGAAGCACGCCATGAGCGGTGCAAAAAGGATGTTGAGCAGTGTGCTCAAAATATTTGCGGTGACTGCGCCACCTGAGGTTGCGGGATTGTTCCCGAAGGTTTCTTCCATGGGGGCGCCGAATGCCATGCCTAGCGCGGCTGTCACGATGAACCAGACGATTCCTACAGCGATGTTGAACAGGATCAGACGTCCAAAGACGCGCCAGAAAGCACCTTTAGTTAGGTGCCAAGAACGTCGCAGCGGGTTGAGCCCCTTGCCGGTTTCTAGGGTCAGGGTTGCTAGGTAGAAGCACCAGCGGATAGCAACGTAGGTCACGATGACGGATATCGCTATGAGGGTGATGAGGAGAGCAATCCCGGCGGTGGGGCCTTCTAGGCCGCTTACGCCGATGCCGAACAAGACGGCGGTAAAGAGCACGATTGAGAGCACAATCGCCGCAGTCATAAACGCGATGGTGGGCAGAGCGCGTCGGAAGAGCCCTTTGGTGCTGCGGGAAAGGTCGCGGTATGTGGGACGGCGGGTGGCTTCAGTTTCGATGGCCAGCACGTACAGCATGCCGTTGATCTTCACGGTGACGGCTAGGTAGAGGAACGCCGAGATGAGGAGAACGACCGCAGCTGCTAGGCCTCCCGCGGCTAGCTTCCCGGAGGAGATGGATACTCTTCCGAGGCTGTCGAAGCTTCCTGCTGCGGTAATCAGGGCGATGAAAGCGACCGCGAGGACGGTGACTGCGCCGATGATCAAGAGCACAGCGTTCGATAGCAGCGAGATACCGATGAACAACCCGGGGCGTTTGCCGAAGAGGGCGAAAGCTTTCGTGAAGGCTGTGGTGGCCTTGATCGAGGAGGGCGGTAGTAGGCGGGTTGGTGGTGGTGTGAGGGGTTCCATGACTCCACCGTAGGCGACTGGGGTGAGTTTGAGATGTGGGGGATAAGAGGAGTTTGTGGGGCAAGGTGAGCGTGGGTGGGAGTTTCTTTATCCCCTAAAGGTTTCGAGGTTAACCTCCAATTATTGCATATGTAAGTGCGTGGGAGTCCCCACATGTGGTCGGTCGTTTACAAAGCGTGCGCAAGGATGAGGCAGGCTCGCCGGGCCACCCACCTTCGGGATGTGTCAGATGTCGAGGGAGGGGCGAGCTTTTGTGCTTTGTGCCGGGTCAATGACCTGCAAAGCCCTCGCTGAGGGGCGTGAAGTCTAGGCGATCCTGTCTCGTAGTAGATGGCTTACTGCGGGAGGGGGTGGGTGGTCACCTGAACGGTGCCTCCGGCGTGTTGAGGTCATGGCGGTAATGTTCCGGGGTTGCTGACCGTTAAGCATGTCGATCAGTGACGCGCTACACCCCATTGAACGTGGAAGAAAGTGAATCCGGGGGGAACGTGAGTTCGTTTCCGGTCGAAGGGAGGTGCCGGAGTGACAAGAACCCGGCTAGAAGAGCAGGTCCGGTCTGAAGAACAGCCCGTGGAAAGGACTGTTGACGACGCGTTGATTCGCATTCTTCGCGCCATGTCCAGGGAGAGCACGCGGCGTAGCCGCTGCGCGGGCATGCGGCCTGCTTTGTCAAACACGGATGTGTGGCTGCTGGGATTCATCCATGAGCATGAGAATGTGCGGCCCACGGATCTTGCCAGCTGGCAGGACGTGGATAAGTCAACAATCACAATGCAGTTGAAGCGACTTGTTGCGGCGGGTTTGGTCAAGCGGGTTGCTTCACCGCGGGACCGCCGTTCGATCAACGTCACTTTGACGGTGAAAGGTAAGGCCGCTTTGGCCAATGTGCATGAGCAGGGGATTGGCTTCTTAGCCGATTTGCTGTCCACCTGGAGCGTGGAGGATCGAGGAGAGTTGGCGCGCTCGATCTCCCGGCTGGCAGATGTGATGGAAGCTCGTGTAGCGCCAGTGCGTGATGGCTGTGACGCTGCCTAACTAGTGTTCAGTTGAGTCGTCGTTGTCGTCACGGGTCGGGGCGGCTCTCTCCAAGAGATGGAGAACTGTGACGACGTCGTCGACGGCGAGCTGACCGGGAGCAGAGGACGCGGCCACCCGTGCGAAGGTGGCCGCGCTCCCGAACGCTGCGCCAACAAGTCGGCTGGCGGCGCCGAGGGAGCCCATGGCGATCGTGATCAGGGGGATTTGGGCTTTTTGGTGGCGCAGGCTGGTAGCAGTGAAAAGATGCGCCAGATCCAGCGAGGTGGTGGCTGTGACAGCAAGTTTGGCGATATCGGCGCCAGCATTTTCCATATCGGCAAGTAGAGACACCATGGCGCTCACTTCGGGAGTGGCAGTGAAGTCGTGTGCGGATGCGATGACGAGGGCGCCTTCGGCCTGCGCGACGTGGATAGCGGTGGGTCCTACCGGGTGTCGGTATTCGATATCGATGAAGTCAGCGCCAGCACCTGCAATGGTTTCGATGAGGTGGAGGTAGTCGGTTTCGGTGGCTGACCCGTTTCCTCCTTCTCTCACGGTGCGGTAGGTGAAGCAACATGGCAGGTCCCGGCCAGTTGAGGCGATGTGCTCGGTGAGCTGGCCGAGGGTGTCTGCGTATGCCTTGACGGAGTGCGCGTGGCGGAACTGGTCGGCGCGCCATTCGAGCATGTCGGTTTCGGTTGCTGCGGCACGGGTGATTTCTTCACGGAGCGTGTCGATGTCAGAGCCAACTAGGGGGGTGATGATGGTGGTGCGACCGGCGCCAATCGCTCCGGCAGCGCGGATGGTGGGCAAAGGTGTGGTGTCCATGATTGGCTCCTGCCAGGTGCGAGGGTCCGTTACCGACATGTGCATGTTTTTCATGCTGAATTCTGTGACGGCTCATACGATGCCAGGCATGACCATGTCTTCTAGCAATGATCACGTACTCATCACTGGCAACGTTAAGCGCCAAGGTCGTCACCGTTCTCGTGCGGCGGCGGAGCAGAAAAAAACTGTCTTACGTGATCCAGAGTCGGTGAATACGGCATTGGTGACTGCTTGCGGACTGATCGGGGGATTTGCCGCAGCCCAGCAGACAGGCATACGACCCTTGGGAGGTGTGGTTTTAGCAGCGGCTGGACTATATGCCGGGCGTAGCTGGGTAAAGGTGGCTGGTCCGGGTGTTGCCGGTGCGCTGGGCGCGGTGTACATGGGCGCTTTTGGTTTGTCGCATCCGTTGGCGAAGAAGATCGGGGCGTGGCCGTCTGTGTTCGCGGTGACTGCGGTCGCTGCGGGAGCAGCGTGTGCACTATCTGACAGTCGCGCTGAGCGCTGCTGCGTGAAACATCACCGTTCGTGAAATTTTTAAAGTCCTGAAAATCCCTCAGTATTAGGTGTTTTCATCCTTGAGGGTGGAGTGGGTTGTTGATTAGCTCACCTAGTGTCCACATAGATACTTCCGTGGTGGCCGTTTCCGCTGTGGCTGTGAGTTACCAAAAATGGTTCTGACTGCCCCTTCAACGTGCCCGGTTGCCGCGGGCGTTTCTGATTTCAGAACCGCACGAAAGGTGAACTGATGCTTGCGCTTGGATGGATCGGCTGGATTGTTATTGGCGGCCTCGCTGGGTGGATTGGCAGCAAAATCATGGGTACAGATGCGCAGATGGGACTGGTTGCCAACATTGTGGTTGGCATTATCGGTGGTCTTATCGGCGGATTTGTTTTGAATCTGGTTGGTGTCAATGTAGCTGGCGGTGGGCTTATTTTTAGCTTCCTGACAGCTCTGCTTGGCGCTGTCATTCTCTTGTGGATCGTGAAGATGGTTACGGGGCGTCGCTGAAAAACCTCTACCTAAACCCGTGTAGGTGTTTGCCTTCTCGAAAAACATCGAGAAGGCAAACACCTACACGGGTTTATAAAATCCAAAAAGATTCGGAGATTCACTCTGAATGGAATCCACATCCCTGCCCACCAGCGTGAATACTGTCTCGCTTAGGCCTAGGGTTCCCATGTGACCAAGGGCAAGTTTCAGTCCTTCAACGGAAACGTCTATCAGTTTCCGCGCGGGGGTCGTGACGGTCAGGCCAATCGGCTTGACACCACTAACTCGAGTGAGCAGACCTCGAGCTCTACCGAGCTGCCCGAAGTCGTGACAGCAAACATCACCGCACCCACACAGGATCGACTGGCGTGGAGCGTGCCCCGCATCACGCGCATGACACTGCACGTGCAGCTAGAAAACTCCTACCCCTCTACATGGCGCCGAATCGAGATAGACGCCTCCATACACCTGGATCAGCTACACGAAGTCCTCTGCGCAGCAATGGGATGGGACGGCACGCACCAACACCAGTTCACCTTCCCCCACGCTCCAGATCCTCAACAAGCCACACTCATCCCTCTTACAGAGCTGGAACAGCTGACCCACACACGAACCATCCAGCCACCCCAGCAGAACAGCCACCGCGACAACGACGAGGAATCCCACACCCAGGTGGCAGACGTCTTGCCCGCATCAGGAGCAGTCCTGCAATACAGCTACGGGCTGGCGCACAGACAGCAACACACCATCACTGTCGAAACAATCCAACGAGGCTTTCCCGGCCAACCCCGCGCCCGCCTCATCGACGGAAACCCCGACCGGTTCGAAAAAGAAAAAGCAGCACGGCGAGTCCAAAACGTAGACCTACTGGAACAACCTCCGCCAACACCAATGCTGGAATGCCTCGATCCTGCCGTAACCGACATTGCAGGCATCGTCGACAGCCACGGATGGCAAGCCTTACGTCACCTCATTGGAGCATCACGGTTAGATACCTCATCCCTGATCCACGAGTATGTCCTGACCGCCCAAACAGATGTGACTGACATCTCACATATATGGACAGTGGACAGTAATCCCACCGAACTACCTACCTACCTCGATGAGCAGACCTGTGCCCTCATGGTTGAGCCATTTGCTCAACTCTTACGTCAATGCGGCGGCCCCCACGGGTGGGCCCTGGGGGCCGACACAACTCACCGCGGCCCCTCCAATACCGGCCTCGACGCCGAACTGCTTGACGCCGCAGTTGGACTACGCCTCATACACATCGTGGACGATCACGCCTACATCCACCCAGAACTTCCCTACCTAGACACTCCCCGCGACCTAGCAGAAATCATCGCCCGCAGACTGCCCCTAGGCGGATCCGAACATGCCTGCGCAGCAGGTGTTTTGGCACTACTTACCGCAGCATCAGGAGTGGTCAGTCCCGCCCTGCTAGCCGACCCCACCGCCCAAGACCCCTACACCCACCACGCAGCCCGCATCGCGCGGCTATGTCTGGATGTTGTGCACGGCCTCGGGTGGGACCCACGCGAAGGGGACCTCCATGACCCCACCGTTGCGTTCTGGGGTGCCCAGACATGGTCCGTCATCGCGATCCTGTCCGGAGGAAACGGCATAGCTGGACGAATGCCAGAAGCATTCCCCGGCACATTCCCCGCCTCCGATCTTGCCGAAAGCGTTTCCCTGCTAGCGCGCTCAGCATTACGCATGTGGTGACAAGGCATAGTTCGCGCGTTCCACACACCCACCCACGGTGAACGGTCACATACTGTCGAGGTGCATGTCCTGTAAAAGTAAGACGGGGCGAGCATGGTCTGTGAGGAGTGAGTTGCATGCCCGGAAGGCTCTTCATCAACGCCAAGGTGTTCACGGGCCGTGGTGAGGATGATTTCGCTAGCGCCTTCCGTATTGACGGAGGACGCTTCTCATGGGTGGGAGGCCCGTACCGCGAATACACCGAACCGGCAGACATCCCCGAAGCAGTACGGGACGTTCCCACCGTCGACCTCCAAGGCGCCACCGTCGTCCCTGGATTCCTCGACGTGCACCAGCATCCGGTACTCGTCGCCACCCTCGCCGCAGGCCCCTCACTGATGCCGCCCTTGGTGCGCACCATCCCGGACATCATCAAACGCCTGCGCTATCACGCAGACCTAGCCCCAGAAAACGAATGGATCCTCGGCTGGGGCTACGACGAAATGTACCTAACAGAGCGTCGCCAACTCACCCGCAAAGATCTCGATCTCGTTAGCCGCGACCGGCCAGTATTCGTTCGACGTTCAGACCTACACACCGCCTCCTGTAACTCCGTAGCACTACGAATGGCAGGCATCACCCGAGACACCCCCGACCCCGAAGGCGCCCGCTTCGAACGACACAGCAACGGCGAACCCAACGGCATCCTGACCGAATTCCGTGCCGTAGAAGCCGTAGCCTCAGCCATCCCACCCATGGGACGTGACCACCTCATCCGCGAACTGCTCGCCGTAGGAGACCACCTCACCCGTCACGGCATCGTCGGCGTGGGTGATGACCTGGCTGCCGTCGCAGCTACCGACATACTCGACATTCTCCGCGAAGCGCAACAAGCCGGATTCGCCCAGCACGTCAACATCTACCTGCCATGGACCGTCCTGTCCGATGAAATCGCCGCCGGCAAAACCCGCGTCCTCACCGACGACGACAGATTCGGCCGCATCAAAATAGCTGGTACCAAAGTCTTTATTGACGGAGCCATCTCCAACGCAACCGCCTGGATGGCCCGCCCCTACCGCGGCACCTTCGACCAATTCGGCCGCCGCACAATCAACGCAAAAGAACTCCGCGCCGCCGCCGAATGGGCCCGTGACAACCGCGTCCAACTCGCCGCACACGCCATGGGCGATGCCGCACTCGAATTCCTCATCGACGTCGTCGGCGACATGGATCCCTGGATGACCGACGTACCCAGCGTCCAAGTGGAACACGCCAGCATCCTGCCCGAACCACTACAACAGCTCATGCTCCGCTCCCGCATGAACTTTGGTATCGTCACCCACTCCATCTTCGACTTCGCCGAAATGGACGTCTACAGCGCCAACCTCAGCACCCGCGCCCTCGTCGACGCCTACCCCCTGCAACGCATATACCGCTCCTTCCACGCCTCATGCCTGTCCTCAGACAGTCCCGCCACCACCTGGATGGACGCAGACAACGTCTTCACCTCCATCCAAGCCGCCGTGGACCGCACCGCCAGCAACGGCACCACTCTCGGATTCGCCAACGCCCTCACCATCCCTCAAGCCATCCTCATGTACACCTCACGAGCAGTGCGCGTGGCGCCCCATACCGGCCTAGGACGCATCGCTCAAGGCGCCTTCGCCAACTTCGTCATCCTCGACCGCGACGTCTTCACCACCCCAGCCAAAGAACTCGGCCAAGTGCGCGTCGCCTCCACTTGGATCGACGGCGAACGCGTCTACCGCCGCGACACCTAAAACACAGATCACCACCGGTCGATGCATACACCCCACCTGCCAGCCCCACCCCAGCAACCATGAATATCAGCCGCACTATTCAGCCGCGCCACCGACAAACCGATTGGGCACCAGGGAACCCCGATGAGGTGCACACACCTCACCTATGAACACAACCCAGGGAAGGTGCCATGCCTCAGTCCGCCACACCACACCGAAGCATCCATGAAGCAGGCACCGACAGCGTCCTGACCCCCAGCGACGCCCAACGCCTCTCCTCCGAAGGCCCCCGAAGCCCCCGTGTCAATCTGCTCATCCTCGGAGCCTCCGGCGATCTCACCCGACGCCTCCTCCTACCTGGACTGGGCACTCTCCTCCTAGCCGATCCCGAACGACGGGTCCGCATCCTCGGCGCCGCCGCCGATGACCTCTCCGACGAAGAATGGCGCTTACGCGTCCTGCAAGCTCTTGCCGAAGGAGGCTGCGGACAACGCGGTGCCTCCCGCCTGGCCGAACGATCTAGCTACACCAAAGTTGACCTACTCAGCTCCGCCGCAGTCCGCGACCTCATCGCCGAACTAGGCGACGAGCCCGCCATCATCTACTTCGCGCTGCCCCCACGCATCACCCGCAAAGTTCTTGAAGTGCTCGCCACCATAGGCATCGGCCCCAACATTCGCCTCGGCCTAGAAAAACCCTTCGGCAACGACCTGCAAACCGCACGCGAACTCAACGAACTCCTACACAGCTTCGCCGACGAATCCCAGATCTACCGAGTAGACCACTTCCTTGGCCGATCCGGAGTGCTCAACCTTCTCGGATTCCGATTCGCCAACCGCGTCTTCGAACCCCTCTGGAACTGCACACACATCGAATCCGTCGACATCATCTTCGATGAATCCCTCGCCCTCGAAGGCCGCGCCGCCTACTACGACCACGCCGGCGCCCTCATCGACATGATCCAATCCCACCTCCTGCTCATGCTGGCCCTGACTGCCATGGAAGACCTCTCCCGACTCGAAGAGCTCGAACTACGCGACCTACAAACCCACCTCCTACGCTGCGTATCTCTCTGGGACGAAGACCCCGCCCAATCCTCCCGCCGTGCTCGCTACTCCGCCGGCGTTGTCGAAGGCAAGAAAGTACCCGCCTACGTCGAGGAAAAAGGCGTCAACCCCGACAACATGACCGAAACCCTCGCCGAGGTCACCGTCCGCATCAACAACGAACGCTGGGCAGGCGTGCCCTTCCGCCTGCGCAGCGGCAAAGCCCTAGGAAAAAACGACCGCCGAATCGTCCTGCACTTCAAACCCGTCGGACACCTACCCACCGGATTCGGCCCCGCCCCCGGCGCCAACACCCTCACCATCTCCCTGTCACCAGAAGAACTCCAACTCGACATCGCCACCAACGGCTCCGGCGACAAATTCAAACTCGAACGCAGCCGCATGACCGCAGTCCTTGGAGAAAGTGCCATTCGCCCCTACGGCGAAATCCTCGGCCACATCATGGACGGTGACCAACTCCTATCCGTCCGCGGTGACACCGCTGAAGAGATGTGGCGCATCCTCACCCCCGTCGTCGAAGCCTGGCGCAACAACGAAGTACCCATGCACGAATACTCCGCAGGCACCCACGGACCCGACGAATGGGACACCTTCGTCTAACACCACCACGAGGGCCGACGAGCCTTAACCCGCCGTCGGCCCTCGTCATTTAGCCTTCCACCATGGCTCGTTATCTCGACATCCACCCCATCGACCCCCAACCGCGCCTCATCGCCCAAGCAGTCACCATCCTGCGCGAGGGCGGAATCATCGCCTACCCCACCGAGTCCGGATACGCACTCGGCTCAGCCATCGGAAACGCCACCGGGAAACAACGCATCAGCGACATCCGCAAACTCGGCAAAGAACACCAGTACTCACTCATGTGCAGCGACTTCGCTCAACTAGGGCAACTGGTCATGCTCTCCAATAGTCAATTCCGTCTCGTCAAAGCAGCCACTCCCGGCCCCTATACCTTCATCCTCAAAGGCACTTCCGAGGTGCCACGCAAACTTCTAGACCCCAAACGCAAAACCGTCGGTGTACGCATCAGCGACCACAAAGTCGTCCAGGCACTACTCACCGAACTGGGCGAACCTATGCTTACCAGCACACTCATCCTCCCCGACGAAACCACCCCCATGATCAACGGTTGGATGGTCAAAGAAGAACTTGACCACCTCGTCGACGCCGTTATCGACGCCGACGACGCTGGCATCGATCCCACCACTGTTATTGATCTCACCAGCGATATTCCCGAAATTCTGCGCCGCGGAGCCGGAGACACCGCCCTTTTCGACGCATGAGCAAACCCTCAGCCGCAATAGTCACCACGACAGGCCTAGACTTGCTCCATGAGTACGCCCCTGGATGTCATCACCCCTAAAGTCTCCGCCGCGATCGCAGCTGCCCTCGGCGACGAATACGCAGGCGCAGACCCCGTACTCCGACCAAGCCAATACGCCGACATCCAAATCAACGCAGCCCTCGCACTGGCCAAAAAAGCAGGCAAGAAGCCTCGCGACGTCGCCGAAGCCATCGTCGCCAATCTCGACCTGGCTAACGAAACAAGCAACATCGAAGTAAGCGGCCCCGGATTCATCAACCTGACCTTCTCCGACGAATGGCTCGCCACCCTCGTCACCGACCTCGCCCATGATGAGCGCCTGGGTATTCCCGCCCAAGAACCCACCAACATCCCGATCGACTACTCCGCCCCCAACGTCGCCAAAGAAATGCACGTCGGGCACCTACGCACCACCGTCGTCGGTGACTGCCTTGCCCGCACCCTCGAAAAACTTGGGCACAACGTCATTCGCCAAAACCACATCGGCGACTGGGGAACCCCCTTCGGCATGCTCATTGAGCACCTCCTGGAAGTCGGTCTCGAATCCGAAGAAGCAGCACTGCTCAAGAACAACCCCAACGCCTTCTACCAAGCTGCCCGCGCCAAGTTCGACGGCAACGCTGAATTCGCCACCCGCTCCCGCAGCCGCGTAGTCAAACTGCAAGCCGGAGACCCCCAGACCCTTGAACTGTGGGGAACCCTCATCGAACTATCCAAGGCCTACTTCAACCGCATCTACACCGCCCTGGATGTCACCCTCACCGACGATGACCTCGCCGGTGAATCCACCTACAACGACGAACTTCCCGACGTCTGCCACCAACTCGAAACCAGCGGCATCGCAGTCGTCGATGACGGTGCCCTGTGCGTCTTCCTCGAAGAATTCACTGGCCGTGAAGGCAAACCCGTACCACTGATCATCCGCAAATCTGACGGCGGATACGGCTACGCAACCACCGACCTAGCCACCATTCGCCACCGCGTCCGTAACCTCAAAGCCAGCAGAATTCTCTACGTTATCGGCGCACCTCAGGCACTCCACCTCAACATGATGTTCGCCACCGCTGCCAAAGCTGGCTGGCTGCCCGAAGACGTCGAAGCCACTCACATCAAGATCGGTAACGTGCTCGGCGAAGACCGTAAGATCCTGCGCACCCGCTCGGGGGCTCCCCTGCGCCTCATGGACCTTCTCAACGAATCCGTTGCCAAAGCTAAACGTCACATCGATTCTGCCCGTCCCGAGCTTGCCGAAGAAGAACGCGCAGAAATCGCCCGGCAAATCGGCATCGGCGCCGTCAAATACGCAGACCTCTCCGTCGCTCACGACTCCGAGTACGTATTCGACCTAGACCGCATGCTCAACCTCACCGGCAACACCGGCCCCTACCTGCAATACGCCGCTACCCGTCTACGCTCCATCTTCCGCTCCGCCGACGAAGCTGGAATCGCCGTGGCAGACACCATCTGCCTACAGCAACCCCACGAACGCGCCCTAGCACTACACCTGCTCGAATTCGGTAGCACCGTCGCCGCAGTCGGGGCTCTATGCGAACCCCACCGCCTCGCGGCATACCTGTTCGACCTGGCCCAACTCTTCAGCGCCTTCTACGAAAACTGCCCCGTCCTGGGCGCCGAGGACGAAGATATCCGCGCATCCCGCCTAGCCCTGTGCAAAGTAACCCTCGAGGTACTCATTACCGGCCTAGACCTCCTGGGCATCCGCGCACCCGAACGCATGTGACCCCCAGAGGCGGGCGACGGCTCCCTGGCCCGCCCGCCCCTGGCAATAACCCCATCCACCGGGACAACAAAACCCGGCGAAATGTGCGTCATATCCCACCGACCTCAGAACCCTAGAGACAGCGCACCGCCCCCACATACCCTGCAGTATGGCGACGGTGACCCAAACTATGCGTCAGCTGCAAAATCCGCAGCTCACAAGCACTCTGAGGGATTTATGCATACAGCATGAAATCGCCCTACTCATGCTCCACGGCACCTGTGTGACCAGCACCACTGACGCTCCCCGACTCGACCTGGCCTACCTACCCACCCACCAAAACATCGACCACCTCCGCGTCGTCACAGCCTTCCTCGCCATCCTTCCCACCGAACGGCTGGACGTCATCGCGCTCAACTGGGATGACCCCATCGCCGCCCACACCGCGTTCGAAAATGGACGCCCCCTCTACGAAAACGAGCCCAACCTCTTCACCACACTGCGCCATCAAGCCGCCATCGACTACGCCCACTCACACTGGCTCCACGATTTCACCCTCCCCACCCGCACCCCCTACTGGGAAGCGTGACCTACCACCAAAAATCGCCTGTTAGCCTGGACACGAATCCATCACGACCGGCTGAGGGACTGGACCGATGATGCCGGGGCAACCACGCCAAACCCCTGCGCGCACGGTGCCACATCCTGCGGCCTTCACCCGAAAGCCGACAGATGGACTCAACCGCGCACGAATGCGGACATGGATGTGGCCTCCTACGCACAGAACACATCCATGAGAGGCCGCACGCACATGCACGACATCTCACCGATCACCCGCGCCATCCGCACCGGCATCGCCGAAGACCCCAACCACGGCGCCGTTATCCCACCGCTATACCTCAGCACCACATACACATTCGAAGGCTTTAACACCAAACGCATCCACGACTACAGCCGCGACACCAACCCCACCCGAGACATCCTCACCCGCGCCCTCGCCACCCTTGAAGAAGGTGTAGGCGGTGTCACCACTTCTTCGGGAATGGGCGCCATCACCACCCTCTTATTCATGCTGACCAACAGCGAAGACCACATTCTCGTCCCCGCCGACTGTTACGGCGGAACCTGGCGACTCTTCGAATCTCTCGCCGAACGCGGACACTTCACGTGTACCACCGCCGACTTCACTGACATCAACGCAGTACGCGCTGCCCTCCAGGCCCACCCAACTGCACTTGTGTGGATCGAAACCCCCTCCAACCCCACCATGCGCATCACAGATATCGCTGCCGTCGCCGCCGCGGCCCATGAAGCAGATGCTGTCGTCGTCGCCGACAACACCTTCCTGACCCCACTGCAACAGCGACCCCTGAGCCTTGGTGCTGACTACGTCATGCACTCCACCACCAAGTACATCAACGGACACAGCGACGTTATCGGCGGAGCCATCATCGCCTCCACCCAACAAGGCGCAGACAACCTACGCTTCTGGGCCAATAACCTCGGAACCGCCGGCAGTGCCTACGACAGCCACATGATCATGCGCGGACTACGCAGCATCGGTCCCCGTATTGCTGCACACCGCACAAACGCCCAAGCAATCGCCGAAGCACTCCAAGCTCACCCCGCAGTAGAACGTGTCTACTACCCAGGCTTGCCCGACCACCCCGGACACGATCTGGCATCCCGCCAACAAGACGGTTTCGGCGCCATCGTCAGCTTTGATTTGTGCGGTGGCCTCACTGCAGTCAAAGCCTTCTTAGACGGCCTCCAACTGTTCACTTTCGCCGAATCGCTTGGCGGCACCGAGTCCCTCATAGAACACCCCACCACCATGAGTCACGCGACCATGACCGAACAGGCACGCCAAGCCGCAGGAATCACCGAAGCAATGCTGCGCCTAGCTGTGGGGATCGAGGACATCCAGGACCTGCTGACAGATCTCACCATGGCACTCGATCGTGCCCATCGGTCCTGAGGAGAGCAACGCACCAACTCACGTGGCGGCACAGGAACACCGAACGCACCTTGCCGTCACGTGAGTGGCGAATTCACCTTCGAAATCACTATAAAAATTCCCGCCGCGGCGATAGAGCAGCAGGTAAGGCGGCTGTCGCTGCTGTTGCTGACCCCGGTGCGTGGTACGTAAGTTGTGGCATCCAGGCCATGTAGGCCCTTTGTGCCTCGGGGTTAATAGAGAGAGCACATTTGCAGTAGTCGTCGGGCTCTTCGAAGTATGTATCGAAAGCCATGATGTCGCGATTGGCGTACATCCACCCATATGCGTAATGAATGTATTGAGGGTTATCTCCGCCGGATTCCTCTGATCCCCGTATGACACCCCACTCGGGAAGAGCGAACTTTTTGCCGTGCGTGCGGGCAAACGTGCCCCAGTAGTCCCAGCCTTGCGGACGTGTCCTGTGTTCTTTCCACCCTTTCTGGTCGTACGGCGGGGACCAGTCGTAGGCGTCGATACCGACAATGTCTACGACGTCGTCTCCAGGCCAGGCAGTCGTTGCATCAGGCAGCGAATTTCCGCGACCCTCATTGGGGTTCCAGACAATCCGAAGGTCGGGACCGCCGGATTTAAGCGAGGTTGATGCCTGCCGAAAAGCTGTTTTAAAGGTGCCGACATTGGACGGTGTTGCTTTCCAAGGCCAATTCACGATGTTGAATTCCCACCCAGGGCGGACATACGCATTGGGGTACTTCGTGGCGATCAAAGCGCCTAGTCGTTTGAAATCTTCGTTGTATGCGCCTTGGGCGGCTTTCTCTAACGTCCCGTCTTTAGGGAAGAGCTGCACAGAGATGTTGAGTGTTCCGGAGAAACCGGCAGGAATGGTTTTCTCGGTGAGCCACCAGTCGCTGAGGTGTTCCTCCCAGCTTCCGCGGGTAGGGGACACGCCCAAGACATCTAGTTTGTGTCCTCGCATTTTTTCAAACGCGCCAGTGATTTTCGGATCATGTCCAAATACGCCGCTGTCCCAGAGAAGTCCGCTGGGTCTGGGAGTGTATCGATAGTTCTTATTGGGTGATCTGTCGATATCGTCAGGAATTCCAGAAGAAGAACAAGAAGAGACTGCAATTAACGTTGCGAGAAGCGTTGCGATAGTAGCTGTTACGCGTACCCAGCGGCCGCGGTATTTAACGACGCATGATGTAGCTGTCATGAGACCCCCGGGTGTGTGCCGTGACGTAGTGGAGCCCCCCGCTCCGACCCTTGTCCTTTTCGACGATACCGGGAGAATCTGGATATATACAGAACACAGATATGACTTCTGTTGGGATACGGGCAAGTGCGAGGCATCTCTGCTGGGTCAAGGGCTCTACGATGAGTTGTCATGGACATATCCCGACAATCAAAGGGTCGCCTCGCGAACAGCCCGGCGACCCTACGTCCGGTCGTTCTTCTTTCACCGATAACAACCGTGGGGGCTCACCACGGTGAGGGTGGCCGATGACCTCTGCATGGTTCCTCCTCGGTATTTTGATTTTGTTGATTGCTGCGAATGCATTGTTCGTTGCGGTGGAGTTTTCATATATCACCGTTGACCGATCTCGAGTGCAAAAAGCTGCGGCTGAAGGAGATCCGACGGCGCAACAAGTCGAGCGCGGTCTGGGTAAGTTGTCCGAACAGTTGTCGGGAGCTCAGTTAGGTATCACAGCCTGCAGCCTGATTACTGGATATGTGGCTGAGCCTTCTGTAGGTCAGCTTCTGGCTGCTGCCCTGAATGCAACAGCCCTTCCGGCCTCGGTGTCGATGGCTGTATCCGTATCCGGAGCCTTCATTATTGCCACTTTTACTCAGATGGCTTTCGGGGAACTAGTTCCTAAAAGTTGGGCGATTGCTGAACCAAACCGCGTAGCCCGTTTGGTTGCTTATCCGCAGGCTTGGTACATGCGTTTGTTTGGTTGGTTGGTTCGTTTTTTTGATCGAGCCGCCGAACGAGTGGTGCGCGCGTTAGGTATGGAACCCGCAAGCGAATTAGATCAAGCTCGTAGCCCCGCAGAATTGACTGCACTGGTGCAGTACTCAGGCGAAGAAGGCACACTCGATAAAGCCACAGCAGAGCTGGTGGCGCGGTCAATTGAATTCGGTGACCGCACAGCCGCTGAAGTGATGGTTCCGCGCCCACGTGTGAACTTCGTGGAACGAGAAACCACAGTGGAAGAGCTGATCGCCCTTGTTATCGAATCAGGACACTCCAGATTCCCCGTCCAAGGTGATGACGTCGATGACATTGTGGGCATCGTTCACTACAAAGCCACATTGGGAGTACCCATCCAGATGCGCGCGCAGCGTCGCGTCGAAGAATTCATGGTTGCACCGTACGTAGTTGCCGAAACGATGACGCTGGATCCGCTCATGCGTGAATTGCGTGAGCCTGGGCTGCAAGCAGCAATCGTGATTGATGAATATGGCGGTACCGCAGGTCTGGTGACTTTGGAAGATCTCGTCGAAGAAATCGTTGGCGAGATTCGAGACGAACACGACCAATATGTGCGCAGATACCGGCGCACCAATGACGGCGGATGGATGATTTCTGGATTGCTCAGGCCAGATGAAGCCTCAGCAATTATTGGCCTAGAAATCCCCGAGGGTGAAGACACCGACACGATGGCTGGGCTCGTAGTGGAGCAGCTGGATCGGATCCCAGAGCCAGGAGACCAGACCGTTCTTGAAGTGAAAGACCCACAACGTCTTGATGACAAAGAACGAGCCGTGCCTGCGTGGATCAGACTGACGGTGGTGAGCCTGGATGGCCATCGCGTGGATCGGATGATCGTGCACCGCTTCGACGAAGATCCGCGCGTATCTGAGCTTGGTCATGGCGACTCGTCTGTGGAGTCCGAGAATACGGCTAACGACGTTGAGGGTGGTGCACGATGAACGAAGGTGCCGCGCTGGCGATCATGCTGGTGTTTCTCGTGTTTAACGCGATCTTTGTGGCTGCAGAGTTTGCACTGGTTTCAGTTCGCCGCGACCAGCTAGAGCCACTAGTCCACGAAGGTAAATGGTCGGCGCGAATCACCATGAAGGTGGTTAAAGACGTCAACGTCGCGATTGCCGGCACCCAGCTGGGTATTACAGCCTCGTCGTTGGCAATTGGTGCAGTAGGTGAACCTGCACTGCATCACCTCATGGCGGCTCCGTTTGCATTCATGGGGGCGCCAGCGTGGCTGGTAGGACCGGCAGCGTTGGTGTTGTCTTTGGTCATCGTTATCTACCTGCACATGGTGTTGGCAGAGATGGTCCCCAAGAACATTGCATTGGCGGGGCCCTTGAGGGCCTCGTTGGTGCTGGGACCTTTCATGTACTTTTTTGACTTCCTCGCTCGACCGTTTTTGTGGTTGATGAATGCGACGGCGAATGTGGCGCTGAAACTGATGCGGGTAGAGCCTAAGAATGAGGTGACGGCGGCCTTCGATCGGGATCAGGTGCGGTCTTTCATTGAAGAGTCAGGGCGCGAAGGCGTTCTGGATGAAGATGAGACGGCGCTGCTGGCACATGCCCTTGACTTCGAAACGGGCGTGGCCTCGGATGTGGCATTGCCTGCTGACTCGTTGAGGACAGTCCCGGATTCAGTGTCGATTTTAGAGCTGGAGCAGTTGGCTGCCCAGACAGGATTCAGTCGCTTTCCGGTGGTGGGGGGCAAGGGCATGTACATCGGTTACGTGCACGTCAAAGATGTATTGGGTGCCCCGGATGCCTCGCAGCCAGCAGTGCCGCGGTACCTGAGCCCGTTGCCCTCGATTCCAGCGGACATGGGTTTGCGCGAGGTAGTCAGGCGTATGCAGCGTAGCCAAGTGCATTTGGCAGTGCTGACCGGGGAGGAGGGGGTTCCGGCGGGCTCTCAGGGCGCGGTAATTGCGTTGGAGGACGTGCTGGAAGAGCTGGTCGGTGATGTGCGAGAGGCGATTGCGGTGCCTGATGCTGCATCGGCGGGGCGTGGGCCGCAACAGAATGTGTAAATAGTTTTACGACAAACAACGTCAGGGGCTTGGCCATAACAAATGATGCGTTATGACCAAGCCCCTGACGTTGTTGCTTGAGGTAACCAGCTCCGGATTAGCCGTGCTTGGCGTGGAGGGCATGTGCCTCGGCGAGGTGTTTTTCGAGTTCTTTGTGCTCTTCTACCAGGTGTTTGAAGCGGTCATCGATGCTGCGCAGGCTGCGCTCTTCGACGAGCATTTTCTGGTAGGTCTCTTCGCGGTATTCGGCGTCGACATCGCTGTCCAGGTCGATGTAGGTCATGGCGTGGCGGTTGGTGTTGTTGATCAAGGAGACCGCTTTGCCCTTGGGGGACAAGAGGGAAGCAATGACCGTGATCGCTAGAACGCCGATGATGACGCTTAGAGATAGGCCGATGCCTACCTCAGGTACATGGATGGGTTCGCCGTTGTTGAGCCATGGCAGGTTGTTCTCGTGCATGGCGTGCAAGATCAGCTTGACTCCGATGAAGAACAAGATCGTGGAAAGGCCCCAGCTGAGGTAGATGAGTCGGTCCAGGAGCCCATCGATGAGGAAGTAAAGCTGGCGCAGCCCCATGAGGGAGAAGGCGGTTGCCGTGAAAACGTTGAAGACGTTTTGGGTTAGGCCGAAGATCGCCGGGATTGAGTCCAAAGCAAAGAGTAGGTCCGTGCCACCGATGGCGACCATGACCAGCAGCATGGGAGTGAGGTGGCGTTTTCCGTCCACCATCGTGGTCATGCGGTCGCCGTCGTAGTAGTCGGTGGTGTGGAAGATCTTACGTGCGATGCGGACGATGATGTTGTCAGCTTCTTCGGTAGGGTCTTCTTCTTCACCGCTGAGTTCGCTTTTAACCATGCCGAACGCGGTCCAGATGAGGATGGCACCGAAGATGTAAAACACGGCAGCGAAGGCGTTGATGACTGCGGCGCCGACGAAGATGAATGCGCTGCGGGCCAAGAGCGCGAAGACGATGCCGAAGAGCAGAACTTTTTGTTGGTCTGCCCTGGGCACTTTGAAGCTGCTCATGATGATGAGGAAGACGAAGAGGTTGTCGACGCTCAACGCTTTCTCGGTGATGTATCCGGCGAACCATTCCCCGCCCATTTCGGCGCCGCCGATTACCCATACCGCTGCTCCGAATGCGACGGCGATGCCCACATAGAGAGCCGACCAGATCGCGGCTTCTTTGAGTGTTGGTATGTGTGCCTTCCGGATGTGGAAGAAGAAGTCATACGCCAGGAGCGCGACGATCAGAGCGATCGTTCCCTCCCACACGATGGCGGGGATATCCACTTGCTGCCCTCTCTCGAGTCTGGGTCGGTAAGCCACGAAGGAAGCACACGGGGGGGCGATCTGTAGGGTGTTGTCGTGGAACACCCTTGCCGAAGCAGCAGGGGACGGAGCTGGTCCGGCCTCTGGGCCTGTGGCCCCCGTAGCGCTGCCGACACCGGGACGAGCGAGAACGTCGTCGCATGTCGGTGATCCGTGTGGCGATTCCGCGGACCCGGTCCACGCAAACACCAGAGCTCGTTACGTGCCGGTACCCCGGGCAGGGTGTCGGTCGTTCTCGAACTCGTCTTCGCGAACAGGGATGTGACTTGAGCCTACACGGGAGTTTGTGCGGCGTTGAAGATGGTGCAAGCCAACCTTTAGCGCGGGTCGTCTCCAGAGGGCTGGTGATGCAGGCAGGTCAGTAGGTGCTGGCTGCTTGTGCGGGGGTTTATCGGGGCGTTCCTTCGAGGCGGTTTCGTGCTTCTTGCACGATGCGTGCTGCGGCGGCCAGGGCACGGCTTTCGGCGTCGTCTCGGGCTTGCGCTGCGAGCATGTCGGCGCGTAGGCCGCGTAGCAGGGTTGGGAGTGCATGGCGTACGTCGAGGTCGTCGGTGGCGACGATTTCGCAGGTTGCGAGGTGGTGGACGAGTGCGGTGAGGCTGGTGCGTGCCACTGCGGTGCCGATGTATTTGTCGATGCTTGGTTGGGTTCCTGACTCGAGGCTGTCGAAGAGTGCCCCTCCGGCGATGGATAGGGGGCCGCGGTTTTCGTGGGAGCGCATGAGGGCTATGGCGGCGATGAGCCCGGATTCGTAGCGCACGCACATGGCGTTGGACATTGCTTCGGCGAGAGCTTCGTGGGGATCGCCTTGGGCGCGGGGGGTTGCCTCGATTCCGCTGTGTCGGGTGGTTTGCCACAGGGTGCGTTGGATATTTCGGTGGGAGCGGACGAGGCGGGTCAGGTCGGTGCTGGAGATGTTGAGGTCCAGTAGTCCGGCTATGTCTGAGATGAGTAGTTCGCTTCGGCGGGCCCAGTGGTGGTGTTGGGGGACGTCGATGGAGAAGAGGAGGTCAAGCAGTACGCGGCGGCAGATTGTGACCGACTCGTGTTCAGCGAGGACGTTCAAGGCGGTGCGTAGCCGTTCTGCGAGCTGCACACCTGTGGTTCCGGGGAGTGCGGTGCTGCTTGTGGGGCCGGTGGGGGGCCGTTCGGTTCCTGTGGTGGGGCAGTGGTTGTCGTATCGGTTGCTGCGTTCGAGTTTGGTGAGAGTGCTGACGGCGTCGAGGCGTAGTGCGTCCAGGCCTTCGAGCTTCAGCTGGGTGATGGTGGGGTCGGAGCGGTAGGCGTCTCGCATCAGGACGTGCAGGCGCGCGAGTCTGATGAGGCATTCGGCGTCGGCAGTCGCGATGAGAGGATTGCGTATACGCACGATGACCTCGCGGGGCAGCAGCGGACATGGGCAGGGTGGGCTTCGCTGGAACGTCACGCCCGTGTGAACCGGTCCCCTATTCCGGTGTTGCTACCGCTGCGGCCCGTTGTCTGGACCTCGAGCACTTCGACGATGGGCGAAGCTAACAGCAATCTCGTTAGACCAGTGGTTTGCTCGCGACCTGGGTTGGGTCGCGGCCGCTGGAACGATAGTTGCGGTCACTCTGTGAGTGAGCCTACTCGTCGTGTGTCCCACGGGGCTGAGGCGTGGCTTCCTTGGTGGTCAAGATCGGGTAAATGAGTGATCTGTGATGGGTTGGTTTTTTTGGTGTCAGAAAGCTTCTTTCCTGGTGAGGAACGGGGGCATGATGGGGGTGTGGGCGTGGCTATGGCCTCGCATGGATTGTGTTCTGGCTGAAGGAGTCTGCTGTGCAAAGTGTGCGTAGGTCGCTATACAAGATGGGTTTGGTCCGCGACACGGACCGTGGCTGGCTGGGTGGAGTGTGTGCTGGCCTGGCAGGCAAGTTTGGTATGGACGTGAAATTGATGCGGGTGTTGGTGTTTGCGGGCATGGTGGTGGTGCCAGGAAGCCCAGCGGTGCTGTATCCGATTATGTGGGTATGTATGCCACGCCAGGACTGGCGTCCTGGCGTGATGGGTGGGCATTCGATGCCGGTTATTGGCCATAGCCCCCAGGACTACGTGCCACCTCGCCGTTGACCTGTGCGCTGGGTGGGGTAGCGGCGTTGGTTTTTAGTAGCGGCGTAGTACTGACACGAGGAAGTTTCCGTTTTCGTACGGTTGGAGATCCCAGCTGGCCAGGTTCAGGGATGGGGTCAGCCCTGCTTGGGCTGCGTCCTGGAAGAATTCGTCGAACTCGTATCCGCGTCCTGCGCCGAATCCGATGACCGCTCGTCCAGCGGGTGTCAGGTGTGCGGCCAAGCGGGTGAGTACGCGCTGGCGAGTGCTGGGGGCTAGGAAGGTCATGACGTTGCCAGCGCACACGATCAGGTCGAATGGGTCAGTGATCTCATGCGCGGGCAGGTCGAGGGCTGCGAGGTTTTCGGTGATCCAGGTGGCTTGGGGGTAATCCTGGCGCGCTGCCTCGATGAGGACAGGGTCGCCGTCGACGCCAACTATGGTGTGCCCGTGTTGGGCCAGGTAGCCGCCGACGCGTCCGCTGCCACATCCGGCGTCCAGGATGCGGCAGCCTCGGGTAGCCATGGCGTCGATGAGTCGGGCTTCGCCGAAGATGTCTTCACCGTTGGCGCTCATGGTGCGCCAACGGTCGCGGTACCAGATGGAGTGGTTGGGGTTCTGGGCAATGATGTTGTCCCAGGCGCTGGGTTCGTAGTCGTTGGCGGGCGCGGTCATGGAGGCCTCTTTTCGTAGGGGTAATGATTGGTTGCTGCGTTGCACCCTACGTGGATGTGTTGGGTGGTTAGCGGCGGTGTATCTGTCCCACGGTGAGGTCGCTCAGGGTGCAGGTGGCGGCTTTGATTCCGGCGAAGAGCTCACGGATTTCGCCTTCGGCCCATTCAGGTGAGGTGTTGGTGGTGTCGTCAGCGATGCCGATGGCGTCAATGCCGGCGGCGCGGGCTAGGGCCACAGCGCGAGGTAGGTGGAAGCGTTGTGAGACGACGTACATCTGGGTGATTCCAGCTTCAGCGGCGTTACGCATGGAGGCGTAGGTGTTGATGCCGATGGGGTCGTGGTCGATTTTGTCTGCAGGGATTCCGTGTTCGCGTAAGTAGTTGGCCATGGTGGTGGTTTCGCCCAGTCCCCCGGAGTTGCCGTCGCCGGTGACGAGGATGCGTTCGGCGAGGTTGGCGTTCCACAGTTGTAGAGCAACATCCAGGCGGGCAGCCAGGAACGGGCTGGGGCGCCCTTCGGGATATGCCTGGGCGCCGAGAACCATGACGGTGGCTGGGTGTAGGCCCTCGCTGTTGGTGCGGTCGGTTGTGATGCCGAGTTGGTGGGCGGAGAAAACACGCCATTGGGAGGCTCGATAGATCCACAAGCTGGATCCGGCCATGGCGAGGCTGATGCCTCCAAGCGTGACGCCAGTGGTGAGCAGGGTGTAGATGAGGGGTTTTGGCAGTGCGATGTTTTTCATGGCAGGTGCGTTCCGGCAGGAACGGTTCTAGCTCCGTCGTGTTCAGTGGCGGTCAGGGTGGTTGTTCCGGTGATGACGATGTCGTTTTCGAATGTCCAGTCACCTTCAATGGTGAGGGATTCTGCCTGGCATAGGGAAGGCGGTCCGGCGGGGAACCGTGCTTCGAAATCAGCGATTTTCTTGTAGTGGTTGGGGTCCAGGGTGATGGTGGGGGCGGTATCGGCGGTCATGACCAGGTGTCCGTGTGCGTCTCGGTGGTAGACGTCGGAACGGATGAGCAGGAGCTCGTTGGTGGTTTTGACTGGAAGGAAACGGGACCGGGGGACTTCGATGGCGGTGGCGTCGTCAAAGATTTCGATGGCTGCGCCCATGGCAGATTCGATTTGGATGACGGGGGTGGTGGTGGCGTCTTTGGGGTCGACCGTTTTTCGGTTGGCGATCATAGGCAGGCCGATGGCGCCGTTTTTGTGTTGGAGGGTGCGCAGAAGTGCAGGTAGGTGGAGCCAGAGGGTGTTGGTGTTGAAGTAGGCGTGCTTGGTGATGTCTTGGAAGTCATCGAGGTCTTCGGGCAGGGTTTGGGCGACTTCGCGTAGGACGAGCCGGTTGTCGCTGAGGCGTTGGGCGAGGTGGCCGCCTTTGCGGTCCATTTGGGTGCGTTTGCACACTTCCATGGCGAAGGCTGAGCCGGTGGAGGCGAACCAGCCTGCTAGTTGGGCGTTGGGTGCGGCCCCGAGGTTGTCTGCGTTGGAGACGTTGGCGTATTCGTATCCGGCTTCGATGAGTTGTTCGAGGATACCGGTGTCTAGTAGTGAGGGGTAGAGGTCGCCGTGGCCAGGTGGGCACCATTCGAGGGCGGGGTCGGTGGGCCAGCTGACTGGTTCAAGGGTGTTGGCGTGGAGTTTGGGTTCTTGGGACTGCAGGAAGTCAATAGGTAGGTTCTCGACGGCCAGGTGAGGATATTTTTTCAGGGCCTGGAGGGTATCGGTTTGGGTGTTGAAGCTGTTCATGAACAGCAGGGGGAGGGGTGCTGCGTAGGCTGCGCGGGCTTTGGTGACTTGGTCGACGATGATGTCGAGGAAGTTCATACCCTCACGCACAGGAAGCAATGTTTTGGCTTTGTCTAAACCCATGGAGGTGCCTAAGCCGCCGTTGAGTTTGATGATGACGGTTTTTTTCAGGGCGGCAGCGTCGGCTTCGGGGTCGGTGCTCCTCTCGGCGAGGGTGGGCAGTTCCCAGATAGGGGTGATGCTTTCTTCGGGGATGAGTCCGGTGCTGCCGGAAGCGAGTTGATGGTAGTAGGACTCGAATGTGGCGATCGCTGCGGGGCTGGCTCCGGCGTCCTGCATTTTTTGGCGTGCGTGCTGTAGTCCGGGAGGCGTGATCGCTGTCATGGCCCGATCTTAGGTGTGGATTGGTGGTTTGGGCGGGGGTCTGCTGGTAGGTCAGGGTGTGTTGCGTGGGGAAGCGGTGCGCTGCAGCCAGCGCAGCACAAGAATGGGCAGGATGAGAGGTAGGAGTAGGTATCCGATGCCGTAGTAAGACCAAACGGTGGCGCGAGGAAAGAGCTGGGGTTGGAGGATGCTCAGGGTGCCGATGATGAGCACGCCCGCTAGCTCGATGAGGCATATGGTGCGCAGCGCGGCGCGGGAGCCGGGGTGCCCCCAGCGCAGGAGAAGCACCAGCGCGATGACGTAGATGGTGGCCGACAGTGCCGAGAGAGTGTAGGCCAATGGTGCTTGGGCGGCGTTAGTAGCTAGTTGGTAGACGGCGCGTGAGGTGGCGCCAACGGCAAAGACGCCATAGATGAGGGTGAAGAGGCGTCCGGGGCCGGAGGTGGTTTCGGTGGTGTTCATCAGTGACTCACGTTGAGATAGCCGAATGGGATTCCGAGGGTTTGAACTTGGCGGATGAGCATGAAGGTGGCGATGAGGGTGGCGACGCCGATGATCACCAGTCCCCAGCGGTCGAGTTTTTTGTAGGTGAGGGCGAAGCCAGCGGGAACGATCAAAGGGGTGCTAATGAGGTAACTGATGTGCGTTGCGATGCTGGGGATGTGGTGGGCTTCGCCGGTGATGAGGGCGATGATGTCGACGATGACACCAGCAAAGACCACGAGGGTGCAGATAGCGGTTATTGCCAGGCCGATAGGGCGGGGAATGGCAGGTGGAATAGCCAGCAGGAGGGCCAGGCCAGCCAGGCAGGCGGTGATGATGGAGATGATTTCGAGGGCTGCGATCATTGCGGCGCGGCTCCTGCGTGTGGATGGGCGGGGTAGTCCCCACTGTACGTCCGAAAATTAGTGAAATTTTTTCTTGGACGGGTGTAACACTTCGACGGCAGTGCCGATGTAGAGAGTGTCAGCGCGGGCGCGGCTACGGGGAAGCGAAGTCGTTCGTGTTGATGTGAGTCAGTGACGTAAGGGGGATCGCGTCACTGGTTCTACTGGGAGGGGAACGTGACGGCCCGGCTTAGCTCGGTGGGGGAACCGAGTGAGCCGGGCCTCACACGTGTTGATGGGGTGATTAGACGCCATCAGGTCGTGCTGTCAGCACGATCGGGCCTTCTTCTGTGATGGCGATGGTGTGTTCAGAATGGGCGCCGCGGGAGCCGTCTTTGCTTCGCAAAGTCCAGGTGTCTTCTGGGTCGGTGTAGATCTCGTGGGTTGTGGCCATTAGCCACGGTTCAATCGCGATGACCAGACCGGGGCGCAATTTCAATCCGCGGCCGGGGCGGCCATCGTTGGGCACGTGCGGTTCTCCGTGCATGGTTCGGCCTACCCCATGTCCTCCGAACTGGGTGTTCACGCTGTACCCCTGCGAGCGGGAGTACTCCCCGATAGCTGCGGAGATGTCACCGAGTTTGTTGCCCACACGTGCTTTGTCAATCGCGCGGCAGAGAGCTTCTTCGGTGGTGGCGATGAGTCGTTGGTCTTCTTCGCGGGGGGTTCCCACAATGATCGAGCGTGCCGAGTCAGCCACCCAGCCATCGACAGATACCGCGAAGTCCAGGCTCAACAAATCTCCGTCTTGAAGGACCTGGTTCCGGGGGCGCCCATGGAGGACAGCGTCGTTGACCGACAGACAGATCACGTGACCGAACTTCGAACCACCGAAGCTGGGGTGATAGTCCAAGTAACAGCTCTGCGCGCCCCGCTCTTTAACCAGTTCGTGTGCACGTGCATCAATGTCGAGCAGGTTGTCTCCCACTCGCACTTCGGCGGCTAGCGTCGCCAATGTCGCGGCAACGAACTCACCAGCTGGACACATCGCCTCGATCTCGGCAGCAGTGCGGTACTCGAGCATCCACATTCCCTTTCTTATGGTTCATCACGCCCCACCTAGCCGCTCGCGGCCAGCCCAACTTTGTGCGCGGTTGCTGTGGCAGACAATTCCGGCGCATTCAGGCCCCCATATCTTTATGTGGGTGCATCGGGGATAGACCACTGCCCGGCGGCCTCACTAGAATCCAATACGCTGCTCACGAGATGCGAGCAGCTAGCCGCCCGAACATGATCCTTGTGTCTTACGGCGGTATGAATGGGGTCGTTATCACCAGGCTACGCGGGGGGAGCGCGCTGGTGAAGACCCACTCACCAGCGGGGGAATGGACGGTATAGGTGCGCAAACTAGCAACGCGTGCAAGCTGGAATCTGATTGACCAGGGGATCTACTCACTGGCCAACATGTTCCTGAGCATCGTGGTGGCGCGCCACGTCGGTGACGAATCTTTTGGTGCCTTCGCCATCGGTTTCCTTATCTACGGCATCGGAGTAGCAGTAGCGAAGTCTGCCTCCGGGCAACCCCTGCAAATTCATCACAGCGCAGACAGCATCGAACAGTTCCGAGAAGCAACCGCCCGCGCCAACGGAGCCACTCTCGCGATGGGGCTGCTCGGCTCAGCTATCTGCCTGCTGGCCGGGCTCGGCATCGGAGGGGCAGTCGGTCACGTACTCCTCGCACTGGCGCCATGCCTACCCGCCCTTATGGTGCAGGACAACTTCAGGATGGCGTTCTTCGCCAACGGGCAACCCCACTTGGCTGCCCTCATCGACGTCATCAAAGCGGTCCTGCAGTTCGGATTCCTCTTCGCTCTCGTTGCCCTCGGCTGGACCGAAGTTGGCATCCTCACCCTCAGCTGGGGAGTAGCTGGAGTTCTGTCAGCCATCGTCGGCGCGTTGCTTCTGCGTAGCTGGCCTCGACTCAGCGCCACCGGCGACTGGTTCCGCGACAAACGTGACCTGGTCAAGTACCTCTTCGGCATGTATGTCCTCGGACTCGGCGCAGCACAGCTAGGGCAGCTACTCATCCCCGTTTTAGGCAGCACCCGCGACTCCGGATCAATCCGTGGTGTAGACACCCTGCGCGGCCCACTCAATGTTCTGGGCCAGGCTGCGCTCGCATTTGCTGTGCCGGAGATTTCTCGTCGCGCAGAGATGGGACCCAAAGCCCGCATGCGCGGAATGTGGGCGCTGTCCATCGGGACAGGCCTTCTTTCAGCGTTCTACGTGACTGTTTTGCTGCTTATCCCGCACGATGTGGGCTTAGCCCTCTTGAACGAAACCTGGGATGGCACCCGCGAAGTGATCCTGCCTATGGGTGTCCTTTCTGTTGTAGCGAGCTTCACCTCCGGGGCAGGTGCGCTGCTGCTGGGTATGGGGCTAGCCCGCCGCACCTTCCGCATCAATGTGCTTAAAGCCCCGCTTTTGCTGGCGATGCTCATTCCGGGAACATACTTTTGGGGAGCGTTCGGTGCGGCCTGGTCGATGGCTCTAGCAGAGATCATCATCATGCCGTTCTGGTATTGGGCTGCCATCCGGGGTGCTTACGGGCACTATGACCATGAGATTGAGCGTGACCACGCCTCTGAGACTTCTGCTGAAAAAGCGAAGGAAGACAACGCCTCCTGAGCAAAGGGCTCGGCGCGTCGATAGCGGCGCTACGGCATCCGCTAACGTTGCATGCATACCCTTCCCGTGTATAGACGATGACACGGGAACAGGTGATTCACGATGGAGACCCCCCTCAACGACACGCCTACGCTCACCCGCCGCGCAGTGATCAGCGGGGCCTTAGGACTAACTGGTCTGGCATGCCTAAGCGCCTGCGGAACAAACAACAAAACCGCAGACCAAGGCACAAAAGGCCACAACGACTCCTCTTCCACACAAAACCCAACAAACACCCCCGGTACACCTGCCCAAATGGCAGCCCGAACCATCGTTCCCGTCCTGTGCTACCACCAGATCCGTGACTGGACCAGCGAAGACACCGAGTACACACGCAGCATCCTCGTGCTTCCCCCAGACAGGTTCTCCGCACAACTAGACGCCATCAAAAACGCTGGCTACACCACCATTTCTGGCGACCAATACCACCAACACATCACGACAGGTGCCCCGCTACCACCCAAACCAGTGATGCTCACTTTCGATGACGGCAAAGACAACCAACACGCACACGCCTTCCGCATCCTCAAAGAAAAAGGCATGACCGGCACCTTCTTCATCATGACCGTCGTTATCGGCAACAACGGATGGGTCACCAAAGCCAACATCAAAGAAATGGCCGACGCCGGAATGACCATCGGCGCCCACACCTGGGACCACCACCGCGTCGACCAATTCACCCAAGCCCAGCTGCAACAACAACTTCTCGGCCCCAGACAAACACTGGAAAAAATCACCGGGAAACCTGTTCTCGACCTCGCCTACCCCTATGGAGTCTGGGACGCTGACGGCGCCGACCTAGTGAAAAAAGCCGGATATCGGGCGGCTTATCAACTTCAAGACAAACCCGTTGACCCGACCCGGCCGCTCTACACCATCCGCCGCCAGCTCGCTGGCGCCACAATCACTGCCGAAAACATGCCAAAAACCCTGCAAGGATTCGCCACCGCCGGGAAAGACCCTCGCTATAGCGGCTAGGGCATGAGCGCAGTTCCGCCGGATCAACATCGAAACCTGCGGGCTCGGCCCCCAGCACAACGACCTTCGCTCCGAGATCGAATCAGCCATAGACGAAGAATGCGCCAGGCGTCGGTAACCCAGATTCCAGAGCTAGCCCAGTCGAGGGCCACTTTTAACCTGAACTGACCGACTGCGGCAGAAGAAGACGGCGGCGGTCAAGAATCGGCCGTCCGAGGCGAACACAGAACCACGACAGCACAGTGCCCCTTCTCGACCACGCGGGCATTTGGCAGACACCCCTAGCCCCCATCAAGGAAAAGAAATGACAGGCCGCCTCAGCTTCCCGTAGCGGCCCACCACGATCAAGCAGTAGCAGGCGGGTTAGCGGACTGCACTTCAGGACCCGTCGACTTGCCCAGATCCTCAGCATTTTCGTCCCACTCCTGCCACGTCTCGTGACGTTTCTCATCACTTTCGGCCAGAGCACCCTGCAACGCATCTTCATCCAAGTGATCGACATACAAAATGCCGTTCAAATGGTCGATCTCATGCTGCAGGCAGCGAGCAAACAGCCCCACACCCTCCAGATGAATCGGGTTACCCCGAATATCGAAACCATCTGCACGCACCCGCGTAGGACGCGTCAACTCAGCAAACGCACCCGGAACAGACAAACAACCCTCTTTGTCTGTCACCGTCTCGTCCTCATCCAGCACCGTGTAAGTCGGGTTGCACATGTGACCCACATGCCGCACCTCATACGCGTCCGGGCAGTCATACACAAACAGCCGCAACCCCACACCAACCTGCGTGGCAGCCAACCCCACCCCGTTAGCGCACTCCATCGTCGCGAACATGTCATTGACCAGTTCGCGCAACTCCTTAGACCCAAAATCAGTGACGTCAGCAGCAGGCTCGTGCAGCACGCTCTCCCCACGCACCGTGATCCGCAACCGCTTACCTCGCCGCACCTCCACCAGAGGATCCGGCAGCTTATTCACAGGCTCACCCATGAACCGAGGCCGAGAATCCCGACCTCCCACCAGCGACGATGAACGCGACTGGTCACGGCTGAACGATCCAAAAGAGGAAAAGCTGGGGCACATGTAAACCATTGTCCCCGATCCGTGCCCCACGGGAAGACCAGCACGAGCGCCGCGCCGACAACACCTCTAACCAACTCGCCCAAGACCGGCCAATCCCCTAGAAGTTCGCAAGATCTACATGCCACTGGGCGTATGGCACACATTCCGCAACGGACGCCCCTGACGCAGCGCCATCACGTTCTGCACAATCAACTCATCCGCGCCCAACGGCCGCCCACCAGCAGCATGCGGCGTAATAAACACATTCGGCGCACTCCACAGCGGTGAATGCGATGGCAACGGCTCCACCGAAGCAACATCCAACGCCGCACCCCCCAAACGCCCCTGACGCAACGCCGCCACCAACGCATCCTCATCCACCGTCGACCCACGCCCCACATTCACCACCAACGCCGTATCAGGCAACAAATCAATCACCCCCGCATCCAACGCCTTCACTGTCGAAGCAGAATGCGGCAACACCATCACCAGCACATCAGTACGCGGCAACACCGACGCGAACTCATCCGAGGTCACCACCGGAAAACCCGCACGCTCACCAGCAGAACGCGCAACCCCCGTCACCTCTGCACCCAACGCCCGCAACACCGGCGCCAACGTCTGACCAATGCTGCCAAACCCCCACACCGTCACCCGCGCACCAATCAGCGTGGTTGCCCGACCGTCTTCACGACGCATCGTCTGCACGCCACCAATGTCGTCATTCCACTCACAACGCTCCTGGCTCACCCACGCTTGCGGCAACTGCCGCAGCAACGCCAAAACCAGCGCAAGAGCATGCTCGGCCACCGGACGATCATGCAGACCAACCCCGGCACAAACCGTCACATCCTCCCCAAATCCCGCAGCCAACACCGCATCCGGACCAGCCGCTAATGCCTGCACCAACTGAAGATCGGTCATGGTGGCCGCAGCATCTGCCAACAGCTGTGCCCCCTGACCCCACACCACCAACACCTGCGCATCACGATGCTGCGGCGGCACCCCACCAGATCCGGAATACCGCACCACCTCCACCCCAGAACCAGCTGGGAAAATCGGCGCGGGACCGGTGTATTCCACAGGAAGCAAAACCTTCATCAGTGAACTCCTCACTCAGCAACGTTGCATCAACCACGTTCGCCCCCCCACCCCACACCGCACGCAATAGACACGCCCACAAACACGACTGCACACCACGCACAGCGTGGCCACCGCAGTACGCCCGGAGGTCGGTAGGCTGAGCGGCGTGCTGACGATGCAAGACGCCCTCATCAAGCTCAACGAATACTGGACCGAGAAAGGCTGCCTTACATGGCAGCCAAATAACACCGAGGTCGGTGCCGGAACCATGAATGCCGCCACCGTTCTACGTGTACTTGGCCCCGAACCCTGGGACGTCGCATACGTCGAACCGTCAGTGCGCCCCGACGACTCCCGCTACGGCGAAAACCCCAACCGTCTCCAAACCCACACCCAATATCAAGTCATCCTCAAACCCGAACCAGGCGACCCCCAAGAGCTCTACCTCGGCAGCCTCGAAGCTATCGGCATCGACCTGGACGCCCACGACGTGCGCTTCGTCGAAGACAACTGGGCCCAACCTGCCATCGGAGCCTGGGGACTTGGGTGGGAAGTCTGGCTTGACGGAATGGAAATCACACAATTCACCTACTTTCAGCAAGTAGGTGGCCAAACCCTGGACCCCATCCCTGTCGAACTCACCTACGGGATGGAACGCATCATCATGGCCCAACAAGGCGTCACCGACTTCAAAGACATCGTCTACGCCATCAAACCCAACGGCGAACACATCACCTACGCGGACGTATTCCTCCAACAGGAATACGAAATGAGCCGCTACTACATCGACGAAGCAGACGTTGAGGCTAACCACGCCCTCTATGAGCATTACGTCGCCGAAGCCCAGCGCATGATCGACGCGCGCCTTCCCGTCCCGGCACACCAGTACGTGCTCAAATCCAGCCACGCCTTCAATATCCAAGACTCTCGCGGAGCAATCTCCACCACCGAACGAGCCAAAGCCTTCGGCACCATGCGTCGTCTTATGCGCGACACCGCGGCCCTATGGATCGAACGCCGTGAAGAACTCGGCCTACCGCTCATGCGTGAAACCCCACGCAGCGAATTCACCCGCGAACCCCTCGACACCACCACCCTGCCATCCACGCCTCAAACCCTCGCTGTGGAAATAGGTGTCGAAGAACTACCCCCGCACGTTCTTCCCCAAACCATCGACGCGGTCCGTGAAGCTCTCACCACAAAACTCGCCGCCACTCGCCTGAGCCACGGCGACATCACCGTTGAAGGCACCCCCCGCCGCATCGTTGCCATCATCAACGACCTCGCCGCCGTTGAACCCGACGCCGAACAACTACGCAAAGGCCCCAAGTGGAGTGCTGCGTTCGACGCCGAGGCAAACCCCACCCGCGCACTGCAAGGCTTTATGCGCGGTCAAGGAGTCACTGAAGAACAGATCATCAAAGCCAGCATCGGCGGCAACGACCACGCCGCCGTCGCTGTGAAAATCGCTGGCCGGGGTGTACTTGAGGTCGCCAGCGAAATCATCACCGAAACCATCGAATCCCTCCGCGCTGAAAAGAACATGCGCTGGAACGACCCCAACCTGTCGTTCTCCCGCGCCATCCGCTGGCTTGTAGCGCTCTGGGGATCGAGCGTCGTACCCGTCGACGTCTCCAACGTGCACTCCGGACGGCGCACCTACCTGCAACGCACCACCGCAAGCACCGCCTTCACCGGCCGCCGCGCAGACGGAGCTGCCGTCGGATGGGTCGACATCCCCGACGCGAACGCACTTACCAGCACCATCTGCGCCGGGCACATCGAGCTATCCACCCAAGCGCGCCGCGACGCCATCATCGAACAAGCCACCGCCCTTGCCGCCGAAGTCGGCGGAACCATCGACTTCGATACCTACGCCGAACTCGTCGACGAAATCACCAACCTTGTCGAAGACCCCCACGGCGTCCTCGGGCACTTTGACGAGCGCTATCTAGACCTACCCGAGAAGGTACTCGTCACCGTCATGCGCAAACACCAGCGCTACCTGCCTGTCTACGGACCCGACGGCACCCTCAAACCCCACTTCGTCACCATCGCCAACGGTTTATGCGATGACAATGTCGTCCGCGCCGGAAACGAATCCGTCATCCGTGCCCGCTACGAGGACGCCCTATTCTTCTGGAACAGCGATCTAGCCGAAGACACTCTCGAATCATTCATCCCCGGCCTAGAAAAACTCACCTTCGAGAACCGCCTCGGCTCGGTAGGTATGCGCGCCCGCCGCATCGCCGATGTGGCCACCGCGCTGAGCACACGTCTGGAACTCGCTGACACTGAACGAGACACCCTCACCCGCGCAGGAACACTTGCCAAATTCGACCTCGCCAGCAAAATGGTTGTCGAAATGAGCTCACTAGCTGGGTTCGTTGCCCGCGAATATGCCCGCATTAAAGGCGAAACCGAGGCTGTAGCGACTGCCCTGGCTGAAATGGAAGAGCCGCACACCTCCGCGGACCCAGTACCGGCTACCCTGCCCGGAAGCCTGCTGGCCCTGGGGGATAGGTTTGATCTGCTGGCAGCCATGTTTGCCGTCGGAGCCAAGCCCACCGGTTCCTCAGACCCCTACGGACTACGCCGCGCCGCACTCGGCGTGGTTCGCATTCTGCGCGAGGCAGCAGGTACCCCGCTTGCCGGAATCACCATTGCCGACGGCCTAGCAGCTGCGCTGGAACGGCTACGCGAACAAGGAATCGAACCTGTTGACGGTGCCGACCAAGCCGCGCTGGACTTCACAATCGGCCGTTACGCACAACTGCTCCGCGATGAAGGTATCCCCGCTGAGGTCATCACCGCGATCCTGCCCGCCGCGAATGCACCCGGACGAGCCGCTGTACTCCTCAACCAGATCACCGAGCTCATGAACTCCGATAGCACCAGTCACGAGTTCGCTGACGTGGTCGCAACCATGGTGCGCATCGTGCGTATCATCCCCGCCGGAACCAACGCCGGGATTGACCACGACCACCTGAACGAACCCGCTGAAAAAGCCCTCGCTAACGAGGTCCAATCCCTCCAGAGCGCCGGAGACTGCCCCGCCAGCTCCTCGCTCACGGATTTCGTGCACTCCGCAGGAACACTCGTCACAACAGCGGCAACATTCTTCGACGACATCCTCGTCATGGCCCAGGATCCAGCAGTGAAAGCAGCCCGCCTAGGACTGCTCGCTAGCGTTCTTGACCTCGCTCCCGAAGGCATCGACTGGAAAGCCGTAGATATCGCTCTCACTCAACGCGGATAACCAGCCAAAAAAGGGGGGGGATCCATGGAATCCATGGATCCCCCCCCTTTTTTGGCCCAGAAAACTTCTTCAACAAGCCCCCGAGCACCACCGGCCTTAAATACAACCCACCACCCACACAGCTCGCGCTATGAAACTGCATTTGCCCACGCCAACCACATAGAGCCGCCACAGACACGACATCCTGAAAAGACACCCCGCAATTTATATGCGAGTTGGATACGACAATACGGGACTCAAACGCCCTCACCCCGTTGAATGGTGAAAACCACCAGGGACAAGTCGTGAGGGGCTGACACAGCTGATGTTGGGCGGATTCGCACGTAACCGAAAAAACCACGAGGACCGTGCCGCGGACGCACATCACGCGAAAACCACCAGCGATCACAACCTCAACGAAACCAGCACCCCAGCCACACCCAACACCAAAATCATCAAACTCACCCGCGGGCACATCAGCGGAGTAGTAGCAGGGCTCGCCGCAGCGGGCATCGTCACCACTGGCGTGCTCAGCGTCGGAGCAGCCACCACCACTCCACCGCCAGCCACATCCCCGGCCACCTCTACCTCACCGGCCACCACCCCCAGCGGGCATCCCCTCACCCCCGTAGAAGCAGCACAACTCATCCAAGCTGCGATGAAGACTGCCTCCGCCGCAGCCGTGCCCCCAGCAAGCAAAGTCACCGCTGCCCCCGTGAACGGCACCATCCCCGCACGCATGGTCCTGGCCTACAAACGGGGCGAATACCTCGCTGCTAAACGCGCACCTTCCTGCAAAATGCCCTGGTGGCTCCTCGCCGGAATCGGCCGTGTCGAATCCGGACACGCATCTAACGGCGACGTCGACGCCAACGGAGTCACCCGAACCCGAATTCTCGGCCCACGCTTAGACGGCCAAACCCCAGGAATCGCCCGCATCAACGACACCGACCACGGTGCCCTCGACGGCGACACACTCTTCGACCGAGCAGTTGGCCCCATGCAATTCATCCCCGGCACCTGGAACGCAGGTGCCGGCACAGACGGCAACGCAGACGGAACCGCAAACCCCTCCCAAGTTGACGACGCTGCTGCCAGCGCCGCCCTGTATCTATGCGGCGGCGGCGGAAAAATGACTAACAGCACCGACCTCGCTAAAGCCATTCTGCGCTACAACAACTCAAGCCAATACGTTCAAGACGTCATCGCCGGAGCCATGGCCTACCGAGATGGCCGCGTCCCAGTCACGCCACCGCGTGAAGTCCACGCAGTACCAAGCAAAACCACAGACACCACCGCTTCGGAAACTCACCCCGCCCCCACAGCCACAGCTTCTCCCACGAGCACCAAACCCACTGCCACCAGCAAACCCAGCACACCTACCAAGAAGCCCACCACACCTATCACCACACCCACCACGCCGCGCCCGCCAGCCACAACACGGCCCAAGCCAACACCTACCACGCCCACACCCACCACGGCGAGGCCTACCCAACCAGCTCCCACTTCCACCACACCAACTAGCCCCAACCCCACCTCCACCACTACGCCCAGCGCCCCCACCACGCCCATGCCAACTTGCCGTCCCAACCCCACTGCCAGCCCGACGTGGACCCCTGGTCCAGGGGAACCCACCATCGACTGGACAGAACCTGACCACGCGAAACTGCCTGTCTGTGAGAAGGATCAACTTCCCTTCCCAGCTCCCACAGCTTCCGCCTCCTCAAGGTGACCTGAATAGGCTCAGGGATGTCTCAGAAACGCTTGTAGCAGCGACGCTACCTCCACCGCGTATTCCAATATCCGAGAAGATACGCCGTCAATCTCGATATTGACTTGCCCAGCGCACAGGCGAACTGGGACCAGGGTTCCGTCAAACCGCCACCTGCGGGTAGGTTGGCCCCGAAAAACTTCCATGCACCGGATGTGACTGCTCGATTCCCCCGGTGCCCGCTTTGTGCTGTCTCATCGCCCTTCCCTCACAGGTGGTCGACGAACCAACTCAGGCGGAATCGAGCCAGGAGAAGAAATGCAAGAGTCTGACGAAGTCACCAGGCTAGGGGAGAGCGACACCTCCAACAGGCGCGGGGGTCGACGCAAAGCCCTCGCGATCGGGGCCAGTGCTATCGCAGTTGTCGTGACAGGAGGCCTGGTCGCCGCCGCATTCGCGGATCGAACCGAAACCCCCCGATCCATGCCCCGCGCCAGTAGCACCCCCCACTACGTCGCTCTATCTTCATATGGCTATCCTCTGTCCATCACCGACAGCAAAGTCAAACAAACCCTCAAAGACGCCCAAGGCGCCCTAGCCGGAAATATCACCGCACCACAAAACGCCAACAACTCTGGCCCCATCCCACCCCGAGCCTTGGCCGCCTACCGCCGCGCAGAAGCAGCAGCAAACACCGAATTCCCCCGCTGCCACGCCTCCTGGTGGATGCTCGCAGGCATCGGAAAAATCGCCAGTGACCACGGCGCAGGAACCACCTACGACGCCGCAGGCACCACCGTCGCCCAAATCCGTGGCGTACGCCTGGATGGCCGCAGCATCGGCACCGCCCTGGTTCTTGACACCGACTCCGGAAAACTCGACGGAGACGGCAACTACGACCGACCCATGGGACCACTGCAATTCCTACCAGGCAGCTGGTACCTCGACGCCCACGATGGCAACGCCGACGGCACCGCCAACCCCGACAACATCGACGACGCTGCATTCACCGCCGCCGCCGCGATTTGTCGAGGCGGAGACGACCTCAACAACGCTGAAGGACTCGCCCGCGGCCTCTACCACTACACCAACGACCCAGCCACCGTAGGAGCCATCCTCTCCTGGGGAAACCACTACAAGAACACCCTGCACCCCGACCCAGCCACCTCCGTGCCCTCCACCGGCACCCGGGCACCCAACGTGAGCACCAGCCCTCGCCCCAGCGACAACGACAACACCTCCTCGGGTAAAGAAACGAATAAACCCAAAGGAAAACGTCCCGACATCATCGCCCCGAACGAGCCGCCGGTACCCGGACGCCCCACTCGTCGCCCCACTCCGCCGCGCCCTGAAGGTTCACGGCCCAAACCACCTTCCTCGCCCCAGACCCCCAGACCGCCACGCGACAAAACTCCCGACGACCGCTGGACGCCCCCGCCGCCACGGGACAATGTTCCGCCACCGCCACCCCCGCCGCCGGCGGAAGACGACCCGCCTTACAACCCGCCGGAAGCCTCCCCACCCCGCTCCAAAACCCCTGTAGTACCAGCAAACTCGCAATCTCCAGGGAATCTGAGCGGACAGATTTAAAAAAACCGAAAACTCACTCCGGTCATGCGGTCAACCACTCGTACAGTTGACCGCATGACCGACGCCACCAACCACCGCCTGCGCACCCGACCCGCCCTCGAGGGAGTCGTCTCCTACAAACCCGGCCGCCCCCCTCAGCAGGCAGATGGCGTCGACGCATTCAAAATGAGCAGCAACGAAAACCCTTACCCCCCGCTGCCATCTGTCATCAACGTCATTAACCACGCCGTGGCACACCTCAACCGATACCCCGGCATGGACATGCACGACCTACGCACCGCCCTAGCCACCCGCTGGGACGTCAGCCCCGACCACATCATCCCCGGTGCCGGCAGCTCTGGAGTACTCCAACAACTCGTCACCGCCACTGTAGAAACCGGAAAAGAAGTCATCTACGCCTGGCGCTCCTTCGAGATGTACCCCATCCTCATCGCCCTCGCCGGAGGACGCTCCGTCCAAATACCCCTCCTAGCTGACGGGCGCCACGACCTAGAAGCCATGGCCGCTGCCATCACCCCCGAAACCAGCCTGATCCTGCTCTGCACCCCCAACAACCCCACCGGCCCCATCATCACCCACCGCGAAGCCATCGACTTCCTCGAACGCGTCCCCTCCGATGTGCTCGTCGCCATCGACGAGGCCTATATCGAATTCAACCGAGACCCCGCCGCCATTGACAGCAGCGCCCTCCTACGCAAATACCCCAACGTCATCATCCTGCGTACCTTCAGCAAGGCCTACGGACTTGCTGGCCTACGTATCGGCTACGCAGTCGTCTCACCCGCATCCGCAGACACTCTTACCAAAACGCGCCTGCCATTCGTCGTCACCGATATCGCCCACGACGCTGCAGTCGCCTCTCTAGCCGCCGACGAAGAACTCACCGAACGTGTCGATACCATCGTCGCCGAACGCGAACGCGTAGAAGCAGCCCTGATTGACATGGGCTGGAAATTCCCCCACTCCGAAGCCAACTTCGTCTGGCTTCCCCTCGGCAACGCCACCGAAGCATTCGTCGCCGCCTGCGAAGCAGCCCATCTCACCGTCCGACCCTTCGCCGGTGAAGGCGTGCGCGTCTCCATCGATATCCCCCAAGCCAACGACACATTCCTCACCGTCGCCCGACAATTCGCCGACCAAGGTCTGCTACCCACCGACGCAAGCACGCCCATCACCCGCACCAACTAAAACTCAGGTGGGTAGCCTCGGTTCGTGGCCGAGGCCACCCACCTTGAACCAGGTACCGCTACGCCTCACCAACCTCACCCACAACGTCCTCATCCACGATCGGCGCCGACTCCAATACCCGCCGTATCCAACTGACCATGAACCCGGTGAAACACACCGCCAAAAACACCAACAACACCGCATCTGACACGGCACTCCACCCGGCCACATGCAACACCCCGCCACGCTCCACCACCGACAACTCATTCCCCTGCTGCGGAGCAAACAAACCCGGATCGTGAATCACCCGTATCTGACCACCAGGCCACTGTGCCCGACACACCCCATCCACACACCCCACTGACCGTGCTGTCACAACATCATTGGCCGACAGCCACGACACCGCCGACCACGACACCACCACCGCGCGCATCCACAACAGCGCCGTCAATAACGACACCACGAACAACATCACCACCGGCAATGCTCGAGACACACGAGCACCCAAAGACCTGCGAGCAAGACGCAGACGGGACACAGACATACGCCCCTATCGGCTCAGCCACCCACGCCGTCAAGACGAACAACAGACCTGCGGCCTGCTCAGACTTAGGGTGGGAACATGCCTATCCCGCCCCACAGCAAAGACAAAGCCACCACCCGCCCCGGGGCGCAACACCACCCAGGCACTCCCTTTGCCACTATCACCACCGCCAGCCTGATCACCTGGCCTGTCGCCGTGTTGGCCACCATCCTCGCCGGATGGCTCGGCGGAGCCCTCGCCGGTGTCCCCGGCTTCGCCGACGGTGGACCCACTGCTGTGTGGGGCGTACCGATCGCCAAAACCATTCACGACATCAGCGCTGCTATCACCATTGGCCTACTCCTGATGGCTGGAACCATCATCCCAGAACGGGCCACTACCCAACGCCGTCGCACCGCCTGCCGTATCGCTGTCACTACTGGCATCGTGTGGGCCCTTTCTGGCGGCATTCATATGCTTCTTCTGCTCTCTAACGTTTCTGGTGTTCAGCTCTCCTCTCCTCTTTTTTCTGGACAGCTGCCCTTCCTGTGGGAGATTGACCTTTTCCGCGTCTACTTGTTCTCCTGGGGATTCGCCATCGGCGCGACCGCCCTAGCCACATGCGCACGCACCGTGAACTCCATTACCTGGGCAGCTGCCCTAGGGGTTATTGCCCTGGCCATTCTTTCTTTGGCCGGGCACGCCGCAGGCGCCGCTGCTCATGACACGGCCGTTAACTCTCTAGCAGTTCACATCATTGGCGCTTCTGTATGGTTCGGTGGTCTGGTGGCTCTAGGAATACTGCGGCCGCTGCTCAACCGTGATTTCGGCACGTCGGTACGCCGCTATTCCGCTTTGGCGGGTTGGGCCTATTTTGGTGTGCTCGTCTCGGGAATTTTGGCGGCATCTTTGCGGCTGACCGGAATCGGTGACCTGAGCAGTCAGTACGGGCTTATTCTCCTGGCCAAGTTGCTTCTGGTGGTGGTGCTTGGCGTTGCTGGCTGGATGATGCGCAAGCGCATCATCGCTGAAGTTCATGACGGTGACTCTTCAGCAAAAGCCTTCGTGCGTTTGGCCATGACCGAAATTGTGCTCATGTCAGTTGCGATGGGTTTGGGGTCGGCGCTTAGCCGTACAGCTCCTCCTGTTGCTCAAGCAGAATCTCCTGACCCAGCTGTTTCCATTACTGGGTATCCACTTCCTGCCGCGCCCCTTACCGGATCGACATGGTTTACCGCTATCCGGATTGATTGGCTTTTCCTTACGGTGGTTGTTCTCGCCGTGGGGTTGTATTACGCCGCTGTAGCGCGGTTGCACCGTCGGGGGGATCGGTGGCCAGTTGGTCGCACGATCTGGTGGACCCTTGGATGGTTGTTTTTCTTCTGGGTGACCAGTGGTGCACCGGCCATATACGGGCGGATTATGTTTTCTGCGCACATGCTGCAGCACATGACTTTGACGATGGGGATTCCGTTGTTCTTAGTGCTGGGTGCGCCGTTGACGTTGGCGTCTCGGGCATTGAAAGCGCGGCGGGATAAAACCCTTGGGCCCCGCGAGTTTTTGTTGTCGACGGCGCATTCGCGCTGGATGGGATTTTGGACCAACCCGATTGTGGGTGCGGTGAACTTTGTTGGTTCGATCTATGTGTTCTATTTCACCGACTTGTATGAGTTGGCGTTGACCACTCACGTGGGGCATATCGCCATGGTTGTGCATTTCATGGCCGCTGGGTATGTGTTTGCTTGGTCGTTGATTGGTATTGATCCGGGCCCGAATCGGTGGGCTCCGAGTCTTCGTTTGGTGTTGTTGTTTGCCACGATGGCGTTTCACGCATTTTTTGGGGTGGCAATTATGACGGCGGCGAATGTGATTGCCGGGGATACTTTCCGGGCATTAAAGGTGCCGTATGTGACTGACCTGATTGCCGATCAGCGTGTAGGTGGTGGGATCACCTGGGCTATTGGTGAAATTCCGATGCTGATTTTGGCGTTGGCGGTGGCAGTGGTGTGGATGCGAGCTGATGAGGGGGAGGCACGCCGTAAGGATCGTCAAGCGGATCGGGATGGCGATGCGGAGTTGCGTGCCTATAACGAAAGGCTTGCGGCGTTGCGTGGCCGTGGTGGTCAGGGGTGAGGTAGGTGTGAGGGGTTCCTTGTTTATGGGGTGTTGTTGTCGGTGGTGTCGGTGTGTGGTTGTTGTGTTTTCTGAGGGCCGATGAGGGCTCCTAGCAGGGGAGTCCAAAAGATTTGCCCAGACCATAGCAGCCATAGGCACATACCAATTAGTGGTTGGAAGGGGGAACTGTTGCTAGTGGTGGCTAGCAGAGGGATGGTTTCGAGGATGCCGACGGCCAGGGCGCAGGCGAGTAGGACGGCGGCGTTGATGGTGGCGAATTGTCGTCGGCGAGCGCGCCACCAGTGGGGGTGTTTGCGTGAGCGGAACCACCACGCGATTAGGACTGGTCCGGTGATGATGGGGGATACGGGCCAGGTGCTTAGTAGCAGGCTGGTCATGAGGTTGGTGGTGATGAAGCTTGGGTTGGGGCTGGCGAGCAGGGCGGTTCCGATGGCTAGGAGCCATGCTCCGGTGAGGGTGAGGATGGCGCGGGCGAGGTCGGGTATGCCGGTGGTGGTGCGCGGTGTGGTCCCCACGTGGTCTGTCTCCGCTCGGGATGTGGTTGAAAGGTTGGTCGTGTGTAGGACCGGTTGAGGTGGGGGTGGTGTTCCCGGTTAGTAGCGGGGTTTGTGGGGTTCGATGTGTTCGATCCAGGCGAGGATGCCTCCTTGGAGGTGCCAAACGTCGTCGCGGCCGGTGTTGAGGAGGGTGGTGAGTGCTTCGCTGGAGCGGGTGCCGGATTTGCAGAAGAGGATGGCGGGTTGGTGGGTTGGGACGGTGGTGGAGTTGGTGATGATGTCGTTTTTGGGGATGAGGGTAGCTCCGTCGATGGTGACGAGTTCGTGTTCGGTTGGTTCGCGGACGTCGATGAGGGTGAATTCGATAGTGCCGTTGGTGCGGTCGCGTAGGAGGGTGTGGAGTTCGGTGGGGGTGATGGTGTGTTCGGAGATGAGTGGTTGTGGGGGTTGGGTGCAGGTGGTGGGGTAGGTGGTGAGTGTGGTTGTGGGGGTGCGGTTGGGGTCGGGGTGGATGGTCAGTTCTTTCCAAGTTCCGGTGAGGGCGTTGTGGATCATGAGGCGGCCGATGAGTGGGGTGCCGATTCCGGTGATGAGTCGGATGACTTCCATGGCCATGGCTGATCCGATGGAGGCGCAGAGTGCTCCGAGTACTCCGGCTTGGGCGCAGGAGGGGATGCTGTTGGGGTCGGGGGGGTCGGGGAAGAGGTCGCGGTAGACGGGGCCTTTGCCGGGCCAGAAGGTGGATAGTTGGCCGTCGAATCGCAGAATGGCGCCCCATACGCAGGGGGTGTTGAGGATTTCGGTGGCGTCTGCGATGAGGTAGCGGGTGGCGAAGTTGTCGGTTCCGTCGACGATGATGTCCCAGCCGGTGAGGATGTCGAGGGCGTTTTCGGGGGTGAGTCGTTGGTTGTAGGTGGTGATGTTGATGGTGGGGTTGATGTTGGTGATGGCGGTGCGGGCGGAGTCGACTTTGGTGGTGCCGATGTTGTTGGTGGTGTGGATGATTTGTCGTTGGAGGTTGGATAGGTCGACGGTGTCGTCGTCGATGATGCCTAGGTGTCCGATGCCAGCGGCGGCAAGGTAGAGGAGGATGGGTGATCCTAGGCCGCCGGCGCCGATGACGAGGACTTTTGCGTTGAGTAGTCGTCGTTGGCCGAGGGTGCCGAGTTCGGGGAGGATGGCGTGGCGTGCGTAGCGTTGGGCTTGGTGGGTGGTGAGTTCGGGGGCGGGGTCGACTAGTGGCGGGTAGGTGTTCATGGTGTAACCATGCCTGTGGTGGGTGAGGACGCGTGGGCGTGGATGCGTTGGGGGATGCGTCCGGCGTGGCGGGCGAGGTAGCCAGCTTCGACGGCGTGGGCGAAGGCGCTGGCCATGTGGGTGGGGTGTTGGGCGCGGGTGACTGCGGTGGCAAGAAGGACGGCATCGCAGCCTAGTTCCATGGCGCGGGTGGCGTCGGAGGCGGTTCCGATTCCGGCGTCGAGGATGACGGGCACGTGTAGGCGGTGGGTGATGAGTTCGATGTTGTGGGGGTTGAGGATGCCCAGGCCGGTTCCGATGGGGGCGCCTAGGGGCATGACGGCGGTGCAGCCGAGGTCGGCGAGGCGTTGGGCGGTGATGGGGTCGTCGTTGGTGTAGGCGAAGACTTTGAAGCCGCGGTTGACGAGTTGTTCTGTGGCGTCGATGAGTTCGATGGGGTCGGGGAGGAGGGTTTGGTCGTCGGCGATGATTTCGAGTTTGATCCAGTCGGTTTCGAGTGCTTCGCGGGCGAGTTCTGCGGTCAGGAGTGCTTCATGTGCGGTGCGGCATCCGGCGGTGTTGGGCAGGATGCGGATGTTGAGGGAGCGTAGGAGGTCGAAGAGGGATCCGGTTTGGGTGGGTGTGTAGCGGCGGATGGCGACGGTGGTGAGGTTGGTGTGAGAGGCGATGAGCGCTTCGCGGAGGATGTCGAGGTTGGGTGCGCCGCCGGTTCCGGTGATGAGTCGGGAGGCCAGGGGGGTGTTGTCGATGGTCAGTGGGGGGATGGTGGGGGTCATGGTTTTACCCTCCTTGGACGGCGGTGACGATTTCGATGCGGGCGTTGGGGCCGGGGATGGTGGTGGCCCAGTTGTTGCGGGGGATGATTTCGTTGTTGAGGGCTATGGCGATGCCGAGGCTGGTGCCGGTGGGTGTGCGGCCTTCGGGGGTGATGGTGTGGCCGGTGATGTGGGTGATGATGTCGCGCAGGGTGGTTTTGGTGGGCAGGGTGTGAGGTTTGCCGTTGATGGTGATGGTGGTGTTCATGGGGTCCTTTGGTGGTGGGTGGTTAGGGGTTGGTGGTGAAGCGGTGGGGTGTGAAGGCGGTGATGTCGGGTAGTGGGTGGGTGGTTGGTGGGGTGGTGATGGTGGCGGTGATGGCGGCGCCGATGGCGGGGGCTAGGAGGATGCCGTTGCGGCCTAGTCCGGTGGCTAGGGTGATGGTGGTGCTGAGGGGGCCTAGGAGTGGGGCGTTGTCTTTGGTGACGGGGCGGGGTCTGGCGATGGTTTCGGTGATGGTGAATTCTTCGATGCAGGGGAGGAGGTGGATGCCGTCTCGTAGGAGTGTGTGGATGCCGCCGGCTTGGACGTGGGGGGTTTCGTTTTCTCGGGTGGTGGCGCCGAGGATGAGGTTTCCGTTGGTGCGGGGGACGATGTATATGGGGTTGCCTTTGACATGTCCGCGGATGATGTGGGTGAGGTTGTGGCGGAGGTTGGGTGGGGGTGTGAGGCGGATGACTTCGCCGTAGGCGTTGCGGATGAGGCTGGTGAGGTTCAGGGGTAGGCCGCTCAGGTTGGTGGCGTTGGTGGCGTTGGCGATGATGGCGTGGTCGGTGGGGATGGTGTGGCCGTTGGTGAGGGTGATGCCGGTGACGGGGCTGGTGGGGTCGGTGTTGTCGGTGTGGGTGATGCCGGTTGCTGGGGTGGGGTGGATGGGGATGTTTGCGTTGGTCAGGGCGGTTAGGAGTGCGTGGGCGAGGAGGCGGGGGTCGACTTGGTGGTCGTGGGGGGCGTGCAGGGCGCTGGAGATGGTGGGGGTGAGGAGGGGTTCGAGTTTGCGGGCTTGGCGGGTGGTGAGGGGTGTGAGGGTGAGGCCGAGGCTGTGTGCGTAGGTGGCGAGGTTGTGGAGGGTTTCTCGGTCGGCTGTGTCGGTGCCGATGTGGAGGGTGGGGGTGTTTTGGTGTCCGGTGGGTAGGTTTGTGGTGGTGGTGAGGCGGTGGATGAAGTGGGGGTAGAGGGCGGCGGAGGCGAGCATGAGGGGGGTGAGGTGGTGTTCGTTGTAGGTGGTTTCGCTGGTGGCTGCGAGCATGCCGGCGGCTGCGTGGGTGGCGCCGTTGGCTGGGGTTGGGTCGATGAGTTCGACGTGTGTGCCTGCTTCGTGCAGGTGCCATGCGATGGATAGTCCGATGATGCCGGCGCCGATGATGGCGATGCGCACAGCTTCCTCCCTTCGCCGGTGTTAACCGGACAGGTTCGAGCGGTCGGTGGGCGCTTTGGTTGCGTGCCACCCTCTCAGCCCGTTTGTGGGGCTCCCGCGGATGCTGCGGTTTACCGTACCTGCATGGCTTCTTGTGAGGGTGTCGGGTTGGAGAATTCGGGTGTGGATGTTGTTCGTCGGCTCGGGCGGGCGCGGTTGTATTTGTGTACGGATGCGCGGGATTCGGCGGGGGAGTTGCGGGATTTTGTGCGGCGGGTTTTTGCCGGTGGGGTGGATGTTGTTCAGGTGCGGGATCGGTCGATTTCGACGGCTGATGAGGTGGAGGCGTTGCGGATCGTGCGTCAGGAGGCGCGTGCGGCGGGGGCGTTGTGTGCGGCGAATGATCGTGCTGATGTGGGGTTGGTGGCTGGGGTGGATGTGGTGCATGTGGGGCAGGAGGATTTGTCGCCGGTGCATGTGAAGTCGGTGTGTCCGGGGGCTTTGGTGGGGGTGTCGACGCATTCGCGGGAGCAGTTTGTTGCGGCGATGGCGGCGCCGGAGGTGGATTATTTCTGTGTGGGGCCGGTGTGGGCGACGCCGACGAAGCCGGGTCGTGCTGCGGTGGGGTTGGGTTTGGTGGCTGAGGCTGCGCGGGCGGGGGTGGGTAAGCCGTGGTTTGCGATTGGGGGTGTTGATGTCTCGTCGGTGGGGCGGGTTGTGGATGCTGGTGCTGAGCGGGTGGTGGTGGTTCGGGCGTTGACGCAGGCTGATGACCCTGAGGGTGCTGCGCGGGCGTTGCGTGCGTGTTTGCCTGGGGGGTGAGTGTGGGTGGTGGCGGCTGGTTATTGCGGCGGACTTCTAGCAGTTATTTGCGTTGTGACGCAATGAATTTGCCAAAGATTAAGAAGATCGTCCGATAGGGGTGGTCAACTGACCGACTCGCAACTAAAGTTAGGCTTACCTTAATGAGGAGGCGATACATGGCCGTCAACCCAACACCGAGCATCTGCTCCAACGCGCGAGCAACGTCCCTGGCACGACGTCTCGTGGGTGGCGAGGGTGCGGCAACGCTGATGCGCTATCGGATCGACCCCGAGTCCTGCCTCGAGGTCGCAGCGCATGGTTTGGATTCAAAGGGCCGGATCCTGCTCGCCTTCTCGCGTCATTCCGGCATGGGTGCCCCATCGACAGACGTGCTCGAGGAGGTCCGAGTCGACATCAGACTCGAATCCCCTGACCCGCGCGTACGAATCCTCGCGGCAACACTGCACTACCTGGGGGTGTTGCAGTGGATCCCCGAGGATGAGCGCGATGGGTGGGCCAATAGTCCTGGGATTCCGGAAGACGTGGCCGCGGTAATCGAGGCCGGCGGCGCGCTCGCAGTCGTGAACATCAATCGGGTGCTAGTTCATGACAGCGCGGGAGTGGCGCCGGTCTCGGCCATCGCGATGAAAAACTACCCGGTTTCGCCATTGTGCGGATCGGGGGTGATGGGCAGCCTCGAGGCTCACGATGCTGTTTTATCGTTCCCTAACCATGAACTTCGAGCCGTCATTACTGCTGTGGTGGAAGGTCTTGCTGATGGTGATGTGCTTGATGAACGCCCATCTCATGGGGGCTGTGAGCATACCCAGGATCGCGTCTATTGCGTAGATGTTGATTCCACCGGCATTACGCTCATGCACATTGGTCCGCTTGGGGGAATGAGCCGGATCGTTCACGTCGAACTTCCCACTGCTGCCACGGTTGATGATGTCCAATCCACGTTGGCAGCAGCGGTTTCTCAAACTCGATCTCATCGCGTCCATCCGCGCATGTGATTGAGATCAAAAGTGTGTGGCCTCCACGCTGGTGGGGGCCACACACTTTTAGGCACCTGTTTTTATGACGCCAGTAATTTCGGCTGTGAGGGCTCAGGCGTTGCTGTAGTGCTCGCAGGTCGCGGTGTCACCGCCGACGCTGATGGCTTCGGCGGTGCACATCAGGTCAGTGTTGTGGGTGCATTCCAGACGCTGGCATGCCCCGACGCGGCCGTTGGTGTCAGTGAGTCCGCCACGGGCGTCGAGGGCAATGAAAGTACCGCAGGAGGCGGTGCCGTTTGTGCCACCAACGGTGATTGCGCCAGCGGTACAGCCGGAGTCGTTGAAGGAGCAAGAAGTGGTGGTGCAGGAGGAAATGATTGGAAGCGTGGACATGGTGCCTACTTTCTGAGAAAGGATTGTGCTGTCCGCAGGTCTGTTGTTTTCAGGTTAGGGAACCGTTTTCGCAGCGATAGTGAGGTGAGGCTGCCCTCAATGCTGCTGGCGGGCGGTGTGATGGGGTTCGTAAGTCTCTGAGCTGGGTGCATATTCGGGCAGTGGGATGGTCTAATTTTCCGTAAAGTGAGCTAGATCACACATGCATCCATCACTGTATAGACGTGGGGCGGTGTTGCCGCAATACCCGCGACAACACCGCCCCACGTAGCACCTACAGGAAGATCAGGATTCCCTTGGGGTCTTGTCCTCAAGTGAAGGCTGCTGGCGACCATGCTGGGGAACCAAGGTGAAATACGCGATCGTGAGTAGGGCAACCCAGATCAACCCCACCCACAAAGCCACCCGCGTATCAGGGAACCAACCAATCACGCCCACTACGAACACAAGAAACGCGAATGTTGCCCATGTTCCGACAGGGTGGAATGGCACCGGGTACTCGGACTCCTGTAAACCCCGCTGCTTGATCTCCCGGCGCATTGCCAAGTTAGACAACAAGATCATCAGCCACACAAGCACCGTCGCGAACGTTGCAATCGAGGCGATGATTTTGAATACGTTCTCGGGAATAACCGCATTAAGTACAGCTGCTACCGCTAATGCTGCACACATGACCACTACGGTCATCCATGGGACACCATGCTTTGATACTTGAGCAAACACTTTCGGTGCCTGTCCCTGCTTAGCTAATCCGTATAGCATGCGGCCAGCACCGAAAGTATCTGAATTAATCGCAGAAACTGCAGCCGTAATAATGATCACGTTAAGAATCGAAGGTGCAGCGGGGACTCCAAGCGTAGAGAAAATCTGCACAAATGGACTCGAGTCACCCGTAATTCGATTCCATGGAACTAGTGACATGATGACAACCATGGTGAGTACGTAAAAAATCAAAATACGTACCGGAACAGAGCCCACTGCCCGCGGAATTGCTCGCTTAGGATCAGATGCTTCACCTGCAGTGATGCCAACATTCTCTACTCCGCCGAAGGCGAAAACCACAATCGACAAAGATGCGATAATCCCAGCCATTCCTGTAGGGCTGAAGCCGCCGTGGTCAAAAAGATTGTGCGGTCCCACGGCTACGCCGGGTTCGAAGGTGATTCCTTTAAACATGAGGAATGATCCACCAATAATCATCGCGACAATCGCACTGACCTTCACGATCGTCAACCAAAACTCGAGCTCACCAAAAACTTTGACGTGCCGAGTGTTCACAGCTCCGATAAAACAGATCACAGCTGTGACCCAAATCCAGCGAGGCGTTTGCGGCCACCAAAAAGCCATATAAACAGAAAAAGCAGTCACATCTGCGACCGCAACGACAAGCATCTCGAAGGCATACGTCCACCCGGTTAAAAACCCAGCAAACGGCCCCATGTAGCGAGCTGCGTACTGCCCAAAAGATCCCGAGACAGGGTGCCGGACAGCCATCTCACCCAAAGCACGCATCACCATATACACGGCAGCGCCTGAGGCGAGATACGCCAAAATCACCGCAGGGCCAGCAGCCTGAATAGCCGCGGCTGAACCGTAAAACAGGCCTGTTCCGATAGCCGAACCGAGCGCGATGAAAGTGATGTGTCGCAGGGTGAGGCCGCGCGTAAGTTCGCCATGCTCATGCACCGTCGTGGCTGTGGTCGTGGCGTGTGTTTGTCCACCGTTGGGGTTGTTCGGTTTGGACATGTGGGCCCCCTCTCCAATGAATTGACACGATGCGATCGTTCGACAATTTCTATCGCTCCCAGCAAATACACACTGAGATCGACCAATTCTGTGCCGTGAACTCGTTATCGTGCGGATGATGTCGCACCAGAACACGGTCGGCAGCATGAAAACAACGTAGGGAGTTCGTGTGGCTCAAGTTCCCGCCGCGATGAGTGCTCTTAGGATTCTGCGCTATTTAGGGACGAGGCGGGGACCTGTTTCAGCTGCGTCAATCGCAACAGCACTTTCTTTGCCTCGATCCAGTGTCTACCACCTGCTTGCCGCACTCATCGAAACCGGTTTCGTTGTCCACCTCGAAACCGAACATCTCTACGGAATAGGACCAGCTGCAGCTGAACTTGGAACCGCCTACTCCCGGCAAGTACCCATCGCCCGTATCGCCACCCCGGCTCTCGATGCCCTCGTTGAACGCATAGGAGAAAGCGCTCACTTATCGGTCCTTCTAGGCCAAAACGTTGTCTACGTATCCGAAGTACGTGCCCCCCGACGTCCCATGCTCGTCTCAGAAACAGGTGTACGCCTACCCGCGCACCTGACCGCCAGCGGCCGGGCGATCCTTGCTGCACTACCTGCCAAACAAATCCGCGCTCTCTATCCCGATGCCGCAGCCTTTCCGCATAGCAGCGCTGACAAAACCAGTTGGTCTCCAGGGCGTCTGCGTACCACCCTCCAAAAGGTCCGCGCCCGCGGCTGGGCCGTTGAACGAGGTGAAATCACCGCTGGCATGAGTAGCGTCGCGGTTGCCATACATGACCATCTTGGATGGCCTTGCGCAGCACTGGCTTTCACTGTCGAAGATGAACGCCTTCCTACAGAGCGCGAGCCCGTTCTCATTAATGCCCTACGTGCCGTCGCGAACAAACTCGAAAACACTCTCTGCGCAGAAAACTCACCCAGGGCCCACCCCAGTGCTTAAGGCAAGTCTGAAATACGAGACAGCAAAACAGTGTTGATCCACCATCAGTGTCCCAACCAATGGTGGGATACGGTCAGCCGCGGTCTGCCAACGTCGGGAGACTGAATGCCGGGTAGCCCGCGACCACAGCGTGTATACACCACGAAAGGGACGTCATGGGCAAAGACCAGGCTCTGCGCGCAAGTCACCTCGAAGCAGCCGCCGCCACCATCGCAGCCGCAGCACACGTAGGAGACCGCAGCGGCGTTGAGACCATGACCACCTACCTCGAACGCTTCTACCACCACGTCGCTACCGAGGAACTCCTCACCCATACCCCCGAAGAACTCGCCGGCGCCGCAGCATCCATGCTCGCCACCGCCCATCAACTCACTACCACCACCCGCGAACGCGTCCGCGTCTTCACCCCCACCGTTGAACGTGACGGTTGGGCAAGCGGCCACACCGTCGTCCACGTCGCCACCGACGACGCCTCCTTTCTCGTTGACTCCCTACTGGAACACCTCGAACACACCAAAACCCGCGTCCACTTCATTGCTCACCCCCAGATCTACGTACGCCGCGACGACGAGGGCACCCTCACCGACGTCGTCGATGTTGCCTCTGGGGCACAAACAGACCCCACCCCTACCGACGCCCTGCGCGAATCTTGGATCCATATTGAAATCGACCGGCTCAACGACCACGCAACCGAAGAAAATCTCGCCGCTGAACTCCTCAACGTCGTCCGCGACGTCCACGCCGCCGTCGACGACTTCGATGCTCTCCAAGCCCGCGCCATAGAAATCCGCGACAACCTCACCGAAAACATTCCCAACGTTGACCCCGACACTGTCCACCGCGCCCGATCTCTCCTGGACTGGGTCGCCGGAGGGCAATTCATTTTCATCGGCGCCGCCGACTACACCGTCGAACGGAAGCAAGACGGCCACGGTCGCGACACCGTCGAACTACGTCGCATACCCGAAAGCGGTCTAGGCATCCTCTCGCCCCGACGCTCACCCGAAACCACCATCGACCACGCCAAGAGCCTTACTGGCGTTGCTGCACAACTTGCACTCAAACCCGTCGCCTACGTCTTCACAAAAGCCAATGCCACCTCCACCGTCCACCGGCGCGTGCGCCTCGAATACATCGGCATCAAACAATTTGACACTGCCGGAAACGTCACCGGCGAACGTCGCATCATCGGCCTATTCACCGCCCCCGCCTACGTCTGGTCCGTCACCTCCCTGCCTTACGTCCGCGACAAAGTCCAAGCTGTCATCCACGAAGCCGGCTACGTCCCTGACAGCCACCTCAGCAAGGATCTCCTCGCGGTCCTAGAGTCCTACCCCCGCGACGACCTCTTCCACGACACCGTCGAACACATCACCGCAGTCGCCACCGCCGTCGTCCACCTGAGAGAACGACGACGAACCCGACTCTTCCTGCGCCATGACCCCTTCGGCCGCTATGTCACCGCCCTCATCTACCTACCCCGCGACCGCTACAACACAGACGTACGCATCCGCATCCAAGACATCCTCATGTCCGCCTTCAATGGCGACGAAATCGAATACCGAACCCGAGTCAGCGACGCCTCCCTTGCACAGATTTACGCCATCGTCCACGGCGTCGACGCATCCGATGCGCGCCAAATCGACCTCAACGAACTCGAAGCCCGCATCGTTGAAGCCACTCGAAACTGGGACGAAGGCTTCGCCGAAGCCGCCACCGCCCGCTTCGGCGAAGGACCCGCTGCCGCCATCATCGCCCGCTACGGGCGAGGGTTCGATCAGGTCTACAAAGCCGATGTGGCTCCCCGCGTCGCTGTGGCTGATGTCGTGGCCCTCGAAGCCTTCGAACACGAACCCGAACGTTCTATCCGCCCCGTTGTCCACCAAACCCCCGGCGCACCTAATAACCAGCGCCGCATGAAAATCTACGCCCGTCAAGAAGTCTCTCTATCCGACCTTGTTCCTATCCTCCGTGACACCGGCGTACGCGTCACCGACGAACGTCCCTACCGCCTTCACCGCGCCGACGGAACCTCTTTCTGCGTTTACGACATCGGCCTATCTATTCCCGACAACGTCATCTGGCGCCGTGGCACCGGACGCGTCACCGCCAGCCGTGAAACCTCCACCCTGGCCTTCGAAGACCTCGTCGCTGATGTGTGGGCAGGCCGAGCCGAATCAGACGCACTCAACGCCCTCGTCCTACGAGCAGGCCTAACTGGCGACGAAATTGCCGTGCTGCGTGCCATCACCTCCTACATCGCCCAAGCTGGATCGACCTTCAGTCGCCAATACGTCGAACAAGTTGTCCTCGACAACCCCGAGCTCGCTGCCACTTTGTTGCGCTACTTCGAGGCCCGTTTCGACCCAGAGGCCTTCCCAGGCGGCACCGACAACCCGGGGCGTATCGACGCCGTTACCGCTATCGAGAGCGAACTCATTGACAACATCGCTCACGTAACCTCCCTTGATGAAGACACCATCTGGCGTCGCCTGCACTCCGTCGTTGCATCCACCGTCCGCACCAACCGATATGCTCACCGCCGCGTCGACACCCTCGCCTTCAAACTTCACCCGGCAGGCATTCTCGGCATTCCTGAACCCATTCCTGCCGTAGAAATCTGGGTCTACAGTCCTCGCGTTGAAGGAACTCACTTGCGCTTTGGTCCCGTTGCCCGCGGTGGGCTGCGCTGGTCAGACCGCCGAGAAGATTTCCGCACCGAAATTCTGGGCCTGGTCAAAGCCCAAATGGTCAAAAATGCCCTCATCGTCCCCACCGGCTCCAAAGGCGGTTTCTACGCTAAGCGCCTACCAGCTGCGACAGACCGTGATGCCTGGATGAATGAAGGAATCGCTGCTTACAAGCTTTTCGTTTCCTCCCTTCTAGATGTCACAGACAACCGCACTGACGAGGGAATTCACACTCCTGCAGGTGTGCTCCGCTATGACGAAGAAGACCCCTACCTCGTTGTCGCAGCGGATAAAGGCACAGCCCGCTTTTCTGATATCGCCAACGACATCGCCGTCGACTATGGATTCTGGCTTCAAGACGCCTTCGCTTCTGGTGGGTCAGCTGGATACGACCACAAAGGAATGGGCATCACCGCACGCGGCGCCTGGGTCTCTGTGCAACGTCATTTCCGTGAACTAGGCATTAACGTTCAAACCCAAGATTTCACTGTTGTTGGTATCGGTGACATGAGCGGCGACGTCTTCGGTAACGGCATGCTGCTGTCTGAACACATCCACCTCGTCGCTGCATTCGACCACCGCCACATTTTCTTGGACCCCACTCCCGATGCAGCGGCCACATACGCTGAACGGCGGCGCATCTTTGATCTCTCTCGCTCTTCCTGGGATGACTTCGATCGCAGCCTGCTCTCTGAGGGAGGGGGGATCTACCCTCGTGCCGCTAAGCACATCGACATCAGTGAACAAGCAGCCGCAACTCTCGGACTGGAAAACACGAGCTCACTGACGCCCTCCGAGCTCGTCGCGGCTATCTTGCGCGCACCCGTTGACCTCCTGTGGAACGGCGGTATCGGTACCTACGTCAAAGCCACTACCCAAACCAACGCCGAAATCGGTGATCGCGCTAACGATGCAGTTCGTATTAATGGCAACGAACTACGAGCACGTGTTGTCGGAGAAGGTGGAAACCTCGGCTTGAGCCAGCTTGGCCGCATCGAAGCAGCCCGCAACGGCGTTCTTCTCAACACCGACGCTATCGACAACGCTGCTGGCGTCAACACATCTGACCACGAGGTCAACATCAAGATTCTGCTGGGTGATATCGAACGCACCGGAGATCTCACCCGAAAACAGCGCAACGAACTCCTTGAGTCCATGACTGAGGAAGTCGCCGCAGCCGTCTTGCACGATAACTACGAACAAAATGTTCTCTTAGGCAACGCGCGTATGCAGGCTCCGGCTATGGCAGGAGCACACGCTCGTCTCATGGACGCTTTGGAGAAAACCGGACAACTTGACCGGAACCTCGAATTCCTTCCATCGCACGAAGAATTCGCTGCTCGGCTCAGCCGTGGTGAGGACCTTACTTCACCTGAGATGAGTGTCCTTGTCGGGTACGCCAAAATCTCCCTCAAGAACGCGCTCGGCAACTCCCGTTTGCCGGATGACCCGTGGCTTGATCGCTATGTAGAGAAGTACTTCCCTAAAGCACTACGAGAACGATACGGAGATCGTTTTTCTGAGCATCCGCTTCGCCGCGACATCATCATCAATGTTCTTGTTAATGGCCTGGTTAACCGCGGTGGCGTTACGTTCGTGCACCGGTGCCAGGAAGAAACTGACGCGACAGTTGAACGTATCGGCGCGGCCTATGTGATCGCCTCTGAAGTTTTTGGGCAGCGTGCTTTCGCTGAACGTGTCCAGGCGCTAGACAATGAGCTTGCTTCCACTGCTCAGACCACACTTCACCTAGAGTTCCGGCGTCTCATTGATCGAGCGGTTCGGTGGATTGTCACTAACCGGCCGCCGCATTTGAACATCGGTGACGAGATCGAGGCATTTGCCCCCGTCGTGGAGTCACTGCGTGATCGGGTACCAGATCTTCTTACTGGGCCTCAAATCGATGAGTTCCGCGAAGACGTCTACGCCCGCATCGATAGTGGTCTTCCTGAGGGTCTTGCCCGTGATGCTTCAGCGTTGATCTTTGTTTTCTCGTTGCTCGATATTGCCGAGATTGCTGTGAATACAGGTGTTGATCCAGCTGAGGTGGCCTCGATCTACTACGCGGCGCTTGGTCAGATCCGTGTTGGTGAACTGCTTGTTCGAGTAGGAGCCCTCGATCGTGATAACAGGTGGGACTCCCTGGCCCGCCAGGCTCTGCGCGATGATCTTTATGACGTGCTTCGCAGCATCACCACAGTTGTTCTGGAGTCTGAAGCTAGCGAGGGCGGTGCAGCTGATGCTCATGAACGTGTGCGTACTTGGGCTCAGGTCCACGCTGATGTTCTTTCTCGTCTAGGTGGGATCATGGATGCTATTGACACGATGCCCGAGGCTGGTCTTGCACCTGTTTCGGTAGCTGTCAGAAGTCTGCGTGGGGTGATTCGCACTACATCTGCGCGGTGAAAGCTCTGCAAATGTAAAAGGAGATCCGCACCACTGGTGCGGATCTCCTTTTAATCGAGCGAGTGACGGGAATCGAACCCGCGTATTCAGCTTGGGAAGCTGATGTTCTACCATTGAACTACACTCGCATGCCTGTTCGATTCCAAAACTTTACCAGTCTATCTAGTGGATTGTCTTGGTCTCGAAGGTTTTTCTTCAGCACAGATGTGGCGATCGCTGAGTGCTCCACACCGTTTAAAGCTAGGCGCCAGTCTACAGCTAGCTCACTGGTGGTACATCCACGCCAGAAAAAGGCGGCGATACTTTGTCACCTCACTCATCCGCGCATCAGCGCCACGCCATGAGGTAGTAGAGGACCGGTGACATGACCGCCATCAGTATTCGATACGTTAAACAACGCGCCCGTAAATGTGCTGGACGCATTTTGCGCTGCGTTCAAGGAGCTAGCCGTCGCAATCCCTCGTACGAACAGAAACCACTTGTTCCGGCCCCTCGAACTGTTGGAACCAGCATTCTTTATCTTCATCACAGCACTGGTGAGAACGTGTGGAAGGGGGGCGTGCCTGAACTTCTTGCCGCGCATAACAGCGAGCACGGTACTGCGTACAGCATCACCAAAGCTGCATACCCGCACTGGCCACACTCGTGGACTAATGATCCTTTCGATTACTGGCGTGCCTGGGTGAAGCATCGCGGGAAGCGGCGCTTTTTCCGTCAGGAAACCCTCGATGAGTTGTGTGCCTCGTACGACGTTATTGTCTGGAAGCACTGTTTCACTGCTGCTCAGATTGCTGCGGCGGATGCCCCCGGAGCCAAAAGTGAAGGGGATGTGCGTTCTGCGTTGAAAACATTGCCGAACTTTAAAGCGCAGTACATGGCGCTTCGTGAGGTAATGCGGGCGCATCCTGACACCACTTTTGTGGTCTGGACAGTGCCGCCACGAGCCGTGGAAGACACAACTGCAGAGGAAGCGGCGCGTGCTGAAGAGTTCGCGCGCTGGGTGCGGCAGGAATGGGATGAGCCGGGGGACAACATCCACGTGTTCGATTACTACGGGCTGGCTGCCCCTGGTGGGGTGTTGCGTTCGGACTATGCGGTGGCGCCGAATGATTCGCATCCGAGTGAGGAGTTTTCACGGCAGGCCGCTGCCGCGCTGGTGGCTCGACTCACTGCGGTGTTGGAGGGATGTCAAGAGTGAGGGTGTTGCGGCCGTGCAGTGTTGCGCTGCCCGGCCGCGTATCAGTGGTCTAAGCGGTGCGAGCGGAATCCCGGCGGACGGTCAGGCCGGTAAGTAGCATGGTTGCTCCCAGGATGGCGCCGACTCCTTCACCTGCTCGGATGCGAGCGTCGATGAGGGCTTCGAGGCCAAGTTCTTGAAGTACTGCTTGGTGGGAGAATTCGCGGCTTACTTGTCCTGCTACGAGGTAGGCAGCTACGCCGGGTTCTTCGCGGGCGGCTAGTAGTGCAGGGATGGAGGTAGCTAGACCGTCGAGGACGACGATTCCGGACTTCTCGGCGGTGCCGAGTATCAGGCCGTAGAGGTAGGCGAATTCTCCTCCGCCGAGGTGGGTGAGTAGCTCGGCGGAGGTAGTAGATGCGGGGGCCTTTTTTCCTTCGGTTAGGCCGATTCGTTCGAGGGCGGCGCGAACTACGTGGGTTTTGCGTTCGAGCATGGCGGTGTCAGAGGCGGTTCCTAGACCGACGGCTTTGTGTGCGGGGAGGCCGACTGTCGCTGCGGTCAAGGCGGCGGCGATGGTGGTGTTGCCTAGGCCAACTTCGCCGAGGAGGACTAGACCTTGATCTGCGAGGGTGTTTCCACGTGTGCGGCCAGCTGTGATGAGCATGTCAACGTCGCGGGGGGTCAGGGCGTCGGTGTGCATGATGTCGCCGCGGGGCCCGGTGGGGCGGTGGGTATGGTCGGCGGCGGTGATGGGGGAGGAGTCGCTGCTGGTGCCTACTCCGCAGTCGATGATGATGGAGTTAAACCCGTTGGCGGCGGCCATGGTTGTGCCTACTGCTTTTCCGGCGATGCCTGCTTCGGCGACGACGCGAGTGATGGAGTTGGGGAAGGCAGTAACGCCTAAGTCGTGCACGGGGTGGTCGGCGCATGCTGTGACGAGGGTTGCGGTGGTGAAGTTGATTCGTCCAGCGGTGATGATTTTGTTGATGGCTATGTCGAGTTTGCCTAGAGACCCGGGGGCGGTGAGGAGAAGATCGGCTTCGTCGTAGGTGGCTACGTGTGCGTTTTGGTCGGGAGCGTGTAGGTGTGAGGTGGGTGCGGGGGTGGTATTGTTCCACCGTTCTCGCATGATGAGGGGTTCGAGGGGGAGGCGTTTGGACCAGGCGCGGCGTTCGAGGCCTGGGCTGGGGGGAAGTTCGTCAGGCCAGCCGATGCATAGCCAGCCGAGTGGTTCTACGTTCTGGGGTAGGTCGACGAGTTGGGCGAGTTCGTCGGGTTCAAAGAGAGTTACCCATCCCATGCCTAAACCTGCGGCGCGGGCGGTGAGCCACATGTTTTGCATGGCGGCGGCGCAGGACCATAGGTCGGCGTCGGGGAAGGTTGCTCGGCCGAGGACTCCGGGGGCTGGGGTGCGGCGGTCGCAGGCGACGATGATGCCGATGGGGGCTTCGCGGATGCCTTCGACTTTGAGGTCGAGGAGTTGGGAGCCGCGTTCGGTGGTCATGGTTTGTGCTTGGGCGATTTTTGCGCGTTCGGCCATGAGGGCGGCGTGGTCGCGGGTGCTGGGGTCGGTGACGATGATGAAGCGCCAGGGTTGGCTGTGTCCGACGGAGGGGCCAAGGTGGGCTGATTCGAGGATGTAATGGATGAGGTCTTCGGGGATGGGGTCTGGGCGGAAGCGGCGTACATCGCGTCGGGAGGTGATGATGTCGCGTAGGGCTCCTTGGGCGCTGGTGGGGTAGGCCCAGCCGTTGAGGGTTTCGGCGCGTTGAGCAGCCGAGGAGGTGTCGCCGATGTTGGGGACTGGACGTTCCCAGAGGTGTTGGGTGGTGCTTGTCTGTGGCGGTGTGTTCCTCGGCTGCGTCATGTGTTCCACGCTAGTGGTGTGTTTGCTGTGTTCTTTGTCGTGGCTGGGGTGAGGTGGTGAACGCCTCAGTAATTGGGGTTACTTGCAACCGACGAGGGTGGTGGCGGCTTGGTCGATGGCGATTCGGGTTGCTCCGATGTTCGTGACGTTATTGACAAGGAAGGCAAAGGCGTAAGTGCGGCCACTGCGTGCTTTGGCGATTCCAGCGAGCGAGACGACGTCGCCGAGGGTGCCAGTTTTTGCGATGACGGCGTTGCGGGCGCAGCGTTGGCTGGGGATGGTGAAGCGGTTGGCGAGGGTTCCGGTGCTGCCTGCGCGGGGCATGGCGCTGATGTCGAATGCGACGGTGTTCATGCTGGGGGTTCTGTGCAGTGTACGGATTGTTCCGGTGAGGGTGGCGACGGGCATGCGGGTGCCGCGAGAGAGACCGGAGCCGTCTTTGATAGTTAGGCCGGTGGTGTTAATGCGGTATTTGGTGAGGGATTTGTGGGCGTTTGCGGTGGCGGCGTCCCAGGTGGGCACCATTCCGCGGGTCGCTGCTGCGTGGCGTAGGAGGTATTCGGCGTAGGTGTTGTTACTGGTGCGCAGCATGGTGGCGACCATGGTTGAGGTGGAGGCTGACCAGGATGCTGAGAGTTGTTGGCTAGCTGCGGGGGCAGTTGCTCGGGAGAGGGTTTTGACGGTGATGCCGTTGGCGGTGAGGGCTTTGCTCAGGGCGCGTCCGGCGGCGAGGTCGTTGTCGGCGCCTTTGTATCCGTAGAGGGTGAGGCCGCGGACGGGTTGCACTTCGGCGGGGACGTAGCTGGTTTTCCAGCCGGAGGCATTGGTGGGGGCTGGGAATGCGGAGGAGTCGACGTAGAGGTTGATGCTGGTGTGTTTTTTGTTTTTGAGGGCGGTTGCTGTGCGTTGGGCAAGGGTGGTGAGTCGTTCGGAGGTCAGGGTGGGGTCGCCTGCGCCTTTGAGGTAGATGTTGGTGGGTTTGGCGGTGCTTTGTGTGGTGGTGGTGATGAGTTGGGTGCCGTTGGGGATGGCGTCGAGGACGGTCAGGGCGGTGATGAGTTTTTGGGTTGATGCGGGCAGGCGTTTGGTGGCGGCGTTGTGGTTCCAGATGCGGGTGTTGGTGGAGATGTCGGTGACGTATCCGGAGAGTTTGCCTCGGAGGTACTGGCTGCTGGCTGCGCCGTTGAGGGCTTTGGCCAGGGCGGGGTTGGGGGCTGCTGTGCGGATGATGGGGGTGGCGCTGTTGGTGTGGCTGGCGGCTTCGGTGGAGGTGGCTCCCAGGGAGGTGACAGCGGTGAGGCTGAGCGCGGTGGCCAGAGCGAGTGTGGTGCGGGAAGGCATGCAGTTCCAATCGGTGGCGCGGGCAGGACTCGGGGGTGTCCTGGCGGCGCGGTGCGCGCGCACTTTCTCCCATCGACTGGTTGATGCTTTTGTTGAGTGGGATTGAGTAGCAATGTTTGTCGCGTTTTGGGTGGTTGTTTTTTCTGGGAGTGGGTGTGGGGGTGACCTAGCCTTGTGTTGTGTTGCTCTCAGACGGTGATATTCGTGCTCAGTTGGAGTCGGGTCGGGTTCAGATCGATCCGTTGGATGTGGGGATGGTGCAGCCGTCGAGTATTGATGTGCGGCTGGACCGTTTTTTTAGGTTGTTTGATAATCACAAGTACCCGTTCATTGATCCGGGGGCGGATCAGCCTGAGTTGACGCGGTTGGTGGAGGTAGAGGAGGGGGAGCCATTTGTGCTGCACCCTGGTGAGTTTGTTTTGGGGTCAACTTTTGAATCGGTGACGTTGCCTGATGATGTGGCTGCGCGCGTGGAGGGTAAATCGTCGTTGGGGCGTTTGGGGTTGTTGACGCATGCGACGGCAGGGTTTGTTGATCCTGGATTCATGGGGCACATCACGCTGGAGTTGAGCAATGTTGCGACGTTGCCGATCAAGTTGTGGCCGGGCATGAAGATTGGTCAGTTGTGTTTCTTCCAGCTGACTTCTCCTGCACAGAACCCGTATGGGTCGGCGGCTACGGGTTCGCACTATCAGGGGCAGCGTGGGCCGACGCCGAGTCGTTCTTTTGAGAGGTTTGTGCGTTTCTGAGGCGTGTTGGTTGGGGTGGGCTGGGTGAGAAGGTTTCAGTGTGTGAGGCCTGTTCCGATGGGGTGTGGGTGGTCTGTGTTTGTCGTGCGTCATTTTTTGGGCGATAGTCGGAACTATTTATAAGCCAGTGTTTGTTGCGTCATAACGTAAACAGTTGTTTGGTGGCGGTTGACGCTTATGCCGCTGCCAGACGCAGGGGAGTGAGGCTGTGAGTCTCGTTTAAAGGAGGGGTTGGCATGGCTGTCTATAACGACGTCACGGAACTGGTTGGTCGTACGCCTTTGGTGCGAGTCAATCGCATTTTTGATGCCAAGGCTGCGGGCGTGACCGTGGCTGCGAAGTTGGAGTTCTATAACCCGGCGAATTCGGTGAAAGACCGTATCGGTGTGGCAATCATCGATGCGGCGGAAAAGTCGGGGGAGTTGAAGCCGGGGGGCACGATTGTTGAGGCGACGTCGGGTAATACCGGTATCGCGTTGGCGATGGTGGGGGCAGCGCGCGGGTATGACGTTGTGCTGACGATGCCAGAGACGATGTCTAAAGAGCGTCGGGCGCTGTTGCGTGCGTATGGCGCTGAGCTCGTGTTGACCCCTGGTTCGGGCGGCATGAAGGCAGCGGTGGAGAAGGCCAATGAGATTGCAGACCAGCGTGGTGGGGTTCTAGCTCGTCAGTTCGCGAATGCGGCCAATCCGGCTATTCACGCGGCGACGACGGCTGAGGAGGTGTGGAGTGACACTGATGGTGAGGTGGATATTTTTATTGCGGGTATCGGGACTGGGGGGACGATTTCGGGTGTCGGCTCTGTGCTGAAGCAGCGCAAGCCTGGGGTCCAGGTGATCGGGGTGGAGCCTGCAGAGTCACCGATTCTTAATGGTGGCGAGGCTGGGCCGCACAAGATCCAGGGTCTGGGGGCCAATTTTGTGCCTGAGACCTTGGATCGTGGCGTGTATGACGAGATCATCGACGTGGATGCTCAGACGTCGGTGCAGTGGGCGCGTAAGGCAGCCACAGATGAGGGGCTGTTGGTGGGTATTTCTTCTGGTGCGGCGCTTGCTGCAGCGAATGAGGTTGCGTCGCGCCCAGAGAATGCGGGTAAGTTGATCGTTGTAGTGATTCCTAGTTTTGGTGAGCGCTACCTGTCGACGGTGTTGTTCGAAGATATTTTGGACTGACTCTGTGGACGGCAAGGTCGTGGTGTACTGTCTTTTGAGTTATTTGCGGGTTCGAGGGTTGGCTCTTGGCTGTGTTCAGGTAACGTTAGGTTTGTACGCCGCGACTGTTCGTTTCGGTGTTGGAGGGCTCGCATAGTGGCCTAGTGCGACGGTCTTGAAAACCGTTAGGGGTGCAAGCTCCTCGTGGGTTCGAATCCCACGCCCTCCGCGTAGTTCCGCACGTGTTTCGTGTGAGCAAGGTGTGAGTGCAAGAGAGCGTCAGTTTCCTGTGAGAGGGGGCTGGTGCTCTCTTTCCTGAGGGCCCGCTGTGGGGGAATGCGTGGTGCTGTGCCCTGCGGGGCTGTGGATGCTCACAGGAGTGGCACAAAAGCAAAAAATTGCGCAACCATATGTGCATGGGTTCCGTGACGATGACAACTGTGGCCCGCGAGGCGGGCGTGTCGGTCAGCACCGTATCTCACGTCGTTAACGGTACTCGACCTGTAGCGCCGGAGACTAAGCGGCTGGTGCTGGAGGCAATGGAAAAGGTGGGGTTTACCCATCGTCCGGTGGCCCGGTCTCTGGCCGCAGGGTCTACGACAACAATCGGTGTGGCTATGTCGTTTCTGGCAAGCATTTATGGCCAGGAACTTGTCGCCGGTATTGAGGAAGAGGCGTTGCGTCACGGGATGCAACTGCTGTTTGCCGATACCCGTGATGATGCTGAGCGTGAAGGGCGTGTAATTGCGAACCTGCTTGCTCATCACGTGGCCGGAATGATCATCATGCCCAGCCCGTCATGGACGGGGACTGCGTTGCGTTTGTTGAATGAGCACGACACGCCGTTTGTTGTGGTTGATCGCCATCAGGATCTTGATGTTGATCAGGTGTGTGTGGAGAACGAACAAGCCTCAGCAGCGATCGTCGACCACCTGTTGCAGATTGGGCATACGCGGGTCGGTTTTATTGACGGTATGGCTGGGTTAGCGACGTCGGCGGAGCGTAGGGATGGGTATCTGCTAGCCCACAAGCGTCGCGGTGTTCCGGTGGATGAGTCGCTGATGGTCAATGGTGGTTCGACTGAGCATGATGGTCGTAAAGCGATGCAGCAGCTGCTGGCGATGCCTGCCGGGACTGCTCCGACTGCTGTTTTTGTCTCGAATGACGCGATGAGTATTGGTGCGGTGCGGGCGCTGCGCCAGGCGGGTATGCGGATTCCTGATGACATGGCCTTGGTGTGTTTCGATGAATTTCCGTGGGGGGACTTGTTGACTCCGCACCTGACGACGATTGCGCAGCCGTGCTACGCCCTAGGGGCTCGTGCCGTGCAGTTGTTGTTGCGTCGTTTGCAGCAGCCGGAAGTGCCTGGGCGCACGATCCGGCTCGCAGGTGAAATTAGCCACGGGACCTCATGTGGTTGCCGGGGTATTTCTGGGGGGATTGTTTCGCCGCATGCCAAAGCTGAGGCGGCTTCTCGCTGAGGGGGAGTGGGGTGGGTGTGTCGCGGCGTGTTCAGCGTGTTCTTGGTTGTTTGGCGCCACGAAGAACATCTATAGATCGAAGATCTACTGTTGTCAGACTGGTGCGTGCTAGGCTGAAACTGGTTGCAAGAGCAGTTCCAAGCAATGTTCCAAGCAGTTTTGCACGGTGACATCGACTCCCCGGTTCCGGGTAAGTCTGGATTCTGGTTTTCGGTGTTTGTTTTGCACGCAGGGCTAGTGGCCCTTCGTGGGATGGTTCGGCAGCCTCGACCTCGCGCAGTGCGAGGTCTTCCGGCCACCAGTAAATGAGGTTTTTCCCATGGCACAGGGTACCGTCAAGTGGTTCAACGCTGAAAAGGGCTTCGGCTTTATCGCCCAGGACGGCGGCGGCCCCGACGTCTTCGTGCACTACTCGGCTATTCAGACGAACGGTTTCCGCTCCCTCGAAGAGGCGCAGCGTGTGGAGTTCGAAGTCACTGAGGGCCCCAAGGGTCCCCAGGCCGACAACGTTCAGCCGCTCTGATCTGACTGATCTTTCTCGTTCGTGCCGTTTGTGACGGCGCGTTCGTGGACAGTGCCCGGTGGCTGCGCTTTGCGCAGCTGACCGGGCATTGTCGTGTGTGGGGCATCCGTATGAGTGGGGGCGCCTGTGAGGAAGGCAGGTTATGCGGGTGAGGTTTCGTTATGAGGGGAACTCGGGATGGGCAGCGGCATTATGTGGGATTTCGCTGTCGGTAGTGGCTGTTTACCAGGTGGTGTCGTTGCTGGCCAGGCCGGTGCTGTTGGCATTGTCGCCTGCAGTATTGGCGATGTTGACTGGTTCGCGTACTGCGCTGGTTGCCTTGGGGGTGCTTGCAGCTGGTCGGGGTGAACCGTGGTTACTGGCACTGGTGGTGAGCATCGCCTCGATCATGAAGTTTCACTGGGTGTATTGGTGGGCTGGTGCACTGTGGGGTGAGAAAGTGATGATCGCCCTGGCGGGAGGCTCACCGCGGGCAGTCAAACGAGTGGAACAGGCTGAGGCGGTGGTGCGTCGGTATCGCGTTCTGGCAGTTGCGCTTGCGTATGTCCCGTTGCCGCTTCCGCGTGAGCTGATTTATGCATTTCTGGGGCAGTCGCGAGTGCGATTATGGATATTTGTTGCGGTGGATGTCGTGGCAGCGGTGGTGACGCAAGTGAGCTTTTTTGCTGCTGGTGTTGCGTTGGGAGAGGCAGCGCTGCCGTTGATTACTTTTTATGCCAAGTGGGTTGGTGTTTTTGCCGTGGCAGTGATGGCGTTGGCTGGGCTGCGTTGGTGGTGGGGTAGAAGCGATAAGAAGGTGGTTTAGCAGGCTGCTGCTGCGTCAGTGTCTGTAGCGTCCTCAATGGGAGTGGCTGGGGCAGGTGTGGTGGTGGATGAGGTGCTGGTGCTGTTTTCTGGGGTGGGGGAGGGGGTTGGGCGGCTACGGAAGGCTGGTGGAACGGCGCGGCCGTCAGTGTAGGTGGGGGTGGGGAGAGGCTGCCCGAACATGGATGCCTGGATCATTTCGCGGATGTGTTGGTAGTCCGGGTTTGCCACATTTGTGTTTGATGCGTTGAGGCCGAAGCTGCGAATTTTCCCTTTTTGCATTTTTTCGACGAGATCTGCCCAGGCGGGTAGATGGTCTTGGGGTACATCGGTGTGGATGTGTTCGTTGATGACCGCTGCAACTTGGGGGAAACGGTCGATCATCGTCCATGGGTCGACTTGTTTAACGAGGGCGTTGACCATGCAGCGTTGGCGTGCGGTGCGGTTGTAGTCGTCGGTGGTGGCGCGGCCACGGGCATACCACATGGCGTGATAGCCGTCGAGGTGTTGTACGCCGGGTTCTATCCAGCCTTTGATGGACCCGGGGACGATATTGCCATTAGCGACTTCTCCGCCAATGGGGATGCGGTGTTTGACGTTGATGTCGACACCACCCATGGCGTTGACGAGTGCTTGGAAGCTTTTCATGTCGATGACGACAGAGTAGTCGGGAGTGAGCCCAGTGATTTCGGAGATGGACTCTTTGAGGGCTGTCAGGCCAGGGCGTGGGTCGCCGGGGTAGAGGTGTGCGTGTTCTTCGCCTTCTGTCCATACCTCGTTGAGTAGGCATTCTTCTTTGCAGCGGAATCCGTTGGGGTGAATTTTGGCTAGAGGGCTGCTGCTGGGGAAGGGTGCGTTTTCGAGGTTGCGGGGAATGGAGACCAGCAGGGTGTCTCCGGTTTGGGCGTCGATGCTGGCCATCATTATTGAGTCGGTGCGTACACCGGGGCGGTCTTTTTGCGCGTCGGAGCCGACGAGGAGCACGTTGACGTGGGGGATCCCGGCCCAGGGGTCTTTGCCGATGCCTACTTCTTTTCCTTTAGGAGCTGACGCGGAAAAGACGTTACCGACGAGGTTTGAGGTGATGAAGACGTATTGCATGGCTCGTGCGGTGGGGGCGATGAGGGCCGCGATGAGAAGGAACGCAGTCAGTCCTGCGAGGATTTTTTTGGTGCGTCCTGCTGATGAGGGCCAGTTGAGGTCAGCGGTCCAGATGAGGCTCGCGATGAGAAGGAGGATGAAGAATCCTGCCGCGATGGCTAGAGGAATCAGGAGGGTGGGGTTGGTGGCTACGAGAATTGCGGCTTTGGTGGGGCCGATAGCGATGGCTGTTAGGGCGCTTGCGACGATGCCCAGGACGAAAAGGCTGAGGAATAGGCCACCGGCGAGGGTGCGGCCGCTGAGCATGAGTCCGGCACCGGGAAGGATGGTTCCTGCCAGGATTCGTGTCATGAAGGTGCGTAGGCGGCGGGGCTGTGCCGCAGGGCGGGGAATTACCGTCTGACGCACGTTCGGGGTTTCCGTCATCGTTTCCTGTCTTGCCGGTTTGAGGAGAGCTTGGTTGTGAATTCGTCTATTCTGCCGTCCGCTGTCTTCTGCAACGTGTAACTGTACGTGTGGAATTCCGGCGTCAGGGTGGATGAATGTATACGAATGCTGGAAAGGAAGCTGGTTGGTGTGCCCAGTGGTGAGAGGTTTTGCGTGAGTGTGTGCCTCGTTTTGAGTTTGGGGTGTCTTGGCGGGTAGTGTGGTGGTGCTGTGATGCAGACGCAGGTAAGAGTTTTCTTGCCTTGTAAGTGTCATATGCGTGGAGGTGTCGCCTAGTCCGGTCTATGGCGCCCGCCTGCTAAGCGGGTTTGGGGGTTAAACCCCATCGAGGGTTCAAATCCCTCCACCTCCGCCACATTGAAGGCCCGAAACTTTTTGCGCATTAAAAAGTTTCGGGCCTTTGTGTTTTGGAGTTTCGGGGTAGGTGGCAGGAATAAGGCCTTCAGTCAGGTGGGTTGTTGCGGCATGGGTGAGAGGTGAGTGTGCCGCTGTTGATGGAAGTGCTGGCGGTCATGCGGGTCGGTCTCTGGGTTTTTCTTTGTGTTGTTTTTGCTGGTGGCAGGCGTGTAGGTGCAGATTCAGGGTTTGCTGGTCACTCGATTTGGTCTTTTCTGCTCAACTCGAGTAGTGTCTTCCTTGTTGCGAGCGAGCGACAAGCACCCGTAGCTCAACGGATAGAGCATCTGACTACGGATCAGAAGGTTTGGGGTTCGAATCCCTACGGGTGCGCCACAGTAAGTCGGAACCGATCATCGGTTCCGATTTTTTGTTTTGTGCTCCTGCCTGCCAATCGTTGTGTAGCGACAAGTCGAGAAAATACAGGCGCGCATTGAGGGGGATGGGCCGTATCAACGGCCCATCCCCCTCAAAATAATTACTCGCTAGCTTATTCCTGGCGCGGATTAGCGCGGGGAGTAGAAGAAGACCTCAGCATTCGGGTCGTGACGCATGATTGCGTTGAGCGGCTGGTTCAGCTTGTCAGCAGAGTGGTAGGTCACCAACAACCCGAAGGCAGTAACACCGGTCACCACAGCGCTGTGGCTAATGCGGTTGTTCTTCGACCACTTGAACTGCACGATGTCGCCAACCTTGGCGTTTGCCGGATCACGGAACATCACAGCCCGATCCGGGTTAGCGCGCATGAAGTCACCCAACTTCGAGGCGTTAATCCAGCTCAAGCTTGTCTTCACCGACTGGGGGCTTGGGTTCTGAGCGCCACCCTTGAAGTACCAGGCCTTATCGCTGTTAAACGCACCCGGAATGTTCGACCATCCACCGGCATTCAAAACCTGCGATACAAAGTTGGTGCAGTCAACGTTACGCCACGTCGGGTACTGCTTCTTGTTGTGGAAGTACACGTGCTTCCAGGCATACGCGACCGCTTTCTTACGGTCGTAGACACTGCTCGTCTCACCAGGCTTGTCTCCAGGTTTTTCGCCTGGTTTTTCACCTGGCTTTTGGCCATCGTTGCCAGGCTTGCCCGGCTTATTTCCTGGGGTTTTATCTGCCCGACCCGGAATCTTAGCTAGCTTGGCAACAATCTCAGGAGAGTCAGGCTTGCCTTTGAACTTCTTCGCAGTGCCAGCGGGCTTAGAAGGAAGCTGCCCCAGCACATCGGCTGCTGCAGGGCCAGCCATCTGGCGCTGCTCTGGGGTCATGTTGTCAATTTCTTTTGACCCCTCCAGCTGCCATGTGCCGTTCACTCGCTTAAACGTGTAGCAACGCTGACGAGATTCCGATGCGTAATCACCCACACCCTGGTTGGGGTTACGCAGCTTCAAACGCGTGGTGTCTGTGGTGTTCACGGTGGCCGTGTCACCGTTGGTCTTGATTTCATCGACCTTCACGTCCACCGTGCTGCGGTCGAACATCTTGTCGCTGTCAGTGTTCTGCTTCAGCTGACCAATTTCGTTCTTATCTTGGTTGAGGCTCTTCAAAGCCTCCTGCGAGTACCGGTTCGTCGGTAGAGCCTGCTGTGATTTCTGTTCCGCGGTGGCGGTAGCCGTTCGGTTTTCCTGATAATTCCTAATCACAGATACGGCGAGCTCAGCGGTGAGGTTTTCACCCTGATTAGTTGACGCATGCCCGGCTGATGCCGGCAAGGCGGCGAGAAGAAGTGCTCCGGCTGCTGTCGCTGCAATGGTTCGACGCACATGTACTCCTACGAGGATATGTGAGGTGTATGCCCTCCCCGATCGGGTGGCATGAGGGTCCCAGGCGGTCTTCAACATCCCCCCAACTCCCTTTCAAGCCGGAACATTACGCCGCAGCACAGGAAAGCCCAGGGCCCCACATGTGGGTGCTTTTCTCAAGCGTTTCAACCAAACACAAAACCCGGCATCTGAGTTGTTATTGCAGTTGAGAAGCTGTTTGCAGCCTCAAATAAGGTCTTGGCAAACTGCGTATATTCGTAATCCGGTACTGAGATCACCCATATATGTGGGTTACGTGGTACCCACCCGGTGATATGTCACTCAGGTAGCACTCATGAAAAGTGCAGATTTCAGGCGTTACTCATTCACCGAAAACCCGACTACCTGAATCAGTGCAAAGTGCTTTCCATCCCAAGGAAAAAGCACAGCAGTAACAAACCGCCCCTCACGCATCCGCCTCTGGCCGAAAACCCAGGTCTCCAGCCAAGCTAACCGCGCGACCGGCTTAAACTAGTTTCTCTGGGAAAAGCTGCAGCACAAGCAGATTCATGCATATACCCATCGCCTTGACTGCTTCCCACCAACCCAACTTTTACGCCTGAGGTGGGGCCACGCCAACCCGGTGGCCCCACCTCAGGCGTACCTCCTTCACACCGCCGGACCCCTTGCCTAACTCAACGCTCACATCACAGAGGAACACCATGAGCTACAAACGACACATCACCCGACGCACCCTCATCGCCGGAGCCGTGACCCTCGGAGCCAGCCTCACCGGAATAAGCACCGCCACAGCCAACCCACCCAAACCCAGCACCCCAACAAGCCCCCCTCCCACCGTACAAATCGGCCCAGAGTGGACACTCATCCCCGCCCTGAGCGATAACTTCGCAAACTCCTCCAGCTCCAGCCGCTGGAAACGCGGCCTGTGGTACCCCACCTCCAAAGCCGGTACCTTCAACGACAACAACGTCACCTTCGCCAACGGCGCCCTACAGCTGAGCGCTAAACGCGAAGGAAATAGCTACTCCTTCGGCGCCGTTGAATCCACCTTCGACCTACCCGGCATATGCACACTCGTTGAATTCCGGGCCCGCGCACTCGACCGCCGCGCCAACGTCCTATCCGCAATCTGGCTCCAATCCTCCAACCACGACCACGTCGACCGCCTCCTCACCGGCGCCGACCCCCACCCCGAAATCGACATCATGGAGACCTTCTCCTTCTCCCAAATGAACATGGCCACCCATACGTGGGCATCCACCGGACACATCGCCCACGGAGGAAAAAACTACGAAACAGGCCTGCCCGACATCAGCGCCGCTTACCACACCTACGGACTCGAACGCCGCGACGGCAAACTCCGGTTCTACTTCGACCGCAAACTCGCCTGGGAAACCCCAGCACCCCACCCCTCCATGGCGCGCATGTCTCGCCACGCAGTGCTCAGCCTCGAAGGGCACCTTGGCGCCCCCAACCCTCAATTCCTCCCCGCAGCCTTCCACATCGACTACCTGCGCACCTACTACCACACCGCTACCACCCGACCTGACCCAGGAAAATACCGAATCGTCAACGCAGCCAACGGCAACGGCCTGACCGTCAAAAACGGCGCCCTCACCGACGTAGCAGGCGCAAAAGACACCTTCACCATCGAACGTCTAGAAGACTTCACCTACCACATCCGCCACACCGACAGCGCAACTATGCTCACCCTCCACGACGGCCGAGGACAGATCGGTGTGCCCGTAGATGCCACCACATACGCCCCCACCACCGTCGACTCCGCTGGAAGCTGGCGCCGCTGGCACATCCACTCCACACCCGGGGGGACCTACAGCATCTGCTCCCGATTCAGCGGACTCGCCCTGGCCAACACAAACGGACGCCTCACCCAACAAGAACCAGCCAACGAAAAAAACCAGCACTGGAAACTCGAACGCGCCTAAGCACCTTTTATTGCGGCGCCGATCCTGCCTCATCACGATCGGCGCCCCCACAAGCAATCCGACGCGCCCTGTCGGCAACACAACAATGCGTTACGCCCTGCGCGCCCTACCCTGAATACATGAGCGACCTCACCGGCATGACCATCGCCATCAACGCAGGCGATACAAGCGAGGTACTCGACTTCTACACGCGCGTATTCGGACGTGGCCCCGACACCGCCCCCATGGATGACTTCCTCGAATGGCAAATCAGCCCTGGAACCTGGCTACAACTCTCCACCGGCCACGACCGCCCCGGAGCCAACAACGCCCGCGTCCGCCTCGAAGTAGCCGACGTTGAAGCAGCAGCCGAACGCATGCGTACCGCCGAAGTACCCATCGGTGATGTCGTCACCGTGCCCGACGTCGTCGCATTCGCAAACTTCTCCGACTACTGGGGAAACGCCCTCGGCTTCTACCAACTCCTCACCCCCAGAAGAATCCTCACCCCCGAAGAACGCGCGGAACAAGAACGCGAACACGAACAACGCCTCGCCGCCCGCAACGCCGAAGAAGAAACCCCACCCAACCTCAACACAGACGAACGCCTCCCCAGCGTTCCTGACGATGGTTCAGTCATCGGCAAAACAGGACCCACCCCCGGGCGCCTCGAATAACCACACCAAACCTCAACGTTTCCGCCGCCGCCCGTACTTCTTCAAAAGCGGCCCTTCACCCGGCTCAATCTGCTCAAAAACACCAGATCCGCCCTCACCAGCGATAATCGGATCCGACACAACCGGAACATCCGGATGAGCGCGCCGCGACTCCGCAGGAATATCGTCCTCACGTGGCACACGCCGCCACTGCGAAGGAACTTCAAACGGCTCAGTGATCGGCTGAGTCGGCGGAATAATCGGATGCATCGGAGTCACATCCTCATACCCGATCTCAAAAGCAGGGCCATCATCGCCACCCCCCTCAGTGGCGGGAACGCTCTCACTCGAATCTCGACTTTTCTTACCAGAGCCATCACCCATCGACTGCCTGATAATTTTCCGATACAAATCATCAGGCTGAGGCAACGGATGCACATGATCAAATGCCTGATCCTGCCCCGGCGTCTCAAACCGAAAATCACCAAATCCCAGCAACCTACCTAGCACCGAACGGTTGTACTTAATATCGGTAACCTTGCCCAACGGCATCATGGCCACGCTACGTACCCAAATACCGGTGATAAGTAACAACCGCTGATCAGTGCAGATAAACCACTGCCTCCGCCACTCAAACCACCGCCACGCCCACCGGGCCAACACAGCAAACCACGCCCACCACAGCAGATCACCCGCCGAGGAACTGTTAGTGGCGTTAAACCACACACAGAGCACCAACGACAGCACCACCGTGGCAACAGGCTCAGCAATATTCACCCAGTGCATATTCGTGGCAAGAACCACTTCTTCATCATCGAGAAGAAAAGCCGAAGCATGACGAAGGCCTCGTTCTCGCTGAAGAACTTGCTCCTCAGAGCCCATAACCCAGCCGCGCTATCAGCGACGCATCACACCCTGCAAAAACTCACTCAATGCCCGGAAACCGTTGATGATGATGTCGAAAAGTGCCCGCACAACTTCGGCGGACTGATTCGGTGAAGTAAAGATCGAATACACAATGAAAATGATGAACAGCCACCAGAGGACTTTTTTCCAGTCGATGTGCACAGTCGGTCCTTGACTCTCGAGAGGGGAGGTGGAGAGACGCTCAACAGCACCGGATCAAATACGTAAAAAGCCGGGCCGAAAATCTTTTCGATATATGCAAACACATAGAAACCTGACAAGACGGGGCGACTCGCCTCACGACAAGGCGCCACCGACATATCAGTGAAATGTCTCTCTCTGCGGGTCACGGGGTGTTAAAAACAGCGCAAAGAACGCAAAGAATATGTGGAAAACCGGTCAGCTACCGTGATGAACCACCCCGTAAAGACGATCACCAGCATCACCGAGACCAGGAACGATGTAGCCGTTCTCATCCAACTTCTCATCGATCGCACCTAACACGATCTTGATATCTGCCTCGCCCTCTGCCTGAGCGCCATACTCCTTCAACAGCTCCAATCCCTCAGGAGAGCCGATAAGACAGACACACGTAATGTCTTTGGCGCCACGAGCACGCAGGAAGTCCATCGACATCACCAGTGTGTGTCCCGTCGCCAGCATCGGGTCCACGACAAAAACCTGACGACCCTCAAGGTTTTCAGGCAAACGGTTCGCGTAAGCACTCACATCGAGCGTTTCCTCATCGCGCACCATCCCAAGAAACCCAACCTCAGCTGTCGGCAGAATGCGAACCATGCCTTCAAGCATCCCCAAACCAGCCCGCAAAATCGGGACCAGAACAGGCTTAGGATCTGCCAAACGCACACCGATAGTGCTGGTCACAGGGGTATTGATTTCCATCGGAGCTGTCCGGATATGCCGCGTCGCCTCATAGGCCAGCAGCGTCACCAGCTCCTCAGCGAGGCGACGGAACGTAGGGGAATCAGTGCGTCGGTCCCTCAAGTAAGTGAGCTTGTGCTTGATGAGCGGATGGTCGGCCACGTGTACCTGCATGGTCGAAACTGTACGGGGAGTCGACGGTCGGGTGTGAGCTCGGCACGAGAGAGGAAGCCATGAAACCCGAAGAAACCCCACAACCCGTAGGGGAAGAACCCACCGGTTTCACAGCCGCACTCGCTGACCACGCCGCCATGCGCACAGCCCTAGAACTTGCCCGCAAAGCTGCTGCACACGGCGATATTCCGGTCGGCGCTCTCGTCCTGGATCAAAACCAAAAAATCCTCGGACACGGCAGAAACACAAGAGAACTTGAGAAAACTCCGACGGGGCACGCCGAAATCGTTGCGCTCACCGCAGCGGCAAAAACAATCAACTCCGGCCGCCTAGACGGATGCACACTCGTGGTCACCCTCGAACCATGCGTCATGTGTGCGGGAGCAGCAATGTCAGCCAGAGTCGCCCGCATCGTCTTCGGAGCATGGGACGACAAGGCCGGCGCCTGCGGCTCTGTATGGGACCTACCCCGAGACCCACGCGCACTACACCGCATCGAAACCATCGGTGGCCTCTACGCCCACGAATGCGCCCACCTCCTCACCACCTTCTTCGAAGCGCGACGATGATCCACCCCACCCAACACTGGAGGAACCTGAACGCAACGGATTTCGCCGAACGGGGATCTCTCGTTTAACGTAGTTCGCGGTGGCGTGTCCGAGCGGCCGAAGGAGCGCGCCTCGAAAGCGCGTGAGGGGGCAACTCCTCCGTGGGTTCAAATCCCACCGCCACCGCCATAAAAAAGGTGAGCCGGTTCCCACAGGAACCGGCTCACCTTTTTGTTCCCCTACAAACATCCCCCCGCCCCCCAACTAGCTGCCAAACAACCACGTCGTAGCCTGGAAGTAACAGCCACCACCTCCACACCTCAATGAACGGCGGCATGAATGAACAACCAGTCTGAGCAAGCACAGACAACAAGCGCCAACACCCAACCCTGGGCACAAGGACGCCGCACAGTCCACGACGTTCCCGCCCACCTCGTACCCGCTCTAGTCGTCGCAGACATGGACGGCTCACTCCTAGACAGCAACGGCAACATCCCCGACACCTTCTGGGACGTCCTCACCCGTATGCGCGAACGCGGCATCGCTTTCGCCCCCGCCTCCGGACGACAACTCGCGACTCTCCGTGAACTCTTCGCCCCCGCCGGCGACAACCTCTACACCATCGCCGAAAACGGCGCCTACGTCGTCCACGGCGATGAAGAAATCTCCTCAGTCACCCTTGACCACAACACCGTCACCACCGCCATCAACATCGTGCGAAACACCCACGAAAAAGGCCACCGCCTCGGCGCCGTCGTCTGCGGAAAACGCTCCGCCTACGTCGAATGGAACCACCAACCATTCCTCGACCAATGCCGCGTCTACTACGCCGCCCTCGAACTCGTCGAAGACCTCCACACCATCGACGACGACATCCTCAAAGTAGCCATCTTCGACTTCGGCCCAGCCGAAGAGATCGCCCACCACTTCAACCCCCTACGCCACACACACCAAGTCGTCATCTCTGGCCCCAACTGGATCGACGTCATGTCCCACGGAGTACACAAAGGACTCGCAGTCCAAGAACTCCAAAAAACACTCGGAATCGACCGAAAACACACACTCGTATTCGGCGACTACTTCAACGACGCCCACATGCTCGACACCGCCGAGCTCTCCTTCGCCATGGCCAACGGCCACCCAGAAATCATCCAACGCGCCAACTACATCGCACCCCCCAACACCGAACACGGCACCATCACCGTCCTAGAAACCCTCCTCAACCGCTAAAACCACCACAACTCACACCGGATCAACCGGATCAACCCTCCCCACACCACCACGCCGCGGACACGCCGAAGCCCAATGCCCCACCTGCAAACACCGACCACACCGCGGCCCCCGCTCCACCGGCAACGCAGGCAACGGCTTACGCACCGGCCGAGCAAACGAACCCGACCCCGGCACAGGCGCCACCGGAGCAGGCGGCGGAATCAAATCATCAAAATACGTCGGCACCCCCACCGACACCGCCAACGCCCTCAAATGACGCACATGCCCCGACCTCAACACCTCCACATTCGCAAACGCCGCCTGCCTCACCAACTCCAAAAACCGCTCCAACGTCCCCCGAATCGCCTCCGCCGAAAACCCCGAACGCACCGCCGAACGATTCAACAACCGCACCTCATCTGCAACAACACGCCCCCGCGACAACAACGTCACCAACGCATCCGTATACGCCGCAGCCCGCGCATCATGTAGCTCAACAACCCCCACCGACATCGAACGCAACACCTGCGTCAACCAGCCATCCACCACCGGTGCAGGCGGCAACGCCGACCGCGGCCTACCCACACCCGCCACCGCCTCCCGCGAAACCTCAGGCAACACCGGCACCGGAAACACCACCCGCCCCATCTGCCCCGGCAACAACACACTCGCCACCTCACACACCGCAGCGGCCTCCGCCACAGCAGACCCATCCGGCCGATGCCGCGTACCCAACCGCGCCGCCACTGTCCCCAACCGATGATTCGGCGTATCCACCATCAACTGAGACAACCGCCCCAACGACACCGCAGGCACACTCGGCGCCAACAACCCCGCCCGCAAAAACTCCGCCCGCAACACCTCCTCCACAAACTCCGCGTTATGCGCCACCACCACCGCCCCACCCAACATCGCCACCAAAGCCCCCGCCACATCCACAAAACCCGGCGCACCCGCCACCTCCCGGGCACCCAACCCATGCAACGACGAACCACCCACCTCCACCCCCGGATCCACCACACTCGACCACGCAGACACCTGCCCACCTGGCCCCCCAAAACGCACCACCGCCACCTCCACAACGCGATCCTCATGCGAATTCAATCCCGTCGTCGCCACCGCAACCGCCGCGAAAGGCCCACCCAACACAAACCCTCCGCTGGCCACTCCCACCGCCCGCACCCCATATCCAAAAAACGCAGTACCACCCGAAGAACGCCCCCCACCCCCCAACGCCACCGGACGCTCAACCCGAACACCGCCACCCACCCCACGCGAACGGCCACCCACACCCAAAAACACCCCCACCAACACCACAGCAGCCACCAACACCACCAACACCACCAACACCACCAACACCACCAATCACACCCCCCCAAACAACTCCACAACAAACACTCACCTATCGATCGACCAGCCACACCACCGACTGAGACCCACCACCACCGCAAAAACCAACCCAACCCCACCCAACACGGCATCCTGGAACACGCACGCCAAAAGAAAGGCTAAACACGTGGGAACCACACCCGACTACACCGACCGCGCAGCAGGAACCCTCTCAGGAACCCATCTGGGACTCGTCCTAGGCGCCATCACCCACGGCCTCACCCGCACCCAAGCCACCACCACACTCAACGACGCCTTCCCCGACTTCACCACTGCCCACCCCACCACCATCGACATCGAAAACCTCGCGACCGCCTACGCAACCCACTCACCTCCCCCCACCCCCGCCTCCCACACACTCCCAACCTGGATACCCATTGCCCTAGCCACAGGACTCACCCACCCCTGCGACCCCATCGCAACCCTGGCAAACCACGTCGGCAACCACCTCCCACCCGAACACCGCGGACGCCTCACCTACGCAGCAGCAGCAGCCACCGCCACCCTCATCTCCGCAGCCCTCGAAGGAGTCCCCTGGACACAAGCCTTCGCCCTCAGCCTCTCCGCCGCCGACACCATCGAAAACGCCACCCCCACACCCACACCCCACCACCAAGCAGGCCCCAGCATCAGCGCCCGACTCACCTGGGCACACGCACTAGCCACCAAAGCCTCAGAAGCCCCCGCAGACATCATCACCCTCCTCATCGGCACCTCCAACGCACCCCAAGAAACCCTCCCCGCGGCATGCGCAATCATCGGCATGCTCACCCACAACGACACCCCACCCAACCCAGTCCAAGCCGTCCGCGCCACAGCCCAACTTGGCGGCGACAGCACCCACACCACCACTCTCGTCGGAGCCATCACCGGCGCCCTCAACGGACAAAACGCCATCCCCACCCACCTGCACCACCCCAACCCCAACCTCAACACCCTCAACCACATCACCACCACCCGCACCCACCACCCCTGACGCATACGAACCTCCACCCTAAAAAACCACCACTACCTACGATTAACCACACCCCAAAAAACAGGGCGACACCGTAAATACACCGCCTGTACCGCCGGCACCACCCCGAGGACAGGACACACCATGACCAACCCCAACACCCCCATCAACGGACACATCCTCCACACCACCAACGCCCCCACCCCCCACCCCACACCCGACCTACTCATCATCGACCTTGGTCGCCGAGGCCTGCGCGCCCACCGCACCGGCGCTAACCCCACCGCCGCCCTCAACATCCCCGACCTAGCCCACACCACCCTCGACACCGACACCCTCATTACTACCTGTCAACCCCTCCTCACCACCGGCTCCACCCCACCCCAGCACGTCATCGCCGCCATCGACCCCACCACCCACCCGCTAGACCTGGGACACCTTCACACCCGCCTCACCCATGAAACCAACGCCCCCACCCTCGTCGTCGACTCTCTGCTCACCACTCTCTTCGGCGCACTCGAAAACGTCCACGCAGGCGTCATTGTCGACCTCGGCGCCACCGCAGCCGGACTAGCAACCAACCTCAAAGACACCTGGCAACGACTCGACGGATGGGGCAACCTCCTCGGCGGACGAGGCTCCGCCGCATGGATCGGCAAAGAAGGACTCTGCGCAGCCTTACGCGCCCGCGACGGCGTACCCAATGGCTCTGAGACACTCCTGGACCTGGCGCGCAACGCCTTCGGCACCGAAAACGCATGGCCACAACTATTCAGCACCCCAAGAACACACGACCTCCTCGCTGACTTCGCTCCCCTCGTAGCGCGTGCCTGCGTCGACGGCGACCCAATCGCACAATTCATCATCCGCGCAGCCGGAGAACATATCGCCGACACCCTCACCGCTGGAACATCCCTCGTCCCCGACAGTGCAATAACCGTCACCGGTGAACTGCTCATGATCGAAGCAGTAAAAATAGCCATCGCATCAGCTCTCGGAAAAAGACGCCTCTTCCTCGTCCCCGCCCTGCACGACTCCCGCTACGGAGCAGAAAAACTCGGTGAATGGCTCTGCGAAGGAAACCAACTCCCCCACAAACCACCGTTCGTGCATCGGGGTGACCACCGTGCACTGTCAGCCACATGAGCCCCACAGGCGCCCGCACGCACAAAAAAGGAGAGGCACCCAAACGAGCGCCTCTCCTATGGCGGAGGATAGGGGATTTGAACCCCTGAGGGTGGTTAACCCAACACGATTTCCAATCGTGCGCACTAGGCCGCTATGCGAATCCTCCAACGACAACGTTACCCGACAAAGGCGGCCCAACCGAAATCCTTAGCTCAACAGCTGTTCACCGCCTGCTCGCACCCCTGCTCCCATAACCCCAAAACCTTCACAAACCCAGCAAAAACAGCATTGTTGGCATCCCCAGGGGCAGCTGCGCTAGCCTTAAGCCAGACCCCTCGTGTGGTGGTACCTCACTGAACTCCCCCAGGGCAGGAATGCAGCAAGGGTAGGTGTGCTCTTCCAGGTGCGCGAGGGGTCCCTTCATGCCCTGGAACACACACCACACGTGTGAATCCCCTCCACGTATCAAGAACCAAAAACCCGATACGCGCCGGTCAAAGCCCCCAACAAAAACAACGTACCCACCCCAACGGTGCGGGCAAGAAAACCATCCGGCCACGGGCAGCTAACCTCAGGTACGTGACACAAGCCCTGTACCGCCGCTACCGACCCGAAACGTTCTCAGACGTCATCGGACAGGAGCACGTGACCGAACCGCTCATGAACGCGTTGAAGTCCGGCAGGGTCGGGCACGCCTACCTGTTCAGCGGTCCACGCGGCTGCGGTAAAACTACGAGCGCTCGCATCCTCGCCCGATGCCTCAACTGTGAAAAAGGCCCCACCCCTATTCCATGCGGCGAATGTTCCTCTTGTAAAGCTTTGGCCCGCGGCGGAGCAGGAAACGTAGACGTCATCGAAATTGATGCTGCAAGTCACGGTGGCGTTGATGATGCCCGAGAACTACGAGAAAAAGCGTCCTATGGGCCAGCAAACTCCCGTTACCGCGTTTACATCATTGACGAAGCGCACATGGTTACCCCCCAGGGATTCAACGCACTACTGAAGATCGTTGAAGAACCACCCGAACACGTGAAGTTCATCTTCGCCACCACCGAACCGGAGAAAGTGATCGGGACTATCCGATCCAGGACACATCACTACCCATTCCGTTTGGTCCCGCCCATGGCCCTGGGTGCATACCTGGAACAGGTATGCACCCAGGAACAGATCGAAGTGGAGCAAGGAGTGCTCTCCTTCGTAGTTCGTGCAGGAGGTGGCTCAGTACGTGACTCCATGTCAGTTCTCGATCAGTTAATGGCTGGATCAGGCGGTCGAATCACTTACGCAGGTGCCGCCGCACTACTGGGATTCACCGAAGGAGAGTTGCTCGACGCCACTGTTGATGCGATTGCGGCTCAAGACGGTGGAGCAGTTTTCAGGCAGATCGACAGGGTGATCGAGACCGGACAAGATCCTCGTCGATTCGTTGAGGACCTCTTAGAACGCTTCCGCGATTTGATCGTTATTGCGGCGCTCAATTCCACGGAGTCTGCTTCGCAAGAGACCCTCTCAGCTGTGTTGCGCGGTATGCCGGTGGACCAGATTGCCCGTCTACGGGAGCAGGCAACCGCATTCGGCACAGGTGAGTTGTCTTATGCAGCAGATGTCGTTAACGAGGGTTTGAGTGCTATGACCGGGGCTACGGCACCTCGACTGCAGCTGGAGTTGCTGTGTGCACGGCTATTGTTGCCTCGCTCAGCTGGTGAGGATGGTGTTATTGCTCGTGTGGGGCGCCTAGAGCGTCGGCTTGAGCTCGGGGGCGCACCTGCTTCAGCTAGGAGCGAAACACCCAGTGCTACAGCTCGTCCCTCAGGTGGTTCTGACGATGCCCAAGATGTGGGCGCTTTGCGTTCACATGCACAAGAAATCAACACTCCTCATAGTGCTGATGGGCCTGTTTCAGCTGCTGTTGGTGATGTAGTGCCCACACGACCAGAGCCAAAGATGTCAGTCCGTCAGCGAGGCGCTGGTCAAACAGGGAAGGCGAGCTTGCCCCAACAGGCGGCACCGACCAGCAAAAACGAGGAGTCACCACAGCAAGGTGCGCTCGCAGGGGTGGATACGGATGCGATTCGTCGGGCATGGCCAGATGTGTTGGCCGTTATTTTTGGGATGAGACGAGCGACATGGACCTTTTTGTCGCAGCACTCACAGGTGCTTGATTTTGATGGTCAGCGTTTGCTTCTTGGTATTAATTCGCGGGGTCTTGCTCGTACGTTCGTGCAGGGCAGCCATGCTGAGGTGGTGCGTCAGGCGCTTATCGAGGCCCGGGGAGTGGATGTCAGGGTTGAGGGCGTTGCCATGGAAGACCGTGGTGAGGTGATTGCGGCAGGTTCAGTGCGTTCTCGTGGTGTAGGCAGGGCTAGACGAACTGCACAGGCAGCGAACAAGCGCGCGCCGGTTAATGCGCGCGGTGGCGGCGCACAAGAGACGGTCAGCAGAGACGCGGCAACTGTTGCTGCAGCTCGTGCTGTGGATGCGCGGCCAGATGTCTCGGTGATAGGAGATTCGCGCCTTGAGATGCGATCGAGTGCTGCGGTAGAAGCGGCGCAGCCATCGAATTACCCGGATGATTTGCCACCAGAACCGGTGGAATATGACGAAGGTTCGGGAGATCCCTTTGCTTCAGGTGCGCATGAATGGGGTTCTGCAGCTCCTGTTTCTTCACAGCGACGGGATGAGCGTTTCCAGTTTCGCTCTGCAGAGCGCAAACCGCAGGTAGATGAGACTGTTCATCAGGTTGAATCGGTGGAGCCTAATGAGCAGACAGAGCCTCATGAGACGCCTGTGATAGGGCCAACGTCCGTTGTGGAAGAGGTTGCAGAAGAGACGGTGCCTGTTCCATCGGGTGCGGGGTCGTTGTCGGCAAGTACATCTGCACCTGCTGTGTCTGGAGGTGGGGCGACGCGACCACACTCAGGGCACGAGGCTTTTCGTGCGGCGATGGCAGCTAGAAAGGCGAAAACAGCTGGGACAGGAGTGGGTTCTTTTGGGGCTTCCGAGGTTTCTTTAGAGGATGAAGATTCGTTTGAATCTGGTGCCAGTGCTGATGATGAAGATATTTCGGATTTGTCTCAGGTGGGGCAGCCTGTGATTGCCGAAATACTTGGTGGTGTGGTTATTGCCGAGCTGGATGAATGAGTTTTGTAGCGGTTTGCCTCCACGACTGTTTGGTGAATTGCAAGTGAGAGTATGCGCTGTTAGTGAAGTTTTTAATGGAGGGGGAAGTTAGGTGTGGTATGAGCTGGGGCGTAAGACGGTTGGCCCTGTGGGCCGTGCACTTTTGCGGCCGACTGTGCTGGGTAAGGAGAATATTCCTTTGCGCGGTCCAGTGATTTTGGCGAGTAATCATTTGTCTTTTTTAGATAGTTTCATTATTCCGATGACAACGCCTCGTGAGATCGCTTTTTTAGCTAAGAAAGAGTATTACACGGGGTCGGGTATTTCCGGTTTTGTTAGCCGGACTTTCTTTACCAGTATTGGTGCGATCCCAGTTGATCGGGATGATCCGCGTGCAGCTCAGAAGTCCTTGGAACTGCAGTTAGAGGTACTGGCGCGCGGTGGTGCAGTGGGTATTTATCCAGAAGGGACGCGTTCGCGGGATGGGCGTTTGTATCGGGGGCGTACAGGGGTTGCTGAGCTGGTGATGAAGTCGGGGGCAGTGGTGGTGCCGACCGCTTTGCAAGGAACGGAGAATTTACAGCCGGTGGGATCGCGGTTTATACATCCTGCGAAGGTGTGTGTGCAGTACGGAAAGCCGATGAATTTTGCGGATAGGTTCGTTGGCGTGCCTAAGGGGGTGGTGCGTAGAAGTATTACGGACGAGATTATGGGGGCGATTCAGGCGATGAGTGGTCAGGAGTTGGCGGGTGCGTATAACGAGAGACCTGGGGTGGTATCTGCCGGATGAGAGCTCTCGGAGTTAGAGGGTGTCGGGGGCTAGGCTGATGGTGTGTATGAAGGCGCGGTTCAGGATCTAATTGACGAGCTGGGGCGGTTGCCCGGGGTCGGCCCGAAGAGTGCTCAGCGGATCGCGTTTTTCCTGCTTAGCGCTGATGAGGCGGATGTGCAGCGGTTGGCTGAGGCGATGCTGCATGTGAAGGAGACTGTTCGGTTTTGTGAGGTCTGCGGCAATGTCGCGCAGGAGCAGAAGTGCCGGATTTGTGGGGATCCGCGGCGTGATGCCTCGAAGATTTGTGTGGTGGAGGAACCTAAAGACGTGATTGCGATTGAGCGCACGCGTGAGTTCCGGGGGCTGTATCACGTCTTGGGTGGGGCGATTAATCCAATGGAGGGCATTGGCCCGGGGGACTTGTCTGTAGCGCAGTTGTTTTCGCGTCTTGCTGATGGGGTTGTGCAGGAGGTGATCATCGCGACTGATCCGAATTTGGAGGGTGAGGCTACGGCTACGTATTTGGCTCGGTCGATGGGGTCGATGGGTGTTTCAGTGTCACGTTTGGCTTCTGGCTTGCCAGTCGGGGGCGATCTTGAGTACGCGGACGAGATCACGCTCGGCCGCGCCTTCGAAGGGAGGCGGATGATTCATGTCTGAGTCGGTGCAAGGTGTTGGTAGTTCTGGTGGGCAGGTGCCTGATGATTTGGTGGTTCTTGCTGAGGAGACGGCGTTGGAGGCGCGCACATTCTTGGCGGCTGCTCGTGGTGTGGCTGGTGGTGCTTCGCCGGAAACGGCGATTCCGTTGCTGTTACTTGCGGTGTCGCAGGTTTTGGTGACGGGTGCGCGGTTGGGCGCGATTATGGATGTTGTGCCGTTTGAGCGCTTTGAGCCTGATTTGGGTAGTCAGGAGGATGTTGATGACATCCGGGATGGGCTGGCGGCGTTGTTGCGGGGAATTGATGAGTATGTGGATGTGGTGGATCCACTGCTGCGTGGGGACGTAGTGAGTGGAAGTTTGAGTGGCGATATCGCCGACGTGGCCTCGGATTTGATGCATGGGTTGCGCCATCACGCTGAAGGGGCGGTATCGGAGGCGTTGTGGTGGTGGCAGTTCAGTTATTTGGCGACGTGGGGGTCGCGGGCGGCGAGTGCGTTGCGAGTGTTGCAGTCGTTGTTGGCGCATATTCGGTTGGATGCCGATGAAGACGCGATTGCGCAGGCGCAGTTTGAGGCTTTGCATGCTGATGAACAGCAGGGTTGAGTCTAGTTCGGCCCGGTTCCGCGGGGCGGTGCCGGGCTTTTTGCTGCCGGGGGTCAGGTGTTGGTGGGGGCGTGGTGGATGGTGTGTTCGCCGTATGCGGCTGGGCCGGGGATTTTGAGTCGTCGGGTGGTGTAGGCAGTGGCGGTGGCGCCTATGAGAGCCCAGATTGCCAGAGAGATGGGCCAGTGTGGTGTGAGTTTTTCTGCTTGTTGTGTGGTGGTGCGGTGTTGTTCAGTGATGGTTGCGCGGATTTTTTCAGTGGGGGTGGGGGGTGTGTTTTGTGTGTGTTCGGTGGGGCGGCTGGGCAGGGGGCATTCGTCGATGGTGGGTGGGGTGGGTGGGGTGGCGCGAGTGGTGCGGATTGCGGTGCGTAGGGCGGTGAGGGGCTCGAAGGCGAGGGTGCGGGGGATGTGGGGGGCGGCGTCGGCGAGGGTGATGAAGGGTTGGGGGAGTAGGAGCCACCAGATGTGGTCGGGGCGGTTGCGGTGGCGGGTGGTGTTGGTGACTGTGCAGGTGATGAACTGTTCGGGGTGGTGTCCGTTGGTGGTGTGCAGGGGGGTGCTGGTTGCGACGTGGGCGTTGGCGGCTTCGTTGGTCAGGGGTAGGAGTGCGGAGAAGAGGAGTACGGGGGTGAGTATGAGTGCGCCGGTGATGGTGATGGCGGTGAAAGAGGCGAGGGCGCGGTGGGCGATGAGGGTGGCCGTTGCTGAGCCGAGGCAGGTGAGGGTCCATCCGGTGATGGCGAGGGTGAGCAGGGTTCCGGTGAGGTCGAGTGGGTTGGCGTTGCCTAGGAGGGTGCCGATAGCTAGGGCGGGGGTAGCGATGAGGAGTAGGAGTGTGTATTGGGTGGTGGTGGCGAGGGTGGTGCCCCAGGAGATGGTGCGAGGGGTGAATCCGGTGAGGCGGAACATGTCGAGTAGGCCGGTGGCGCGGGTACGGGCCAGGGGGGTGACGCCGAGGATGGGGGCGAGGATGAGGGTGGTGATGAGGGTGGTCGTTGCGGTGATGCTGTGTAGGAGGGTGGGGGCGTTGGTGCCGGTGGTGGCGAGTGCGAGCAGGAGGAATCCGTAGATGAGTGCGGTCCAGGTGGCGGTGATGGTCCAGGTAAGGCGGGTTCGGGCGGTGGTGCGTAGTTCGAGTGCGGCGATGTGTGTGATGGCGGTGAGGGTGTGTCGCCGGGCTGGGGTGTTTAGGGGTGGGGGGATGGGGGTGCGGGGTAGGGCGTCGGTGAGGCGGGCGATGCCGGTGTGAGGGGTTCGGTTGTCGCTGCGGGTGGTGGCGGGTTTGGGGGCGTGTTGGGTTTTGCGTTGGGTTTTTTCTGCTTTGCGACGGTCGGTGGTCCAGCGCCATTCGCGGGTGCGTTTGGTGCGTTTGGGTAGGCGTAGTTTCACGGGGTGGCCTCGTGGCCGTGGATGGTGGGGGTTTCGTTGAGTGGGGTGTGGGTGGTGTTGCTGGGGCCGAATCCGTAGACGGGTACGCCTGATCGGGTGAGGGCGTTGAGTAGGGCGGTGGCTTCGCGTTCGTGGGTCATGGCGACGTCGACGGCGGCGCGGTGGGTGAGGCGGCCATCGGGGGTGGGCACGTCTTCGTAGTCGACTCCGTTGGCGTTGAGGGTGGTGCGGAGGATGTCGCCGTCGAGGCTGACGATGCGCCAGCGGTGACCGTTGGTGGTGTGGAGTTCGTGTGATCCGGTGATGCGGCCGTGGTCGATGGTGACGCAGCGGTGTGCGACTTCGTCGAGGAGCCAGGGGTCGGGGGCGGTGGCAAGGATTGCTGTTCCGCGGTGGGCTTCGGCGCGTAGGTGGTCGGCGATGTGTGCGCGGTCGTCGCTGTCGAGTCCGGTGAGTGGTTCGTCTAGGAGGAGGACGGCGGGGTTGTGGATGGTGGCGCAGGCAAGCATGAGGAGGGTTTGGGTTGCCAGGGGCAGGGTGCTGGCGTGTGTGTCTGCGACGTGGGTGAGGTTCATTCGTTCGATGAGTTCGTTGGTGCGTAGGCGTCCGGTGCGTTCGGGTAGGCGGTGTCCGATGGTGAAGGTGCGTAGGAGTTCGCGGGGGGTGACTGGGCCGAGGTTGGTGCGGGTGGCTGGGAGCCAGCCGGTGTGTGCGCGGGCTTGTTGGGGGTGTGTGGTGGGGTCGATGCCAGCGATGCGGATGGTGCCGGAGGTGGGGCGTAGGATTCCTGCGGCTACGCGCATGAGGGTGGTTTTTCCGGATCCGGCTGGTCCGGTTAATGCTGTGATGGTGCCGGGTAGAACGCCTAGGCGGGTGTGGTCGAGGATGGTGCGTTTTCGGTGGGTGAGCACGATGTTGGTGAGTTGCAGGCCGGGTTCGTCGGTGTTTCCGCTGGTGTGGGTGCTGGGTTCTTTCTCGGCGACGTTGTTCATGCGACCTTCTGAGGCGTGAGGGTCTCCCCTGACCGGGTTTGTGGTTCATGTGTTTATCGGCGGGGTGTTGTTGTGTGTGAGGGTTTTTGGTGGGTTTTTGGTGGGTTTTTTGGATGGGGGTGGGTGGGGTTGGTTGGATGGTCAGGCGGTGGTGTGAATTGTGTGGAGCTTTAGACTTGGCGCGAATTGTCGCGTTGTCTGCGTTGGAGAGGCGTGTAGTCCATGAGTTTGGTGGTGCAGAAGTACGGCGGTTCGTCGGTGGCGGATGCTGAGAGTGTTAAGCGTGTTGCGCGGCGGATTGTGGAGACTAAGCGCGCAGGCAACGATGTGTGTGTTGTCGTCTCGGCGATGGGGGACACGACGGATGATTTGATGGATCTTGCGCAGGAGGTGACTCCGCTTCCTCCGGCGCGTGAGCTGGATATGTTGCTGACTGCGGGTGAGCGCATTTCGATGGCTGTGTTGGCGATGGCTATTGAGGCGTTGGGGCATTCGGCGCAGTCGTTTACGGGATCGCAGGCTGGTGTGATCACGGATGAGGTGCATGGTCGGGCGAGCATTATTGATGTGACCCCTGGCCGGATTCAGTCGGCGTTGGCTGAGGGCCATATCGCGATTGTGGCTGGTTTCCAGGGAGTTTCGCAGACGACGAAGAACATCACGACGTTGGGTCGGGGTGGTTCGGATACGACGGCGGTGGCTTTGGCTGCGGCGTTGGGTGCGGACGTGTGCGAGATCTATTCGGATGTTGATGGTGTTTTCACGGCTGATCCGCGGATTGTGCCGAAGGCGCGTCGTCTCGAGCGTGTCTCCACAGAGGAGATGATGGAGATGGCGGCTTCTGGCGCGAAGATTCTCATGTTGCGTTGTGTGGAGTACGCGCGTCGTTTCAATGTTCCGATTCACGTTCGCTCGTCGTTCTCGCATAAGACGGGCACCATCATCACTGACGAGCCTCGAGGAGGAGACGCTGTGGAGGAGCCGTTGATTACGGGGGTGGCGCATGATCGTGGCCAGGCAAAGGTCACGATTACTGCGGTGCCGGATATTCCTGGGAAGGCTGCGAGTATTTTCCAGGTGGTTTCGGAGGCGCAGGGCAACATCGACATGATTGTGCAGAATGTGTCTACGTCGAAGGCTGGTACGACGGATATTTCGTTCACGTTGCCGATGGCTGATGGTGACCGGACTGTTCAGGCTCTGGATCAAGTGCGTGAGCAGATCGGCTTTGAGAACATTTTTTACGACGACCAGATTGGTAAGTTGTCGCTGGTGGGTGAGGGTATGCGTTCTCACCCGGGTGTTTCTGCAACCTTGTTTGCTGCGTTGGCTTCGGCTGGGATCAACATTGAGATGATTTCGACCTCGGAGATCCGTGTTTCGGTGGTGACACGGGATGATCAGTTGGATGAGGCTGTGCGTGCTGTGCATTCAGCGTTTGGTCTCGATGATGAGCAGGTTCAGGCGGTCGTGTACGGCGGTACTGGTCGCTGATTTGGTAGTAGCTGTGTGAGGCAGCGGTGTCACGATAGTTCGTGGCGCCGCTGCTTTGTTGTGTGGTGGCGGGCTATAGGTACATGGATCCGCCAAGGATTGCGGTGCGATGGGGTGGTAGGTGGAAGGCTTCAGCGCGGCTGCCTGCGTTGCGGTTGAGAAAGATGAACAGGCCGCGGCGGATGCGGGTGAGTTTGTTGTAGTTGTGGTCGGGGTGAATGTGCAGTACGGAGAGGAAGTAGCGGGCTTCGTCGGCGTCGTAGGTGAAGTGGGGGTCTTTGCCCGCGCTCCAGGCGAGGTTGTGGGGCACATCGCGGGAGTCGTTGAAGCCTAGGCGGATGCGTATGGTCACGATGCCATCGTCTTCGGTGCCGATGTCGGTCACGGTGACCCGGTCGTTGTGGCGTACGTGAGGGATGTTGGTGGTTTCGACGGTGACGATGGCGATGTTTTCGTGAAGGACGTGGTTGAAGCGGAGATTTTCTTTGAGGGCGAGGGGGACGGTTTCGAGGTTGTGGTGTAGGTAGATCGCTTGTCCTGGGACGCGGGGGATGCCTTTGTCGGAAATTTTTTCCAGCCAGGTCAGGAGATTGGTTTCGAGGCTGGCTCTGCGCTTGTTGGCCAGGTAGGCGCCGCGCATCCAGGTGGTCATGATGATGAGGATGATGGTGGCGATGACGATGGGTAGCCAGCCGCCGTGGATGATTTTGGTGAGGTTGGCGGCGAAGTAGAGCAGTTCCAGGCTGCCGATGAGTGTCGTGATGGGGGCGATGACCCAGGCGGGCCAGTTCCAGCAGCGGTGGGCGAGCATGGTGAATAGGACGGTGGTGAGGATAAGGGTTCCGGTGACGGCTAGGCCGTAGGCGTTGGCGAGGGCTGCGGAGCTGCGGAAGCTGAGGATGAGGATGGCTACGCCGATGGCCAGGGTGGTGTTGATGATGGGTACGTAGATTTGTCCGCCTTCTTCTCGGGAGGTGTGGCGGATGGCGAAGTGGGGTAGGAGGCCGAGGTTGAGGGCTTGTTGTGATACGGAGAAGGCTCCGGAGATGACGGCTTGGGATGCGATGACGGTGGCTGCGGTGGCGAGGATGACTACGGGGATGAGCAGTGGGGTCGGGACAAGGTGGAAGAAGGGGGAGTCGATGGCGGCGGGGTTAGTGAGGATGAGGGCGCATTGGCCGAGGTAGTTGAGTAGGAGGCAGGGAAAGACGATGAAGAACCAGGCTTTGCGGATTGGGGGTGCGCCGAAGTGGCCCATGTCGGCGTAGAGGGCTTCGGCGCCGGTGATGGTGAGGACTGCTGCGCCGAGGGCGATGAAGGCGACGGCGGGGCGGTCGAGGGCGAAGTAGATTGCCCAGGTGGGGGAGAGGCCTTGTAGGACGGCTGGGTGGGTGAAGATGTGGGGGATTCCGAGGGCGGCGATGGTGAGGAACCAGAGCATCATGACTGGTCCGAAGGCTTTGCCGACGGCGTGGGTGCCTTTGTGTTGTAGGGCGAAGAGGATGGTGAGGATGATCAGGGACAGGGGGACTACGAGGGTTTCGGCGGTGGGGTCGATGATGGCGAGTCCTTCGACGGCGCTCATGACGGAGATGGCGGGTGTGATGAGGGAGTCGCCGTAGAAGAGTGCGGCGCCGAGGATGCCTAGCAGGGTGGCGGTGTAGATGTGTCGGGGGTTGCGGTAGATCCTGCGTAGGAGCGCGGTGAGGGTGAGGATGCCGCCTTCGCCGTTGTTGTCGGCGCGCATGACTAGTGCGATGTATTTGATGGACACCACGATGGTGATGGACCACACTACGAGGGAAAGCACTCCGTAAACGTCTTCGGTGGTGGCTGCGACAGCGTTGTGGTCTGTGGAGAAGACTGTTTGGAGGGCGTAGAGGGGGCTTGGCCGATGTCGCCGAAGACGACGCCGAGAGCGCTCAGGAGAACGGTTACGCCGTGTTTGTGGGGCGTGGTGTCCTCGTTCTCTGTGGTGTTCACTGCTGCATGGTGTCACTGAGTGCGATTAGTTGCTGCTCATGTTGGGTGTGCTTGTGTGCAACGGTGCGGTGGCTGGGGGAGCGAGTCTGCGCGGAAGGTGTTTTTATCTGCGGCACGATTAGCAATTGTGTTTACTCACACTGTTATTCCTGTTGTTGAGCGGGTTGCTCCGGTTGTCGCTTTCCTTGTGACGGTCACTGTCTTGGCTGATGTGGCTCAGCGTGTGGGTGTTTTTGATGTTGCTGCTCGCTGGATTGCGGGGTGGGGGCGGGGTCGTACGTTTCTTTTGTGGTGGTTGTTTTCTGTTTTTGCTGTCGTTACTACTGTTTTTCTTTCTCTTGATACGACGGCTGTGTTGTTGACGCCGGTGGCGCTTGCGTTGGCTAGGCAGGTGGGTGTGCCGGTGCGGCCGTTTGTGGTGACGACGTTATGGGTTGCCAATACGGGGTCGTTGTTGTTGCCGGTGTCGAATTTGACGAATCTTATGGCGGTGGATCGTTTTGCCCGGTGGGGGTTGGGGCATGGGGATTATGTGGCGTTGGCGTTATGGCCCGGGTGTGTGGCGATTGTGGTGACGTTGGTGTGTGTGGTTGTGATGTATCCGGCGCTGGTGTCGGGCAGGTATGGGGTGGTGCCTGCTGGTGAGGGGTGTGATCGGGTTTTGTTGCTGGTGGGGTTTGTGGTGTGTGGGGCAGTGGGGCCTGCGTTTGCGGTGGGGGTGGAGCCGTGGTTGGTCTCGTCGGTGGGTGTTGTGGTGTTGGTGGGTGCGGTGTTGGTGCGGGATGCGGGGTTGTTGCGTGGGGTGGGGGTGCCGTGGGGGATGGCGTTGGGGTTTGTGGTGTTGTCGGTGCTGGTTGGTTGGTTTGAGGGTGTGGGTGGTTTGGGTTGGTTGGGTGGGGTTTTGGGGTCTGCAGAGGGTGTGGGTGGGTTGTTGCGGGTGGCTGGTGTGACGGCGTTGTTGGCGAATGTGGTGAACAATTTGCCTGCGTATTTGGCGGTGGAGGGGGTGGTTCCGGGTGATGCGGTGGGGTTGATGGCGGTGTTGGTGGGGGCGAATGTGGGGCCGTTGGTGACGCCGTGGGGGTCGTTGGCGACGTTGTTGTGGCTGCAGCGGTGTTCGGCTGCGGGAGTGAAGTGGAATGTGTGGCGGTTGGGGGGTGCTGGGGTGGTGTGTGCGGGGTGCGCGGTTGTTGCGGCGACGGTGGTGTTGGGTGTGGTGGGGTGAGGGGGGGTTATTTGGGTTGGTTGGGTGTGGTGGTGCAGGCGGCCCAGAGGCCGCGTTGTGCTTTTTGGGCTTCTTTTTGGGCTGCGGTGTAGGCGGGTTGGTAGCGGTATGGGGGTTTGGTGGTGGTGGCGTGGACGTATCCGTCGTTGATGAGGTTTTGGGCGACGTTGGTTCCGTCTGAGGTGAATATGTGGCGTAATAGGTGGCCTTGGGGGTCGCGGTTGCTGTAGGTGGGGTCTGCCTCGAGGCGTACGGCGGTGGCTTCGATGAATCGGCGTATGCGGTTGGTGGCTTCTTGGGTGTAGCAGCTAGTGCCTGGGGGAGTGCTGATTCCGATGAGACGGATGTGTTCGGTGGTGCCGTCGAGGTCAACTTTGATGATGTTGCCGTCGGTGATGCCGGTGACGTGGGCGAGGTGGTCGGTGCTGGATGCGGCTGAAGCGATGGGGTTGATTTTGCAGGCGCTGAGGAAGGCGAGGCTTAGGAGCGCGGTGGTAGTGCAGAGGAGATGTGTGTTGTTCGCCTTCACTCTTTAACTCCATCACATCGCGTGTGCAGGGTAACCGGTGTGGTTCGGGTGTGGGATGGGTTGGGCATCAGGGTGCTGAAAGGGCCCCTCACCTAGGTGAGGGGCCCTTTCAGAGTTGGTCGGGGTGACAGGATTTGAACCTGCGACCTCTTCGTCCCGAACGAAGCGCGCTACCAAGCTGCGCCACACCCCGAGGATGCTGTGGACTTAGTCCCAGCGACTCCCAACGTTAACGCACGTGGGTGCTTTTCTCCCAATCGGTCTGCTTTGGCAGCAGATGACGCTGTTCAGTGCTCTCGTGGGGTAAGAGTCAACAGTGATGCTTCGGGACGTGCCGCGATACGGATTGGAACGAACGGGGAGGTACCCAATCCGCCGGAGACATGAAGCCAGGCTGCTTCGGCTGGTGCGTGGGAAGAATCGATTCCGTTCGCTCCCTCCCACCAACGCGATAATCCTTTAACCCGGCGCGTATCCAAGTCACAGTTAGTGACGATGGCGCCGTAGCCCGGAATTGCTAACTGCCCGCCGTGGGTGTGGCCAGCGAACATCAGGTCCACTCCTTCGGCGGTCATCGCCTCGAGCACACGTGTGTAAGGGGCGTGAAGTAGACCTAGTTTTAGATCTGGGGTCGGATGTTCTGGTGCGGCCGGAATCTGGTGGAACATGTCGTACTTCAGGTGAGGGTCATCGACACCGACCAGCGCGATTTCTACGCCTTTGACGGTGAGGTGGCCGCGGGCGTTCGATAGGTCACGCCATCCCATCTCACCTAGCCCAAGAACAAGTGCCTCCGTAGGTAGACGTTTCGAACTTGGTGTTGGCTCGGACTTCAGCAGATATTTCATTGGATTGCGCGCAGCAGGGGCGAAATAGTCGTTCGACCCCAACACGAACGCACCAGGCAGGCGCAGTAATGGCTCTAGCAAATCCAACACCACAGGGACCGAGTCAGGGTGAGAGATGTGATCACCGGTGTCAATGACCAGATCAGGTTCCAGGTCAACGAGACCGGCGATCCATTCCTGCTTGCGCAGCTGCCAAGGCATCATGTGGATGTCAGACAGATGGAGAACTCGGATCTGTGGTGCCCCGGGTGGAAGAACAGGCACCGTGAAACGACGGAGCGTGAAATTGTTGCGTTCTACAAAAGCTCCGTAGGCGGCAGTTCCAACGGCTGCGGCCGCCAAAGCAGCGGCTCCTCGCATGAGTGTGTTCATCGTTAACCATCTTGACAGATGTAGTGATGGGGGCGCCTACACTGATAGGTGCCAGCGCCCCCAAACTGCATCTACACGTTATCTACACGTTTTTTCTTTTGCGGGTTACTCATCAGCTCCGCTGGAGAGCGTGATGGTGACTGTGCTTCCGCGGCTAGCTTGTGAGCCTGCCATTGGTGTGATCTGAGCTACGCGGCCGTAGTCAATGTTGTCCGAGGGCATTTTCTCGGAGTTGATCTTGACCTTGAAGCCTTCGCTTTCGAGTTGCTTCTTAGCCGAGTTCAGAGTCCGTCCCACTACGTCTGGGACCTCGGCGGTCTCGGAAGCAGGAGTGCCTTGTCCTGGTTTGTTGGGGTTTTGCTGGAAGTCGAGCTTGGGCATGCCTTTTGAGGCTTCGTTCATCACTGCGGTCCAGATCGGGCCAGCGAAGGTAGACCCGTATACGTGTGGTTGAGGCAGCTGCGCGTTGGGGCGTCCGACCCACGCGGCAGTGGCCAGCTGAGGAGTGAACCCGGCGAACCAGGTGTGCACACTCGCGTCGGCGGTTCCTGTTTTACCTGCCGCGACTCGGCCATCTGCCAGGGCCATCTGTTCACCGGTAGCTCCGGGAGAGATGACCGATTCAAGGATGCGGGTGGTGTCGTAGGCGACTTTTTGGCTGATTGCTTGACGACAGTTCGCGCCTCGAATAGGGAAAACTTTGCCGTGGAAGTCACTGACTTTCGTTACGGGGACCGGCTCACAGTATTTGCCGCCGGCTGCCAAGGTGGCGTAGGCCGAGGCCAGGGTTAGGGGAGAAGCGTTGTCTGCGCCGAGGATGACGTTGGGGACGAATTTGGTTCCGTACTTCTGCCCGTATCCGGTGTGTAGGCCCATCCTTCCCATGACATCGACGATGTTGCAGACCCCTACCTGGGAGGCCAGTTCCACGAAGGCAGTGTTCACGGATTTTTGGGTGGCTTTTTTCAAGCTCATGGGGCCGAACTCGTTGCCCTCGTGGTTCTTGGGCTGGAAGGGACGGCCAATGAAGCCACACTTGTTTCCACCAAGTTGGGAGACCGAGTAGGGCGTGTGGTTAGGAGGCACTTGAAGGACAGTGTCCGGGGACATGCCTTTCTCTAGAGCAGCGACTAGGTTGAAAGGCTTGGCAGTTGAACCGATCTGGAAACCGCCGGAAGCCCCGTATTTGGCGTCTACGCTCCAGTTCACGGTGGTCTCTACGCCAGCTTCGCCAGAGCCTTGCCCGTAGTTGGTGTTTTGGGCGGTGGCAATAACTTTTCCAGTTCCGGGTTGTACAACAGCAACGGCAGCCCCGCGGCTCTTGCTGTCTTCTACGGGGGCGCGTTTGATGAGTTCTTCTCGGGCGAAGGCAGCGAGTTTGGGGTCAAAAGGTGTCTCGATTTTCAGCCCTTTGCGGTAGAGGGCATTGCGGCGGCTCTTGCGGTCTTTGCCCAGGGATGGCTGGTCCAGAAGCCAGTTGACGACGTATTCGCAGAAGTACGGGGACCCCGAGGCATTACAGGACTGTTTTGGCAGACTTGGTTTAAGTCCTAGGGGTGTGTTGATTGCTTCGTCGTGTTCTTCTGCGGTGATGACGTGAGAAGAAAGCATTCGGTCTAGTACGGCGTTGCGGCGTTTAAGTGTTTCTTCGGGGCGTTCGAATGGGTTGGTGTAGCTGGGGCGCTGCACTTGGCCTGCGATCATTGCGGCTTCGGGCAGGGTGAGTTTGGAAGCGCGTTTGCTGAAGTAGCGTTGCGCTGCAGCTTCGACGCCGTATGCTCCTGCACCGTAATAGACGAGGTTGAGGTAACCCTCGAGAACTTGTTCTTTGCTGAGGTTGTCTTCCAGGGCGATGGCGTATTTCATTTCCTGGAGTTTGCGGACGATGCCAGCAACGCCGCCGCGTTCTAGGGCTGCCGCGACGCCAGCTTCGTTGTCGGATTTCAGGGCAGTGGTGACCAAGGTTTGGCGGACGTATTGCTGTGTGATGGTGGATGCGCCCTGGGTGTCGCCGCGCAGTGTGGCGAATAGGGCTCGGGCTACGCCTCGGGGATCAACGCCACTGTGCTCGTAAAAACGTTCATCTTCGATCGCGATCTGTGCTTTACGCATGATCGGGGCGATTTCATCTAGGGAGACCACTTGACGGTTGTCTTCGGCCAGGGTGGCGATGGTGGAGCCGTCTGCGGCCAGGATGCGTGTTTGTTGTGAGGCGGGGGAGGCCGTGAATTCTGCGGGCATGGCGTCGAACGAAGCCACGATGGATTTAGTGGCTAGACCGCCTGCTCCAACAACAGGCATGAAGATTCCTGCGACGAGGACTCCTAGAACAGTTGATCCGGCGACAACTCCACCCAGTAGACGGAACGCGGAATGAAGCCCCTCGCGTTGCTCCGGCGCCGCATTCTGCTCGTGGTCAGACGCGGGGACGGTGGGGTCATTCGTCATGTAGTAAAGGTTACGTCCCGTCGGAGGTGGCGTCCCTTTTGGATGATGTCGTGTTGCGCCGCGGCAGTGGAGTAATAAGCCGAAATAGGCCATGCCTAGGCATCATTTATACCCCTATAAAGCGTTAATTGTGATCCAGATCACATTAACTCTAAGAGATGCTGGGGCACTCTCTCACAGTTCTGTCGCCTATGGGGACTTTCAGGGCAACCTGTATTGCAAATCCCTCCCAGTCTGTGTCTAAGATCGATTTCACAGCGCGAAGCGTCAACGCGGCCGCCAGCGTATTGAAGGGTTGAGTTGTGATTACTGAAACGCCCGAAACAACGTTCGAAGAGTCTATCGAGCATTGGTCGGCAAGGGCTTGGTGCAGGACCGTTAGTCCGGATGAGCTTTTTGTGGAAGGAAAAGCTCAACAACGCGCTAAGAGGATCTGCCGCAATTGCGAAGTAGTCGTCGATTGCCTCGCAGAAGCCCTGGATGAGCGCATTGAATTCGGCGTTTGGGGAGGCATGACCGAACGTGAACGGCGCAAGATGCTGCGCCTACACCCAGAGGTCACCGACTGGAAACGTGTCTTCGAAGATACCAATAGCACCGCCAAAGTGGCTGGCTGAATATAACGATCACGCGAGTTACTGAATCCCAGATGTGCGATTAGCAGCGCTCGTTCTGTTCTGCGGAAATCGATAGGCTTGCTTCATGAAAAAATGGGAATATGCGACCGCGCCGATCATTCCGCACGCGACGCAGCAAATTTTGAACAACTGGGGTATTGATGGTTGGGAACTAGTCCAGGTCGTCACTACCGATACCGGAAATCTCGTGGCTTATTTCAAACGTCCTCTAGAGGAGGACTGAACATGAGTTCCGTTGAACAACGATTGCAAGAGATCGGCTTAGCCTTACCTGAAGTAGCACTTCCCGTAGGTTCATACGTTCCCGCCAAAGCCGACGGACGACGTATCCACACCTCCGGCCAACTTCCTCTCGTCAATGGGGCCCTTCCCATCACAGGAAAAGTAGGTGCCGAGGTATCCGTTGAACAAGCACAAGAGCTAGCGCGAACCTGCGTGCTCAACGCCATCGCCGCAGTCAAATCAGTAGTGGGCGACCTCGACCAGGTCCAGAGCGTTGTCAAAGTTGTTGGCTTCGTCGCCAGCGACCCAACATTCACCCAACAGCCCGCCGTCATCAACGGCGCCTCCGACCTGCTCGCCCAGGCCTTCGGAGACATCGGCGTGCATGCACGCAGCGCTGTTGGAGTGGCAGTCCTACCCATGGATGCCCCCGTCGAAGTCGAAATCGTCGTAGCACTACGCGAGGAATGACCCTGCTCGAACAGTCACAAAGCCCCGGAAACGGAGCACCATCACCGTTTGTGACGGTGCTGCGTGCCCCGAACCCGGGGCCCATGACACTCGAAGGAACCAACACCTACATCCTTCGCGCCCCAGGTAAAAAACACAGCATCATCATCGACCCCGGTCCCGCCGACCCCACCTACATCGCCACCATTCTCACCACCGCCACCAGCGACGAAGCCGAAATCTCTCACCTACTGCTCACACACCATCACGCAGACCACGCAGCCGCGATCCCCCTGATCGAAAAAGCCACCGGCCTACAAGTCTTATCCATCGGCACCTCCACTCTCACCGACGGGCAAACACTGCACGCCGAGGGACTCACCCTGCACGTCATCGCCACCCCTGGCCACACAGCAGACTCCACAACCTTCCGACTCCACGAAGCACCCCTGCTATTCACCGGTGACACCATCCTGGGCCGCGGCACCACATGGCTGGACTACCCCGACGGAACCCTCACCGACTACCTACATACACTCCATCTACTCAGCGACCTCCTGCGAGACAAAGGCGAGCACACACTCCTGCCCGGGCACGGCCCCACGCACTCCTACACCGCCCCCATCCTGGACGCTTACATCCAGCACCGCACCGCCCGCCTGCGCCAAATCCGCGCTGCACGCGATAGCGGAGCTGGCACTGACATCGAAGCCATCACCAACATCGTCTACCGCGACCAACCCGAAAGCGTCCTAGCCGCAGCACGCATCTGCGTAGCAGCTCAGCTCGACCATCTCCGCCACCATGACACCCTGTGACCCACACCCTCTGTGAGCAGCAACAAATACGACTCCGCAGCCACCAAAACCACTGCTACGCTGAGAAAGCCAGTCGCCCACGGGGCCAGGGAATCCGGTGCAAAACCGGAACTGACGCGCAGCGGTAAGGGAGACGGGCGGGGCACACACGCCACTGGAACACTCTGGGAAGGCGCCCCGCACCGAGGGACCCCAAGTCCGAATACCTGCTGGTGATCGCCCCGTCACCTGCGGGCGCGGATCGAGAATCAGGCCTCGCGACCCAGGCCCACCGGTCCCAGGAGCCACACCGTGCGCCCACACCCCCACCACATCACCATAGCCACCTGCATCCTCCTGCTTACCGCCTGTGCTAGCGCACCCACCACCTCCACCAACACCAGCAGCAATACCGCACCCATTACCTTGACTAACTGCGGCGAAAAAATCACCGTCACCACCCCACCACGCAGACTCGTCACCCTCAACCAAGGCGCCACCGAAACAGCACTCGCCCTTGGCCTGGCCCCCCGCATGGCAGGCACCGCCTACCTCGACGACGCCATCGCCCCCACCTACAAAACCGCCTACACAACCGTCCCCGTCCTCGCCAAGGAATACCCCAGCAAAGAACAATTCCTCGCAGCCAAACCCGATTTCGCCTACTCCGCCTACGCCAGCGCCTTCACCGACAAAGCCGTCGGCACCCGAAACGAACTCACCTCCGAAGGCATCAACACCTACACCAGCCCCTTCGGATGCCCCAAAGGCACCCCCACCGCCGAGGCCACCTTCGAAAACGGCTGGAACGAAATCGCTGAAATCGCCAAAATCTTCGCCGTCACCCCCACCGCCGACGCCCTCATCACCACCCAGAAAAGACACCTCGACGAAATCCGCACCAAAGCCACCGGCAAAAACCACACCATCTTCTGGTACGACTCCGGCGACAAAACCCCCACCGTCGGCGCCGGAGCAGGCGGCCCACACCTAATCATGAACGCCGTCGGCGCCACCAACATCTTCGACAACCTTCCCGGAGGCTGGAGCGAAGCCTCATGGGAAAAAGTCGTCGCCGCTAACCCCGACGTCATCGTCCTGGCCGACGCCAGCTGGAATACCGCCGAAAAAAAGAAAAATCACCTCACCAACGACCCAGTCCTATCCCAACTCGACGCCGTAAAAAACAACCGATTCATCACAATCCCCTTCAGCGAAAGCACACCCGGAGTCCGCCTCGTCGACGGCGCCCGCTCCATCAGCAACCAACTCGCCCAACTCGACCAGTGACCCGCTTCATCTACACCGCAGCCACCCTCACCCTCCTCCTGGCTGCCAGCAGCATCATCGTCCTAGGAATCGGATCCGTCCCCATCCCACCTACCGACGTCATCGACGTGATTGCCCGCCGCGTCCACCTCATTCACGGCGACCACGTCACCATCTTCACCGACCGCATCATCTGGGAACTACGCCTACCCCGCATCATGGCCACCATCGCCGTCGGCGCCGCCCTAGCCCAATGCGGATGCATCCTCCAAGCACTCACCGGCAACGACCTGGCCGACCCCTACCTCCTGGGCATCTCCAGCGGAGCAGCCGTCGGCGCCGTCGCTGCAATCATCCTCGGCTGGACCATCCCCGGACTACCCCCAGCAGTAGCCACCACCGTCACCGCCTTCACCGGCGCAATCGCAGCTCTAGCCCTGGTTCTGGGTCTTGCCACCGGCCGCTCCGGCGCACTCCCACCCGGACGAACCATTCTCGCCGGAATAGCCATCAGCCAACTCGCTGGCGCATTCACCTCCTTCGTCGTCATGATCTTCGGCGGCTACTCTGGAGCCCGTGAAGTCATGACCTGGATGCTGGGCTCCTTCAGCGGCATCCGCGCACCACATGCTTGGCTCATCACCATCACCACCCTGCTCGCCACCACAGCGCTCATCACCTCCGCCCCCGCCCTCGACGCCTTCGCCTTCGGAGAAACCTCCGCTCGCTCCCTAGGAATCCGCGTCGAACACACCCGCTGGGCACTCTTCACCGGATGCGCCCTACTGACCGCAACCACCGTCGCCACCGTCGGCCCCATCGGCTTCGTCGGACTGACCATCCCACACATCATGCGCCTGATCATCGGACCAACCCACCGCCGCCTGCTCCCCGCATCCGCCCTCGCAGGCGCACTCCTGCTCCTGTGGTCTGACACCGCAGCCCGCGCGCTCAACCCCGGCCAAGAAATCCCCATCGGAGTCATCACCGCCGCTATCGGAGCCCCTGTCCTCGTCGCCCTCCTGAGAAACCACGCCCGCCACTCATGAACATCACCACACGCAACCTCAGCTGGAACACTCACGGACGCGACATCGTCGCCCACCTCGACCTCACCATCCCAGCCGCCACAACCACCGCCATTGTCGGCCCTAACGGATGCGGAAAAACCACCACCCTTCACCTCCTCGCTGGCATACGCCGCCCCACCACCGGAAGCATCCACTTCAACGACGACGACGTCACCCACATGCCACCACGCCACCGCGCCCGCCTCTGCGCACTCCTGGAACAACACCCCCACACTCCTCTAGACCTCACCGCCCGACACATCGTCGAACTCGGACGCACACCACATCGCGGACGATGGCACAACCCCCACGACACCGACGCCGTCACCACCGCCATGCACACCGCAGGCATCACCCACCTCGCCGACCGAACCTGGCCCACCCTCTCCGGCGGAGAACGTCAACGCGTACAGCTGGCCCGTGCTCTGGCCCAAGAACCTCGCATCCTCCTGCTCGACGAACCCACCAACCACCTCGACCTACGCCACCAAATCAGCCTCCTTCACACCGTCTGCGCGTTGAACCTCACCGTCGTTGCTGTCCTGCATGACCTCGACCTCGCCGCCGCCTTCTGCGAACACATCATTGTCATGAACCACGGACGCATCATCGCCACAGGACCCACCCGCACCACCCTCACCACTGAACTCATCGCCGACGTCTTCGGCATCAACACCCGCATCCACCACGACGAACGCACCCACATCACCTGGACAGGACTTACCGGAAAACAACCATGACCACACTCGTCCTTGTCACCATCGACCTCACCAGCCCCCACCCCGAGGCCACCATCAGCCACGTCGCCACTCACCTACACGCTCAGGTCGCCGCCCTCCAAGGCAACGACCACACCTCACTCACCCACACCCTGGACACCCTCGAAGCGCAAAACACCCAACAGGTGCTGCTCATCCCTATCACTTTCGACGCTGCCCCCACCGGACCCTCATGGGTACGCCGCGTGGCCGGACACTGGAAACGCACCCGCAACTCCAGCATGGACATCGACGTCATCACTAAGCCCGTACACGACCTAACCACATACAACCTCGACGAGCAGCCACGACGAGCTATCACCGGACAAGAAGCCCCACTACACAACCCCACCTGGGAACAACCACCACCCCACACCCATCACGTTTTGCTCTGCCGCGGGCCACGCTGTAACGCCCAAGGAGCCGACGCCATCGCCATCCGAATACGCGACGAACTACGCCACCGCGACCTGCACGACAACGGCGTACTCCTGACCCAAACCGGCTGCCTCTACCCCTGCAACCGCGCCCCAGTCATCGTCACCCACCCCGACGGAACATGGCATGGACCAGTCGACGAGGACGACATCCCCGTCCTCGTCGACCAGAACCTCACCGAAGCAACACAACCGCCTCAGTGAGCTCGACGGGTCAAACGCTCCACGTCGAGAAGTACCACCGCACGGGTCTCCAAACGGATCCACCCACGCGTTGCGAAATCAGCAAGCGCCTTGTTCACCGTCTCGCGAGAAGCACCCACCAACTGAGCCAACTCTTCCTGCGTGAGATCGTGCGGAACCAGAAGACCATCGTCGATCTCTTGACCGAAACGGTGCGACAAATCAATGAGAGCCTTCGCCACCCGGCCCGGGACATCTGTGAAAACAAGATCAGCAAGAGAATCGTTCGTACGACGCAAACGACGCGCCAATGAAGCCAATAGCGCTGAAGCCACCTGCGGGTGATCAGGCAGGAACGCAGCCAGCTGCTCGTGCGTAAGACCAATCAGTTCCGTGTTGGCAATCGCTGTGGCCGTCGCGTTACGGTCACCCGGATCAAACACCGTCAACTCGCCCAAAAGCTCACCCGGGCCGAGCACAGCGACGAGGTTCTCGCGCCCATCGATGCTCGCGCGTCCGAGCTTGATCTTCCCGGAGACGATGACGTACAGACGGTCGCCGCGGTCGCCCTCACGGAAGAGGACTGAACCGCGCGCCACATGCGTCGAGGTCATCATCGACTGAAGTGCATGGACATCGGTGTCGCTCAGCGCCGAGAAAAGAGGCGCCTGCCTGACAAGATCGTTGAGAGCCACGAGGTAAGTGTGCCAGACCAGCGGTGTTCGTGAGCATGACGTGCATCGACACGAAAGCTCCCGAAAGCCCTGGCAGACAGCAAAAACTGAGGCGTTAACCACAAACACGCCATAACGACGAGGGAGAATGTGATGAACGGAACGGTCGCGTGGGCGCCGTGGGGCCTGGTGGTCGATGCCGTCGTCCTTCTCATCCTCTGGACCTCAGTAACGAGCGGATGGCGACGGGGATTCATCGGAAGTCTTTTCGGTGCAGCAGGATTCGCCGCCGGAGGCATTCTTGGTGTTGCTGTTTTGCCCGGAGCGCTCGCCAATAAGCTCCCTGCACAGTGGGCTGCCTCTGAGGCGGCCATTCTGGTCATGCTTATCCTGGTCCTGGCAGCGATCACTCAAGGCATCCTCGAGCGTATAGCGATGCCGCTCATCAGCTGCATTCGAGCTTCCTGGGCGCGCTACACCGATGCATTCGGTGGCGCGGCTGTGCAATTCACCGTCGCCGCCGTGGCGCTCTGGGTAGCCACTGGGCTGCTCGCACTCTCGCCTATCCCAGCGCTCAAAGATGGAATCTCTGCCTCCCGGTCATTGCACGTGGTGGACAACGTCATGCCCGCCACTCGAGACGCTGTACTGGAGCAAGCACTTGTCGCTCTCGATGCTTACCAATTCCCCCGAGTCTTCACCGACCAAGAACCACCTGACGTTCGTAGCGTCCAACCCCCAGACAAAGCCATCGCATCCAATGAGGCACTCCGAGCTGCCAGTGAATCCATCTATCGAATCGATGCGCTTGCGCTGCGATGCAACCGCTCTCAAGAAGGCACAGGATGGGCACTGACCTCCGACACCATCGTTACGAACGCCCACGTCGTTGCTGGAGCTGACCGCATCAGCGTCCGAGTGAAAAACGAACGCCATTCGGCTCATCTCGTCACTTTCGACCCAGCCCGTGACCTAGCACTGCTCAAAGTTGAAGACTTGCAAGCCCAACCGTTACCAAGAGCAGAGCGAGTTTCCCGCAAAGAAGCACTCTTTATGGCCGGATATCCACTCGGAGGCCCTTACTCCACCCAGCCAGGGCGTATCGCTACCCGCATGAATGCCCGTGGCGCCGACATCTACGGCCAAGGTCAAGCGATACGCCAGATCTACGTTGTGCGTGGTGATGTACGTCCTGGAAACTCCGGCGGCCCAGCACTGACCGTGGACGGTCGTGTCGCCGGAGTCGTTTTCGCTCGTTCAACGACAGAGAACGAAACCGCCTATGTTCTTACTCTCAAAGAACTCGACGAATTCCTTACCGAACGTCCTGCTCCGCCAGCTCAGACGCTTTGCGCTGCGTAAAAGACTCAACACGCCGGAGAGCGGTGCATTCGCGCGCGTGCACCCATGCCCCTACAATCACTTGTGCTGGATCGCCGGATCAGCCCCCACATCTTGGGGTTGAGAACGCGGTACCGTGAAGAGCCCCAAAAACAATTCAGGGCCTTCCCACAGCGGCCAGAGGGAACGACAGGCGAAACAAAGCACCAGCCCACCAGCTAGGAGCAACGCCCAGTAGACGAACGCACCACGCGATCGCCCCCCAACCGCGAACACCCACCAGCACCCCGGGTCCGCCCGGTTATCGGCCAACGGTCGCGCAGGAAACCGGGCGCGTTATTGCGCACGCCCTCCCTCGTGACCCCGCTTTGAGGAGAGAGCATGTCGACCATCGAAACCGCAGAATCACTCACCGTGTACAGCAAGCCCTCCTGTGTCCAGTGCAACGCAACCTACCGCGCCCTTGACAAGGCAGGACTTCCCTACGAAGTGGTCGACCTTACCGCCGATGAGAACGCTCTCACCCACGTCATGTCCCTAGGCCACACCCAGGCCCCGGTAGTCATCCACGGCGACGAACACTGGTCCGGCTACCGACCCGACCTCATCAAAGCCGCCGCAGCCCGCGCAAACGCAGCCTGAACCCATGGACGCGCCCGCACCGGGCGCGGACACCCCGGCGACCCACCTGGTCTATTTCTCCTCGACCTCGGAGAACACACACCGATTCGTGCAGAAACTCGGATGCACAGCACAACGCATCCCCCTACGACCCGGTGAACCTCACCTTCAGGTGACACAGCCGTACGTTCTCGTACTGCCCACCTACGGAGGCGGCCGTCACGGCGGTGCCGTGCCCAAACAAGTCATCAAATTCCTCAACGACCCCCACAACCGACACCTCATCCGAGGGGTGATCGCCGGAGGCAACACCAACTTCGGTGCCGCCTACGGCCTCGCCGGTGACATCGTGGCCGCCAAATGCCACATCCCACTCCTGTACAGATTCGAACTCATGGGCACACCCGACGACGTCGAGAAAGTCCGCGGAAGGCTGCGCGCACAATGACCTCCACCCTCCTCACCGACACCGGCTCCGAGTCCGTCTCATCTACCGCCGCCGACTACCATGCCCTCAACGCCATGCTCAACCTCTACGACGAGCACGGCAACATCCAGTTCGACGCTGACAAACAAGCAGCCCGCCAGTACTTCCTCCAGCACGTCAACCAAAACACCGTTTTCTTCCACTCACTCCAGGAAAAACTCGACTACCTCGTCGAAAACGGCTACTACGAAGCCGGCGTCCTCGAGCAATACGACTTCGAGTTCATCAAATCCCTCTTCAAACGCGCCTACGACGCCAAATTCCGGTTCCCCACCTTCATGGGCGCATTCAAGTACTACACGTCCTACACACTCAAAACCTTCGACGGCACCCGCTACCTCGAACGCTACGAAGACCGCGTCTGCATGGTCGCCCTCACCCTCGCCGACGGAAACCGTGAGCTCGCACCCCGCATCGTCGATGAAATCCTCACCGGCCGTTTCCAACCCGCAACCCCAACCTTCCTCAACGCTGGAAAAGCCCAGCGAGGAGAGCTTGTCTCCTGCTTCCTCCTGCGCGTCGAAGACAACATGGAGTCAATCGCCCGCGCCATCAACTCCTCACTGCAGCTATCCAAACGCGGTGGAGGTGTTGCCCTAAGCCTGACCAACCTCCGCGAATCCGGCGCACCGATCAAACGCGTCGAAAACCAGTCCTCCGGTGTCGTTCCCGTCATGAAACTCCTCGAGGACTCCTTCTCCTACGCCAACCAACTCGGCGCACGCCAAGGTGCCGGCGCCGTATACCTCAACGCCCACCACCCCGACATCCTCACCTTCCTAGACACCAAGCGCGAGAACGCTGACGAGAAAATCCGCATCAAAACCCTCTCCCTGGGTGTCGTCATCCCCGACATCACCTTCGAACTGGCCCGCAATAACGAAGACATGTACCTCTTCAGCCCCTACGACGTAGAACGCGTCTACGGGAAAGCCTTCAGCGAGATCAGCGTCACCGAGAAATACCGCGAAATGGTGAACGACTCCCGCATCAGCAAACGCAAAATCAGCGCCCGCCGCTTCTTCCAGGTACTCGCAGAAATCCAGTTCGAATCCGGATACCCCTACATCCTCTTCGAAGACACCGTCAACGCAGCCAACCCCATCGACGGCCGCGTCACCATGTCCAACCTCTGCTCCGAAATCCTCCAGGTCTCCACACCCTCCACCTACAACGAAGACCTCAGCTACCAGGAAATCGGCAAAGACATCTCCTGCAACCTCGGGTCCCTAAACATCGCAAAAACCATGGACTCCCCTGACTTCGCAGGCACCATCGACACCGCCGTCCGTGCCCTCACCGCAGTCAGCGACCACTCCAACATCGCCTGCGCACCCAGCATCGAAAAAGGCAACGCCCAAAGCCACGCCATCGGCCTAGGCCAAATGAACCTGCACGGATACCTGGCCCGCGAGCGAATCCACTACGGCTCAGAAGAAGGCCTGGACTTCACCAACATGTACTTCTACACGGTGACTTTCCACGCCATCGCCGCCTCCTGCCGCATCGCCCAAGAACGCAACATCACATTCGAAGGATTCGAACGCTCCGCCTACGCCAGCGGCGAATACTTCCGCAAATACATCGACAAAGAATGGACGCCCCGCACCCCACGCGTCGCCCAGCTCTTCGCCGACTCCGGAATCCACATCCCCACACCCCAAGACTGGAAAGAACTCGCCGAACTGGTCGCCAAACACGGCCTCTACAACCAAAACCTCCAAGCCGTTCCACCCACCGGGTCGATCAGCTACATCAACCACTCCACCAGCTCGATTCACCCCATCGTCGCCAAAGTGGAAATCCGCAAAGAAGGCAAAATCGGTCGCGTCTATTACCCCGCGCCCTACATGACCAACGACAACCTCGAGTTCTACGCCGACGCCTACGAAATCGGCCCCGAAAAAATCATCGACACTTACGCTGAAGCCACCCAGCACGTTGACCAGGGCCTATCCCTCACCCTGTTCTTCCCCGACACCGTCACCACCCGTGACATCAACAAAGCGCAGATCTACGCCTGGCGTAAAGGCATCAAAACCCTCTACTACATCCGTCTGCGTCAGCTCGCCCTCCAAGGAACCGAAGTTGACGGCTGCGTCAGCTGCATGCTCTGACCCGCCGCCTGCAACCGATTGGAACCGCACATGACACGCAAACTCACCCTCGACCGCGGCATCCATGCCATCAACTGGAACCGCATCGAAGACCAACTCGACCAAGAAGTCTGGGACCGCGTCACCGGTAACTTCTGGCTCCCAGAGAAGGTGCCGCTCAGCAACGACATCCCCTCCTGGCGCACCCTTACCCCCCAAGAACAGGTCATGACCACCCGCGTCTTTACCGGGCTCACCCTGCTCGACACCATTCAGGGCACCGTTGGCGCCGTAGCCATGATCCCCGACTCCCGCACCCCCCATGAAGAAGCAGTTTTCACCAACTTCGCCTTCATGGAATCCGTGCATGCCAAGAGCTACAGCTCTATCTTCTCCACCTTGATCTCCACCGAAGAGATTGACCAGGCCTTCCGCTGGAGCGAAGAGAACGAACACCTCCAACGCAAAGCCCAGATCATCCTCGACTACTACTACGGAGACGACGCCGAAAAACGCAAAGTCTGCTCCGTCATGCTGGAATCGTTCCTTTTCTACTCCGGGTTCTACACCCCCATGTACTGGAGCAGCCGCGCCAAGCTGACAAACACCGCAGACCTCATCCGCCTCATCATCCGTGATGAAGCCGTCCACGGTTTCTACATCGGGTACAAGTGCCAGCAGGCACTAAAAGAGGCCGACCAGGCACGACGTGATGATATCAAGGAATACACGTTCGACCTGCTCAACGAGCTCTACGACAACGAAGAGTCCTACGCTGAATCCATGTACGACGAAATCGGATTCACCGAAGACGTCAAAATGTTCATGCGCTACAACGCCAACAAAGCACTCATGAACCTTGGCTATGAGGCACTGTTCCCGCCGAGCGCGACCGCTGTCTCACCGTCAATCCTGGCCGCGCTTTCCCCCAACGCTGACGAAAACCACGACTTCTTCTCTGGATCGGGATCGTCCTACGTCATGGGTAAAGCTGTCGACACCACCGACGACGACTGGGACTTCTGAGTTGCCCTCCCGTGCTGTTGCCTAACAATCGCTAGAAGGCTTGGTTCTGCAGAAAATCTGCAGAACCAAGCCTTCTACATGTATGCACAAACTATCTATTCGTCCACAAGCACAGCCAGGCCTAAACCCCGCGCGCCTGAGCAGACAGAAAAACTCACTAGAGTCAGCGCCCCCAACAACGCCCACGGCCCGCCAACCATAAGGTTGACGGGCCGTGTCACAACGGATCAGACAGCTCGGTCACGATCCTGAACGCACTGCGAATAACTCCCATTCAGTGGCGGATCTCAGGCGAGGAAGAAGCGTTCTCCAATCGCGCAGTGAAAGAAGAAGTCGCACCCGAAGCAAACGCATCCTGACGACGCACCGCAGCAGTGGCCTCACCAGACTTCGAACGCTTCAACGAGTCCAGCGTGTCCTTCGTTGTCGCCACCGCACGCTTAGGCGTCGGGTTCACCTCAGAAACCTTCGACTTACCGATGAATGCCACTCCAGCGGCCGCGCCAAACAGCAACAACGTGACGATCAGGTAGCCCAGCCACGGAGCCAGCCCCAACGCAACCAAAGCCAGCGCAAGAGTGTGCAGCAAAAACACCAACCCGAACACAGCAAACACGGCCGCGACGATGAACATCGCCGCCCCGACAACAGCCTTCTTCAAATCTTTCGTGATCTCGAGCTTGGCCAACTCGATCTCACTACGCACCAGGCTGGATACATCCTCCAGCGCGGAATTAATGAGACGCCCCAGCGACGGGTCCGCCGGACGCGACGCCTCAGGCTTCTCAGTGGGGGGAATATTATTGGGCATATAGTGTCTCCTCGTTTGTGAGCCAATCGGTGCAGTTCCATCGATCCGTAGGAGCCCGGGCGCACAACTCTGCGAGGGACGTCAAGCGGACGAACCGAAGCGTCTGCATACAAGTCTGATCAATACTGACAATAACGAGTCAAACCACCTCCGGCGAGTACATGGACCCGCCATCCCATACACAGTGCCCCTCCTCAGACACAACAAGACTCGCCCCAACACCCAAACCCCAACACCTCGCGCGCCTCCACTGCACGAATACTCGTCTAACTCCACCTGCACAAGCGAACATAGAAACCAGACAACACCCGGTCCACGCCGCAGCGGAACGAGATAGCAGTGAACATAGACCAACACGACCCCCACACCGACGCTCCTTGCCGCATCGCCATCCTCACCAGCGGGGGAGACGCCCAAGGCATGAACGCTGCCGTCCGAGCTGTAGTCCGCACCGCCATCCACGCCGGCGCTGAGGTCTACGCCATTTGGGAGGGATACCAAGGCGCAGTCGAAGGTACCATCACCCCCATCCAATGGGATGACGTCGGCGGTATCCTCGCCAAAGGCGGCACTATCATCGGCACTGCGCGCTCAGCCGACTTCCGCACTCGAGAAGGCATGCGCCGCGCTGCCAAGAACCTCCTACAACTTGGCATCGACCGCATCGTCGCCATCGGAGGCGACGGATCACTGGCCGGAACACACGCCTTCCGCCACCACTGGCCCGAACTACTCGAAGAACTCGTCGCTGCCGGAGAAATCGACCAAACCACCGCAGATGCACACCCTGCACTCATGGTCGCTGGCCTAGTCGGCTCTATCGACAATGACCTCATCGGCAGCGATATGACCATCGGTGCCGACTCCGCCATGCACCGCATCCTCGAAGCCATCGATGCGATAGCGTCCACCGCCGCCAGCCACCAACGCACTTTCGTCATCGAAGTCATGGGACGCCACTGCGGCTACCTTCCCCTTTTCGCTGCCATCGCTGGTGGCTGCGACTACGTTTTCGTCCCTGAAGCACCACCTGAACCCGGATGGGAAAACGACCTCGCCACAAAAATTCGTGACGGCCGCGCCGCAGGACGACGCGACAGTCTTATCCTTGTCGCAGAAGGAGCCCAAGAACGCGACGGCACCCCCATCACCTGCGAGCGCGTCCAAGCCGCAATCCACGACACAACAGGTGAAGACGCAAAAATCACCATCCTTGGACACGTTCAACGAGGCGGAACTCCCAGCGCCTACGACCGATGGATGTCCACCCTGCTTGGTTACGCCGCTGCGCAAGAAGTCCTCGAAGCAACCCCTGACCAACCTGCCCACATCATCGGAGTCCGATCAGGGCGCATTGCCCGCATCGACCTTGTCGAAGCCGTCACCGCTACCGGCAACATCGCAGCCACCGTTGCCGCAGGCAACTACAGCGACGCCGTTCGTGCCCGCGGAACCGAATTTCTCGAAGGTGTCGAACTGTTCCGTCGTCTCTCACGCCCTGAAGACGGCCCTCGTGAAGACCGGCCCGGGTACGGAAAACGCCTAGCCATCATGCACATTGGTGGCCTCGCCCCAGGCATGAACGCTGCCGCCCGAGCCGCTGTCCGGTTAGGTATGCAGCGCGGGCTGACCGTTCTAGGAATTACCGGCGGGGTGTCTGGTCTGCTCGACGATGACATCCACGAAATTTCCTGGGCTGACGTCGATTCATGGGTTGGCCTTGGAGGGGCTGAACTTGGCGTCCGACGCATGGTGCCTGACCTTGAACACCTCTACGCCATCTCCCGCACCCTGGAAAAGAATGACGTCGATGCCCTCATGCTTATCGGTGGATACAACGCCTATCTCACCGCTCACCGCATGCTCACCGAATCCGAACGCTACCCAGCACTTGCCATCCCAATCGTGTGCGTGCCAGCCAGCATCGATAACAATCTGCCTTTCTCTGAACTCTCAATTGGTTCAGACTCTGCCCTAAACCGCGCTATTTGGGCACTCGATGCCATCAAAGAATCCGGCACTGCCTCGCAGCGTTGTTTCGTCACCGAAACCATGGGGCGTAAATGCGGCTATCTGGCTCTCATGGCAGGCATTGCTACGGGTGCTGAGCGTGTCTATCTTCACGAAGAAGGAGTCACTCTCGATGACCTCACCCGCGACGTCAAACACATGATTGCCGCTTTCAAAGACGGACGACGTCTCTTCCTAGCAATCCGCAACGAACGTGCTAACGAACGCTACACGGCTGACTTCATGGCTCGTTTGTTCGAGCAAGAAGCACACGGTCTCTATGACGTTCGCACTGCGGTCCTTGGTCACATTCAGCAAGGCGGCAGTCCCTCTAGCAATGACCGTATTCTTGCTACCCGGCTCGTTGAAGGAGCAATCCGCGACATTGTTGAGCAGCTTTCAGCAGGTTGTCACGAAGGCCGTTGCGTCGGGTTGCTTGAAGGTGAAGTTCGTCTTAACCGTCTCGACCGCATCATGGAACATCTCGACGTCGTCAATCGCAGGCCCAAAGAACAATGGTGGATGGGGCTGCGTCCAGTCATCACTGCACTCTCTGATCCTGATGCGGTGTGGAGCGGAGAACACATCCCGGTGCTGCGTGAACGGCCAATCAATTCGTGAAGCATTCCGTTACAGAAGGAGTGGGCAGGCATAAGTGTTGTTCATGCAAAACTCCCTCCTTCTGTAACAGTGCTTCTCAGCGTGCGCTTACTGTGATCGTGAGCGCATGTTGGTGCTGATGAACTCCATTACGGAGGAATCTGCCAGAGTGGTGACGTCACTGACTTCGCGGTTTTTCTGCCACATCGCGTAGCTCTTCAACGAGACTCTTTTCGTCTGGTCCATCCACCCTTGCGCGCAAGATCACGAATGTGGCGACAGCCTTACCAGTCATCTTGTTTGTGGCTCCGAATACGGCAGTTTTTGGTCCCACTGCGTCATGGCTGACTAAAGCTGACTCAATCTCAGAAGTGGAGAGTCGGTGTCCGGAGATGTTCATGACGTCGTCGACGCGGCCAAGAATCCAGATGTTTGCGTTGGTGTTTTTCTTAGCTCCATCTGCGGCGAAGTACATGCCTTCAAGACGTGACCGGTAGGTATCGATACAGCGTTGTGTATCTCCCCAGATTTCACGGGCCATGGATGGTCATGTTTGGTGATGATGAGGAATTCTTGGGTTCTGTCTTCAACGGGTTGGGCAATGTTGTTGAGGATCTCTACGTCTATGCCGGGAATGGGGTGTTGGGCGCCATGTGTTCGTGGTACCAGCATGCTTCTGGACTGATTGGTTTTCCCGACGCTGCCTAGAAGGACGAATGCTGGGAAGGTCGAAAGCGGCGGGGATGTCGGCCGTCTGCTTCAGAATGCACGTACCGCGTTGGTGCGGTGTAGAGGATGTAGAGAGGGGCTTCGGAGGGAACCTAGGTGGGGTTCGCAGTCGATGAACCATTGGACAAATGGCGAGTTGCTCCAGTCGAGGACGTTTTCGAAATCTTTGTGCCAGGTGATGGAGGTTCGGGCTTGTTGTGCCCAAAATGCCTCAAAGTCGTTTTTGCTTGTCAGTAGGGGTCTGCGTGGGTGTTGGGTGCCTCGGCTGCCGCTGGGGCTCCTGTGTCCGTGAGGTGACCGGGGTGTTGTGTAGGGCCGGTGTGTCTCGACGAGGTCGGATGACACAACGCAGGCACGCCGGATAGGCATCGTGTGCAGCACAGTGTGTTTCGTCTTGCATGTGGCACTTTTCACGCGCCTCGCTGCATGTGAGAGCGTGAATGGCCCGCCGAACCACGGCGTTAGGGTCTAAACGTGTCGCAGATCCCCCTACTTGTTGCAGAGGCAGCTTCGCTGCCTGAGTTGCGCTCCCAGGTGGCCCAGGCAGCTGGTGCGTGTTCGCGGCTTCGGTTCCATGAAGGTTTGCGCCGACATTTACCGGAGATCATGTTTGAGTCGCGTGTTCGCGGTGCGCATGGGTCGGCTGCGCTTTCTGAAGGTCGTGCTTCCGTGGATCGGGTTCGGCAGTTGTCGGTACCGGGGGCGTTGTGGCCTCCTACTACCGACCCGTCGAATCGGGTTACTCGTGCGGCGATTGCTTTGACGGCTGAGGTTGACCGTTTGGATAGCAAATTTGAGGATGCGCCACGTCAGGCAGTGGCGCGGTTGCATGCGGTGGCGGGTAATGCGCTTGCGGTGGGGCAGGTTGGTCGTACGCGGGTGGCGGGGGAGGGGTGTAGTGAGTTGCTTAGTGCGTTAGGTCGTGAGCCGGAGGCTGATGATGCGCGCGCTAGTTTATTTGCGCTGCTTAATGAGTTTCGGCAAGGGGTTACGTCGCCGGTGTTGTTGGCGGCGCTTGTGCATGGTGAGGTGTTGCGCTCTAGGCCATTTCCGTGTGCGAATGGGCTTCTTGGGCGGGCGTTGGAGCGATTGTTGTTGCGTTCGCGTCATGTAGATTCCACGCGTGCAGTGGTGCCTGAGGCTGGGCATTTCGCGATGGGGGTGGATGACTATTTCACGGCTGCTGCGGCGTATGCGCGCTCTAGAGATAGGGGTGACATGGATGGTGTTGTGGTTTGGGTGCAGCACTGCTGTCACGCTATTGCTCACGGTGCTGCTGAGGGAGGGCGGGTTGCTGATGCTGCGCGGGCTGCTGCTGTAACTCGTCCTGGACGACGGTGACATTATTTGCGCAAAAATAAATGCGTGTTGATGTTGAATCATCAGATTCACGTGTTTTGGCGATAGATATCCGTCACTAAAGAACAAGAAAAAAAGGGAAAACGCCCAGATCACAACGGTATTCTCGGCAGTAGTAGAGAAGAAGAAATGACAGGGTCAGGTAGCTGCCAAGGCGTTACAGGTTCATGCAAACTTTTTTCCGCGCCCCGTTGCATACCGTCGCCAAGCTCGACACAATAAATGCAGCGCTCCCTTCGGGTCGTAGCGCGGCGCACCAGCTCCTCCCCCCCGGGGCTAGGCGCGTTCCTTGGTGAGTCCCCGCTGTCCCCCCAGCGGGGACTCACCCATTTACCGGGAAAATCACCGCAAAACCGCCGCCTATCCACAACACCCCACCTACCCGCCCCACAGTCCACAAACCCCATCCAACCAACGCCACTGACCACCCTCATACCGACACGATGACGACATGAGCGGAAAAGCACCCACCATCGCCTTCACCGGCGCCTCCGGCGGCCTCGGCACCTCATGCCTCCTCGCCGCCACCGCCGTCGCCGCTTCCGCCGCCGGATACCGCGTCGCCTGCATCGACCGCGACACAGCAGGAGGCGGTCTAGACACCATCTTCGGGCTCGACCACCTCCCCGGTGCACGCTGGCCCGACCTGCTTGGCGCACATGGCCACCTACCCGCCGACCTCCTCATGCGCGAACTGCCCAACGAAAAAAACATCTGGGTGCTCTCCCACTCCAACAACCTCATCACCGACATCCCAGAGGAAGCCGACCACACCACCCTCGAAGCACTCACCACCGGAACCGATCTCGTCCTCATCGACGCTGGTCGCCCCCGCCCAGCACCCCCTGCCGACGACACCACCCCCCACGCCACCACCCTTGACCCCCGCCCCTGGCACGGAGCCGACCACATCGTCCTCCTCGTCGGCCACAGCCCTCAATCCCTCGCCGCAGCAACAGCCATCACCAACACCGCCCCCGAAACCGGCCCCACCTGGTGGCTAGCCCAACGCACCCCCAAAGGGGCCACCCACCTACCCGAAACCATCCAATCCACCCTCGGCCTGGCCCTAGCTGCCCGCGTCACCGACGACCCCCGCTGCCACCGCGACCTCCTCCACGGCGAACCACCAGGACAACGCGGACACCTCGCCAAAGCAGCAAACCAACTCCTGAGCACCCTTCTCACCCAAGGACACCCAGCCGCATGAGCGCCCCCACCACATCCACCAGCATCTGGAACCACATCCGTGCCGGCCGGGGGCCCACGGCCGCACGCGTCGACGCCGTCGCCCACGACGAAAGCCGCCTGCTAGGAGAACAAGGCGCTGCCCACGCCCGAGACGCTCTACGGGCCGCCACCCTCGGACTTGGTCCCCTCGAGCCCCTCCTGACCACCCCCGGCGTCACCGACATCCTCGTCAACGGCACCGACACCGTATGGATTGACCGAGGAAACGGCCTCGAAACCACCGAGATAGAGATCGGCGACCCTGACGCAGTCCGCCGACTGGCAGTGCGCCTTGCTGGACTAGCCGACCGCCGCCTCGACGAAGCCAGCCCATACGTCGATGGCCTCCTGCCCGGCGGAATCCGACTCCACGCCGTCCTACCTCCCCTCGTCGACTCCGCCGCACACATCAGCCTGCGCATCCCCCGCGCCGACGTCGTCTCTCTTGAACGCCTCGTAGCCCTCGGATCTATGCCGCCTGAATGGGCCGACATCCTGCGCGCCATCGTTGCTGCCCGCTGCTCCTTCGTCGTTTCCGGCGGCACCGGCACCGGAAAAACAACCATCCTCGCCTCACTCCTGGCCCAAGCCCGGCCCGACGAACGCATCCTCGTCGTCGAAGACGTCCGTGAACTAGCCGTCCATCACCCCCACGTCGTACGCATGCAAGCCCGCCCAGCCAACGTCGAAGGTGCCGGCGCCGTCGACATGGTCGCCCTCGTCCGTCAATCCCTGCGCATGCGCCCCGACCGCCTCGTCGTCGGTGAAGTTCGCGGCGCCGAAGTCCGTGAAATGCTCACCGCACTCAATACTGGGCACGAAGGAGGCAGTGGCACCATCCACGCCAACAGCGCCCACGACGTCATCACCCGCTTCGAAGCACTCGGCGCACTTGCCGGAATGACCCCAGCTGCCGTCCGCGCCCAACTCGGATCAGCCCTGTCCGTTGTCATTCACCTACGCCGCACACCTACCCACCGCATTGTTGAAAGCATCGGCCTCCTCCACGCCGAAAATGACGAACTCCACGTCCGCACTGCGCTACGTAACCCACACCTGGGCGACACCTCCAATCAACACCACACCCCCCACACACCTCGCGGAGCCCAAGAACCAGGTTGGACCCTCCTGCAAGAACTTCTTGCCGAGCACCTCACCCCTGCACCGTCACCTGAGACACCCGCCACTCACACACCCCCCACCCCGGCAGTGCCCACCTCACGACCCCAACGTCCAACCCCAGCAATACCCCTCACCAACCCCACCTGGCTCAGGAGAACCCCATGATCTCTGCCTGGATACCCGCGCTGCTCGCCGGAACAGCCATCACCCTCTGGCCCACCCAACATCCCACCAACACCCACCCAAACCACATCCCTACCTCGCCGCGACACGCTTTCACCGCCTGGAAAAAGCAACGCCACCGAGACAGCCACACCGGAATCGAAAAAGATCTCCTCAACGTTGTTGAAGCACTCAGCGGAGCCCTCCGCGCAGGACTACCACCAGCAGCAGCCCTCGCACTGGCCAGAGAAGGTATCACCGGCAAACTTGGTGACGCCCTGACCACCGTCGAACACCGCGCACGTATGGGAGAAGGCCTCGCCGCAGGCTGGAGCGAAGCCGCACGCCGCATCAACAACCCCGAACTAGCACTCCTAGCCCGAGCCTGGTCTCTCTCCGAAGAAACAGGAACCCCCCTGGCAGAGGCAGCTCACACCGCTACCCGAGTGCTGCGCGACCGCCGCGACCAACGTGAACGCACACGCTCAGCCATCGCCGGCGCCAAAGCCACCATGACACTTCTTACTCTCCTACCCGCAACAGGACCCCTGCTAGGCCTACTCCTGGGCGTGGATCTTCTCCACGTCTACAGCACCACTCCCCTCGTCTGGGCAGCTCTGGCAGCTGGCATCATCCTCATCCTTATCGGCCGCACCTGGGTCAACCACCTCATCACCCACACGCTTGCAGGACCGGTACTCACATGACCCTCGTCATCGCCACCCTCACTGCCCTAGCCCTCCTGGCCTGGCCCACCCACAACCGCCACCTACAAGCGCTCGCACGCCACACCCAGACCACCCAGAACACAGCACCCCCCGTTAGAGCCGACGCACTCGCAGGCACTGTCATGCTCCTTGCCATGACTCTACGCAGCGGCAAAGGAGTCATCGAATCCCTCGAAGCGGTCGGCACCAGACAACACGATGCGATTGGTGCTCACTTACTCTCTGTGGCTTCAGCTCTCCGTTGGGGAGTACCTGATCGCGAAGCGTGGGCAGCGCTGCCTGAGGCATGGACTCCCGTTGCTCGCGCTTTCCTCCTGGCTCGCCGCGCAGGCGTCGCCCCGGCAGACCTTCTCTTGCGCGTTGCCGACGACCTTCGACAAGCCGAGCAAGCCCGCCTAGAACTAGCCACCGCCAAACTCGCAGTCCGAGTTGTTCTCCCCTTGGGGCTTGCCTTTCTCCCAGCCTTCATCCTCACCACGGTCGTCCCCATCGTCATCGCCATCACCGGAGACGTCCTCAGCCATTAAGGCTCTCCAGCGCCTTCGGATGTGCACAACCCGCCCCGCTATCCCCAGAGACAGCTAAGCCCAGCATTCCGACGCCCCGCGCAACCAACCATGGACTTTGTGCCCTTCGAGTTGGGCACAAGAAAATTCCGCGGCCACCGCCGCGCAACCCACATCAGGAGAACACCATGACCCTCGCATCTGCCGAGACCACCACAATCCGCTCCCGTCTCGACCAAGCCATGGCTACTAGCGCTGCCACGGTCACTACCTATGTCCATTGCGCCGTCGAACGCTTCCGCAACCGCGATGACGCAGGCATGACCACCGCTGAATACGCTGTCGGCATCCTCGCTGCCGTTGCATTCGCCGGTGTTCTCCTGGCCATCGTCAAGTCCGGAACTATCCAGGCAGAGCTACAGAAAGTAATTACCGGCGCTATCAAATCCAAGGGCAAGTGAATTAACCGATGAAAAGCACCGCGCAGGACCTCAACCACACAAATCGACGCGATGCTGGCTACAGCACCGCTGAACTGGCTCTGGCCACACCCGCCGTGATGATTCTCGTTACCGTGGTTGCGGTCCTGCTCGGTGTTCTTATGGATCAGGTGCGATGCATTGATGCCGCCCGTTCTGGCGCGCGTGCTCTGGCACGTGGCGACAACGCAGCTGTGGCTGTGCGGCTAGCTGAACAAACCGCGCCGACGGGATCTCGTATCAGTGTTGCGCGAGGCAAAGAAATGCGGGTGACTGTTACTGCTCCCGCTCGTGTTGCATGGGTTCAGCAGCTTCATGCTGGTGCTAGCGCCAGCGCTCCAGATGAATCGGTAGGTATTTCTGGTCGTCGTCTCGGCTCGGTAGTTCTTCCTACTGATATTTCGTGGCTGGGTCAGGTGTGAATTCGATGCTGACTCAATCGTTGAGGAAAGCTGCTGTTGATGCACGAGACCGTGGCTCAGGCACCGTTCTCGTCCTTGGGATTGTTGGACTAGTTATCACGGTTTTTTTTGGCTTGGATGATGGTCGGCGCTGCCGTCATTGCTTCGCATCGTGCGACTGCAGCTGCAGATCTTGCTGCTGTAGGGGCGGCTAAGTCTCTTGTTCTTGGTGGTTCTGGAGCCGATGCATGCCGTCGAGGTCGCAGTATTGCTCAGAAGAATGATGCGCGTCTGTCTTCCTGCCGGGTGAGTGGGAAAGAGGTGGCGGTGACAGCTGTCGTTAACTTGTCTGGTTCATTGCCGCATTTTGGTTTTTATCAGGCTCGAGCTGAAGCGCGGGCAGGCGTTCGCTGAGCTGGAGCCGGGGATGGATTGTAGTTGGTGGGGACGTTTGAGCCAGATGTTTTCTTTGTGAGACGAGAGAGAAGCTGCTGAGGCAGCGAATGTGGGTGGTGTTTTGGGGTGCGATTTTGGTGGCCGCTTGGTGCTGTCGGCTACCGAATCGTAAACTTCGTTGGTCGTCGTGTCTGGTGGTGCTGGTCGTCGCCGGTGGCCAGTTGGTCTGTTTACGTTGGAATTCCAACGTTGCGGCAGTGTGTGGAGCGTGTGTTTTTTCTCATTCGTTCGTGCGGTGTCGAGTGTATGACCGTTCGACGGCTATTGATTTGAGTGGTCAAGCCTCTGTGCCACTCCCGCTTCGTGATGAGGGAGTTCTCCTCGTGCCTGTCGGGCTGTTTTTGTGGCCGGGCGTAGGGCTGCGACTGGTGTGCGCAGAGCCGCGACTGGTGTTTCGGCTGTTGCTTTCCGTCGATGCCCGTAGGTGGCCGGGTGCAGGAGACCGTGTCGCGAAGGCACAGACTGCGGTTTGCGCAGTGCATCAGGAGTCTCTTTTCAGGTATGGGCACTTTCGATTTCGCTGAGTTTGCGTTGGAACTTTCGTCGGCGGACGGCACAAGAGGGGCGTTGCGCACCGCTTTGGAGACGATCCGGGAGGTCGTTGAAGCTGAGCGTGGTGGCGCAATGTTGGTTGTTAAACGTCATGTAGAGGCTGCGGAGGCTGATGATGAGTTGGCTTCTCAGGCTGATCGGTTGCAGTTGGATTTGGAATCGGGGCCGTGTTTAGAGGCCATCGGTGATGAGGCTGTGTATTTGATTGTCGATACGTTGACGGACCCGCGGTGGGAGCCTTGGTGTCGCGGGTTGGCGCAGTTGGGTATCCGAAGCGTGTTGTCGCTGCGGTTGGCGACGTTGAATGGAACTTTGGGAGCGCTGAATCTCTATCACTCGGTTCCTGGTGCTTTTGGGGAGTCTCATGGTGTAGTCGGGGCAAGGTTGGCCTCGCAAGCTTCGGTTGCGATTGCTGCGACGAAAACGGAGGAGGGGCTTCGTGAGGCGATGGCTGGGCGGCATGTGATCGGTTTAGCCCAGGGCATTTTGATGGAGAGGTTTGGGCTGGATGAGGAAGCCGCTTTTTCGGTGCTTCGGAGGTATTCACAGGATCTGAATTTGAAGTTGCGGGTGGTGGCGCAGGAATTGGTTAAGAGCAGGGCATTGCCGTCGTTGGATGCGCAGGGGCGTCATCGTCCGACGGAGGGAGGTCGTGCATGAGTGGTAGGTGAGGGTGCGGTGAGCCGTGGTGAACTGTGTGCATGAGTTTTGTTCCGCCGGTTGTCGTTCCTGAGTTGGTTGCTGCTTTGCGCGCTGATTTGTTGGCGTGTGATTTCACGGTTGAGGGCGTGGAGTCATATTTGGGGACAGTGGCTTCGGCTGCGTTGCGGCGTGGTGAGGTGTTGCCTGCGGAGTTGAAGACTCGTGAATGTGGTGGCGCCACGGGTGTGGTGGTGCGGTTGTTTACGTTGGGTTTGGAGGTGGATTTCGCAGAGGTTGACGCTGCTCTTCCTTCTGTTGGTGGGGATGGCTTGCTTCGGTTGGGGTTGGTGCGTCGTGCGGGTGCGGCGTTGCAGGCAGGGGTGGATCTTCGTCCGTATGGCGATGAGGAGAATGTGTGGTGGGTGGTTTCGGATGTGACTGGTGCTTTTGGGTCCGGGCCGTTGGCTACGGATCATGTGGTGGGTGTTGGTGGCGCGTCGGTGACGTTGGCGCAGTGGACGTCGCGTCCGCGAGTTGGTCGTGCTTTGGATTTGGGTACGGGTAGTGGGGTGCAGGCGTTGCATTTGGGTGCGCATGCCGATGAGGTGGTGGTGACGGATGTGTCGGAGCGGGCGTTGGCGTTTGCGCGTTTTACGGCGGCGTTGGCTGGTGTGGAGTGGGATGTGCGTTGTGGTTCGTTGTTTGAGCCGGTGGCGGGTGAGCGGTTCGATTTGGTGGTGTGTAATCCGCCGTATGTGATTACGCCGCGGGTGGCTGGGGTGCCGGTATTTGAGTATCGGGATGGTGGTTTGGCGGGGGATTCGGTGATGAAGACATTGGTGGGGCAGGTTGGTGAGTTTTTGAATCCGGGTGGGGTTGCTCATTTCATTGGGAATTGGGAGATTTCGCAAGGTCAGGTGTGGTCGGATCGGTTGCAGGAGTGGTTGGCTGGGACGGGGTTGGATGCGTGGGTGGTGCAGAGAGATGTGCAGGATCCGGCGGAGTATGCCTCAACGTGGGCGCGTGATGGTGGGTTTGTTCCCGGTTCGTATCAATATGAGTCGTTGTATTCAGCGTGGTTGGAAGATTTTGCTCAGCGTGGCGTGGAGGGGATTGGTTTTGGGGTGGTGATGTTGGCTCGTCCTGTGGGTGAGCGTGAGCCATTCCGGGATTTGATGGAGGTGCGTGGGCCTGTGTCGTTGCCGATGGGGGAGTCGGTGCGGGATGGTTTGGCAGTCCGGGCGCGTTTGGCGGAGTTGGATGATGAGGCTTTGTTGGAGGTGCGTTTGAAGGTTGCTGGCGATGTGACGATTGAGAAGCATATGTTGCCTGGGTGTGGTGATCCTGCGGCGATTGTGGTGCGTCAGGGAGGATCGTTGCGTCGTGCGTTGGGTGTCTCGCCACAAGTGTGCGCGGTGGTGGACGTGGCTGATGGTGATTTGACGTTGCGGCAGTCAGTGGTAGCGATTGCGGCTTTGATGGATGAGTCTGTGGAACAGGTGTGTGCTGAGGCGTTGCCGGTGGTGCGTGAGCTTGTGGCAGGTGGTTTTCTGCGTCTGTCTTGACGTGTTTGTGCGGTGTATGCGCTCTACTGTGAGTGCAGTTGTGTGGTTTGTGAGCGTGTCGCCGCAGTGTCTGCGGGGGTGCGAAGGCGTTACGGTCGTTGCGCGTTGACTAGTCGTGGCGTTGTTTCGTCCGGGGGCGCGTGTGTTTGTGAGAAGACCTGAAGTGTTCGTGAGAAGTTTCTGCGGGAAGTGGGAAGTGGATCGTGGCTGAGTCTGGGACCAAGTTGGTCATCGTGGAGTCGCCTGCTAAGGCGAAGACGATCGCCGGGTATCTCGGTGCTGGTTTCGAGGTTGAGGCCTCGGTGGGGCACATTCGCGATTTGCCGACGCCGAGTCAGTTGCCGCCTGCGGAGAAGAAAGGGCCGTTCGGGAAGTTCGCGGTCGATGTAGAGAATGGCTTTGCTCCGTATTACGTAGTGTCTTCGGAGAAGAAGACGAAGGTTGCGGAGCTGAAGCGGTTGTTGCGCTCTGCCGATGAGTTGTATCTCGCTACCGATGAGGATCGGGAGGGCGAGGCGATTGCGTGGCACTTGTTGGAGGTGCTGAAGCCGAAGGTTCCGGTTAAGCGCATGGTGTTCCATGAGATCACCAAGGATGCGATTACGAAGGCTGTGCAGAACACGCGTGATCTTGATCATGACCTGGTGGATGCGCAGGAGTCGCGTCGGATTTTGGATCGCTTGTACGGGTATGAGGTTTCGCCGGTGTTGTGGCGCAAGGTGCGTCCGGGGCTGTCTGCTGGGCGTGTCCAGTCGGTGTCGACGCGTTTGGTGGTTGAGCGTGAACGTGAGCGTATGGCGTTTGTGGTGGCGAATTATTGGGATGCGTCTGCGCGTTTTGTAACGCGTTCGGGTGGTGGGGAGGATTTCACGGCGAAGTTGACGGGCGTGGGTGGCGTTCGGGTGGCTTCGGGGCGTGATTTTTCTGATGCTGGTGAGCTGACGGGCAAGGGTGTTCGTCATTTGGGTGAGGTAGAGGCTCAGGCTATTGCGTCTGCGGTTTCCGGTGGCGTGGGGACGGTGACCTCAGTTCAGGAGAAGCCGTATACGCGCCGTCCTGCGGCGCCGTTCACGACGTCGACTTTGCAGCAGGAGGCAGGGCGTAAGTTGCGCTTGAGCAGCCGTAATGCGATGAGGGTTGCGCAGCGGCTGTATGAGAACGGCTACATCACGTATATGCGGACGGATTCGACGACGTTGTCGGAGTCGGCGTTGTCTGCTGCGCGTGGTCAGGCGAGGGATATGTATGGGGCTGAGTTCGTTCCAGATAAGCCGCGTCGGTATGAGAAAAAGGTGAAGAACGCGCAGGAGGCGCACGAGGCAATTCGTCCGGCGGGTGATGTTTTCCGTACTCCTGCTCAGGTGGCTGGGCAGTTGACGGGTGAGGATTTTGCTCTGTACGAGCTGATTTGGAAGCGGACGGTCGCTTCACAGATGGCTGATGCTCGTGGGTCGACGGCTTCTTTGCGGGTCTCGGTGCCGGTTGCTGGTGTTGAGGTTGCTGGCGAGTCTGTTGAGTCGGCGGAGTTTTCGGCTAGTGGAACAGTGATTACGTTCCGGGGGTTCTTGGCTGCTTATGAGGAGGGCCGGGATGAGGACCGCCGGGGTGCTGTTGAGCACAGTGCGGAGCGTCGTTTGCCGAAGTTGGGTGAGGGCGTTGAGTTGGATTGTGCTGATGCTCAAGCTGAGGGGCATCAGACAAACCCGCCTGCGAGGTATACCGAAGCTACGTTGGTTAAGGCGATGGAGGAGCTGGGCATTGGGCGCCCATCGACGTATGCGGCAACTGTAGCGACGATCCAGGATCGTGGCTATGTCAATAGTCGTGGTCAGGCTTTGGTTCCTACGTGGTTGGCGTTTGCGGTGACGCGACTGTTGGAGGAGCATTTTCCGACGCTGGTGGACTATCAGTTCACGGCGCGGATGGAGGAAGACCTCGATGCCATTGCTAGTGGCGATGAGGGTCGGGTTGAGTGGCTGACGCAGTTCTATTTCGGTAACGATGGTGTGGTTTCGGATGACCGTGAGCCGCATGAAGGGTTGGCGGAGCTAGTTGCGAACCTTGGCGAGATTGATGCGAAAGGAATTTCGACCATTGATCTCGGTGAGGGCATGGTGGTGCGTGTGGGCCGGTATGGCCCGTACGTAGAAGAAGTTGCCTCTGCAGATGGAGAGCCAGTTGACGGCGCTGCGGGGGAGGGGGATTCCTCGAAGCGGGGACGTCGCGCAACGGTGAATGATGACATCGCTCCAGATGAGATGACGCCGCAGAAAGCGCGTGAGTTGTTGGAGTTGGCTGCTGACGATGGTAGAGAGCTAGGCAAGGATCCTCAGACAGGTCACATGATTGTGGCGAAGTCTGGCCGGTTTGGTCCGTACGTGAGTGAGATTTTGCCTGAGCCTGAAGAAGGCACCCCGAAGTCTAAGCAGCCTAAGCCGAGGACAGCGAGTTTGTTCCGGTCGATGAATTTGGCGACGGTGAGCCTTGATGAGGCGTTGAAGTTGTTGTCTTTGCCGAGGGTGGTTGGTGTCGATCCGGACAGTGGCGAGGAGATTACGGCGCAGAATGGCCGTTACGGGCCGTATTTGAAGAAGGAGAAGGATTCGCGTTCTTTGGATTCGGAGGATCAGATCTTCACAGTGACATTGGAAGAGGCATTGGCTTTGTACGCGCAGCCCAAGCGGCGGGGGCGCGCGGCGGCTAGGCCTCCGATTGCTGATCTTGGTCCTGATCCGGTGACAGGCAAGAACGTGGTGGTTAAGGAAGGTCGTTTTGGCCCGTATGTGACGGATGGGGAGACCAATGCGACGTTGCGTAGTGGTGATGATCCGGAAACGATCACTGCTGAGCGTGGTTTTGAGTTGTTGGCGGAGAAGCGGGCTAAGGGGCCGGTGACACGTAAACGGGCTACGGCGAAGAAAACGCCGGCGAAGAAGTCCACCGCGAAGAAAACAACCACAAAGAAAGCTGCTCCTAAGAAAGCCTGATGTTTCATAGCTGGCCCGGGGCGTGGTTCTGCTCTGGGCCAGCTTGTGTTTGTGTGTTTTAAAGATTGGGTGGGTGCGGTCGATTTGTCGCGGTAGGTCGGCGCAGGGTTGTCGATCTGTTTTGTGACCCGTGCGTGAATGGAGTCCACTGTGATCTTCGGCAGATCGGCTGGGACGCGTGTGTCCCTGCAGACAGATACACATGAAGAAGAGCTACGTGGATATGTTGAGGCTCTGCAGATCTTGGTGGACAAGGTTGCTGGTGCGCGTAGCGGGGATGATGTTTTCCGGGTGGCGTTGGAGACGATTCGTGACAGTTTTCATTTGCTATACGGGTCGGTGTGGGTGATGGATCCGAAAGAGAAGGTTTTGAGGCTCCGGATGGAGTCGGGGGGTTTATCGGATCGGTTTGCCCCGGTGACGCGGGGGGCGGCGTTTTCTGAGGGTGTTGGGTTGGTGGGTGGCGCGTGGAGTCAGCGTGAGTTGATTTTTGAACCGGATTTGCGTGCGGTGAAGGATTGTCCGCGTGCGCAGATTGCGTATGAGAGTGGTGTGAGGTCGGCTGTGTCGTTCCCGTTGTTTAGGGAGGGGCAGATCGTGGCGACGATGGATTTCATGGCCGATGAGGAACATACGCCGGGGTTGGTGCGGCTGCAGGTGTTGCGTTGTGTGGCCAAGTTGGTGTCACAGGCGTTGGAGCGGGTGTTGGATTCTGAGCGTCGGGTGGAGATGCAGAGCGATATGGCCGCCATTAATGCGGTGGTGAAGAAAACGAATGAGTCTTCGAGTGAGCGGGAGACGATTCGGGCAACTCTTGACACGGTGCGGGCGCAGTTTGGTTGGGAGTATGGCTCGTATTGGGAGGTGGATTCTGCTGACAATACGTTGAAGAACAAGTACGAGTCGGGTTCTGCAGGTGAAGAGTTCCGTGAGGTGACGCGTAAAGCGAGTTTTGCTCGCGGAGTGGGTGTTGCTGGTCGTACGTGGAGTACGCGTGATCTGGTGTTTGAACCTGATTTGGGTTTGGTGACTGACTGTGTGCGTGCTCCTGCGGCGCAGCGTGCGGGGGTGAAGTCTGGGGTGTCTCTTCCCATCATTGTTGAGGGTGAGGTCATCGGGACGATGGACTTCTTCACGACCAAGGATGTTGATCTTACGGAGGATCGGGCCTCGGCGTTGCGGAATACTGCGTTCCTTGTTTCGAGTGCGTTGGAGCGTATTCGTGATGCGGATCGCACGAAGGGTGCTGGTGAAGAGCTTTTGAGCTCGATCACGGAGGTGGAGCGGAATGTGGTTGCGGCCTCGAATGTTGCTGCTGAGGCACAACGGCTGACTGATGAGGCATCCCGGATTGTGGCTAATCTCAATCAGTCGTCGAACGAGATTGGCAATGTGGTGAACACCATTACATCAATTGCCGAGCAGACGAATCTTTTGGCGTTGAATGCCACGATTGAGGCTGCTCGGGCGGGTGAGGCTGGCAAGGGGTTCGCGGTGGTCGCTAATGAGGTGAAGGAACTGTCGCGCGAGACGAGTACTGCGACCGAAGAGGTTGGGGCAAAGGTGTCGGCGATTCAGACTGACGCGCAGTCGGTGGTTCAGGCGTTGGTACAGGTGAAGTCGACTGTGGAGCAGATCAATGATGCGCAGAATGTCATTTCTGGTGTGTTGACCGAGCAGAGTGCTGTGACGCGTAGTGTTCTTGGCCAGGGTTGATGTGTTGGTGAGGTGTTCGAGACATCTGTCCGGAAGTTCTCACGGCGGTGGGTTGGGTGCCGATGAGGGTAGTGGCTACTCCGATACGACGGATGTGGCTCCGGAGGGAAGGACAACGATATGGACATCGCACTGGCGCAAAGCATCATGATGCAGCGATCCGCGGCGACCTACTCGCAAGCCCAGGTTTCCCTGCTCAAGAAGGCAATGGACAGTGAATCGTCCACTGCGGCGCAGCTGCTTAGCTCAATGCCGCTGGCTACCGAGGGCAACGTGGGACGCAACATCAACACGTATGCCTGAGGTGTGACTATTGGCTGTGAAGGGACCGAGGCGTTGCTAGCGCTTCGGTCCCTTTTGTCTGCAGCTGCAGCTGTAACTTTTGTTGGGGGTGTTCGCAACTAGGCTGGCTTTCATGGTGATGGGGATTGATCAGGGCTGTGCTGGCGCGGGACGCGATGTAGGCCGCGGGCTGTTTGTGGTGTTTGAAGGTGGAGATGGAGCGGGGAAGTCTACGCAGGTTGCGCGTCTGGTGGAGGCGTTATCTTCGCGGGGGGAGTGCGTTGTTGCGACTCGTGAACCTGGTGGGACTGCTGTGGGGGCGCAGATTCGTCAGGTGCTTTTGCATGGGCAGCAGGTCGCTCCTGCGGCGGAGGCGTTGTTGTTCGCCGCTGATCGGGCGCAGCATGTGCAGACAGTGATTCGTCCTGCGTTGGCTGCAGGGGCGGTGGTGGTGTGCGATCGCTATGTGGATTCCACTTTTGCGTATCAGGGGGCTCGTGATGACCTTGATATGGAGGATTTGCGCGGGTTGGTTGCATATGCCACAGGTGGTTTGGTGCCTGATGTGACGGTTCTTTTGGATGTGTCTGCTCAGGTGGGTGCGGCTCGTCGTGGGGGAGACCGGGATCGGATTGAGGCGGAACCGGATAGTTTTCATCAGGCTGTTCGTGATGGGTTTCTGGAGCGTGCTCGCTGCGCGCCGCAGCGTTATCTGGTTCTTGATGCTGCTGCGCCTGTTGAGGAGATAGCTGCTGCTGTGTTGGGTCGTGTGGAAAGTCTGTTGGGTGAGCGTCGGGGGGAGCGCGGGTGACTGTTTGGGATGACTTGGTGGGACAGGAGGCTGCGGTTGAGGTTTTGAAGCGGGCAGTTGTTGATCCGACTGCTATGACGCATGCGTGGCTTTTTACCGGGCCTCCTGGCTCTGGGCGTTCTAATGCTGCGCGGGCTTTTGCTGCGGCCTTGCAATGTCCTGATGGTGGGTGTGGTGGGTGTGTTGAATGTCGCACTGCGATTGCTGGCACTCATGCGGATGTGAAGGTTGTTGCGACCGAGGGGTTGACTATCCAGGTTCATGATGCGCGTGATCTTGCTCATGAATCGGCGCATCTGCCTTCGGTGGGGCAGTGGCGAATTGTGGTGATTGAGGACGCGGATCGGCTTACTGAGCGTGCGGCAGATGCGCTTTTGAAGGCTATTGAGGAGCCTGGTCCAGCGACGGTGTGGGTTTTGTGTGCGCCTTCTCTTGAGGACGTGATTGTGACGTTGCGTTCGCGCAGCAGGCATGTTCGTTTGCGCACTCCGCCGGTGGGGGCGGTGGCGGAGCTTCTTGTGCGGCGTGATGGTGTGGACCCGGTGCTTGCTGCGGATGCGGCGCGTGCTGCTCAGTCGCATATTGGGTTGGCTCGACGGTTGGCGCGGGATGAGGGGGCGCGGACTCGGCGTCGTGAGACGGTGAAGATGGCTACCCGAATTCATAGTGTTGCTGACGCGATTAGCGCTGCGGCTGATTTGGCGTCGATTGCTGCAGATGAGGCTGGCGCAGATGGGGGTGAGCGTGATCGTCGTGAAAAAGAGAAGTTGTTGGTTACGCTTGGTGCTGATCCCGCTGCGCGTACGCAGCCTGCGCATGTTCGTGCGCAGGTGAACGCGCTGGAAAAAGAACAGAAAACTCGGGCTACACGCCGGAATCGGGATGTTATCGATCGCTCATTGATTGATCTTCAGTCCATTTATCGGGATGCTTTCGTGGTTGCGATGGGCGAACCGGTTTCTCTTGTTAATGAGGATCTTCGTTCGGATGTGATCGCTCTCTCTCAGGCAGTAAAAGTGGAGTGGTTGCTTGCTGCGATGAACGCGATTATGGCGGCACGAGAGAGAATTGCTGCCAATGTTCCGCCTTTGCTTGCGCTTGAGGCGATGTTGGTGCATCTGCGGGTTCCAGCTCTGGACAAGTGAATTTCGTCTTGGTTGGAGGAGTGCCTTTCCTAAGTAAATGTGGGACGAGATGATGCCACGTTGAGGAGCCGATACGGTGTAAGGAAACAGGGCGTTTCGTCGAGTAGAAAGACTCGCCCTATCCCTCACAAAGTCGAGCAGTGATCGAGAAGGCGCCCCCACGCCTGCCAGGCGCTCCTGCCGACGCTAAGTAGCCCAATGAACAGGAGTCATGCACGTGAGGACAGCCAGAATGCGAACAGTGGCGGTTGCTGGCGCGGTGGCGTTGGCTCTCGCCGGGTGTCAAAAAGCTGACACTGTGACTGAGGGGTCTAAGAATGGCAATGGTTCTGCTTCGAGCTCACATGTTGGTGAGCAGAACGAACAGGGCAATTCGCAAGGAAAACAGCCCGGTAATGGTTCCCAAAACGGCGCTGCTCAGGCTCCTGCTACGGGTGATGCCAGGCTTTCGAAGTTTTATACGCAGAAGCCTGTGTGGGAGACGTGCTCTGATAGTTCTGAGGGCGCATCCGCTAAGTGTGCGTGGGTAAAGGTGCCGATTGATTATTCAAAGCCAGATGGGAAAACCGTTAAGCTGCGCGTTTTGAAAGTTGCGGCTAATGGCGCAAAGAATGGTCAGGCTCCGAGAGGAGCGTTGCTGGTTAACCCAGGTGGCCCGGGAGCTTCAGCTACGCAGTATGCGATGATGGCCGACTTTATTGTTTCTGGAACTATTCGGAAGAATTACGACATCGTTGGTTTTGATCCTCGCGGTGTCGGAAAATCGTCGCCAATGAAGTGTCTTGATGACGCATCAATGGATGCGGTAATGGGTGCTGACCCAACTCCGGATGATCAACAAGAAATAGAAATCGCTTATGGCGGTTTGGCAAAAATGGGCAAGGGGTGCCAGCAGAAATATCCCGATTTGGTTGGGCATGTTTCGACAGCAGAAGCTGCGCGGGATATGGATGTGGTTCGTTCTGTTTTGGGGCAGCCTAAGCTGAACTATTTGGGCAAGTCGTATGGCACGTACCTCGGGGCAACGTATGCAGGATTGTTCCCTAAGAATGTCGGGAACATGATTCTCGATGGTGTTATGCCCCCTGATTTGACCTCTGAACAGGTCAGCTTGGGGCAAGCTGCTGGGTTTGAGTCGGCAACGCGTGCGTGGGCGAAGTCATGTACTTCTTCTGGAAAATGCCCGCTCGGTAATGACGTCGAATCTGTCATGAAAGGTTTGAAAGACTTTTTCAAGCAGCTTGACTCAAAGCCTTTGCCGGTTAGCGGCAACCCGCGCATCAAGGAATTGACTGAAGGCTGGGCAACGATTGGTGTTGCGCAAGCCATGTACACGAAGACCTACTGGGACACCCTCACTGAGGCGCTTCAGTCGGCTAAGGATGGCGATGGAACGCCGCTGTTTGCTTTGGCTTCGGAGTATGCCAGCCGTGATGACAACGGCGAGTATGAGAACAATACGATGCAGGTCATCAATGCAGTGAACTGCTTGGATCGTGGTGCTCAGCGATGGGATGAAGCGCAGCTGAAGTCAAAGAAGGCCGAGTTTGAGTCGAAGGCTCCGGTGTGGGGTGGCATGATGTCTTTCGGCGGAAATTCGTGTGCTGCGTGGCCGGCCCCGGCTACGGGTAAGATAGACAAGGTTTCCGCGCAAGGAAGCGGTCCGATTGTGGTCATCGGCACTACTCGTGATCCTGCTACGCCCTATGAGTGGGCTAAGCGGCTTCATGATCAGCTGTCGAACAGTCGCCTCATTTCACATGAGGGAGACGGTCACACGGCTTACAAAACGGGCAGCAGTTGCGTGGACCAGGCGGTTGATGGGTATCTTATGAATGGCACACCGCCCAAGGACGGCCTCTCCTGCTGATCACCCACCCCCAGTACGGGGAGGCCTAGGACGTTCCGCCCGGAACTGCAACTGGGTTGAGGCGCTACCACCCGCGCCTCCCCTGGTCGCCGCCGCTCCACCCGGCCTGCGACCAGCACTCCGGGCGGGGCGTCCGCTTTTTATCCTGGTGAGGTGAGTGCCTCCGGTCGATTCGGAGTTTGCGCCCTTCACCTTGTACAGTGATTAAGCGCTTCGGCGCACGCCGCCTTAGCTCAGTCGGCAGAGCGATTCACTCGTAATGAATAGGTCGTCGGTTCGATTCCGACAGGCGGCTCCAGTAACACCCTCCACTTCGTGGGGGGTGTTTTTGTGTTGCGATGCTTTGTGGATGCTTCTTATCGTTTTCGCCAAAAGCGAACATGGAAGTGCTGTCTCTATGGGGTGTAAGTATTTCGGGTTTCAGACGGGGGGATCTTCCCCGAGGGGGGCTAAGCCGCCATGGGGCTTTTCAGGGCGCTCAAGGCCTCTTGGGGGCTGTGTGACGGACTTTCTGCAGGATTTGTGTCCATATGTGCGGTCGTGCGTCTCACGTTAGGGAAATCCTGCTGAGGATGTTCATTTATGGCGAACAATCGCCGGGCCCCTATAAGAGCCCGGCCGAGTGCCTAGAGCGCCTTCACTAGAGAGCATGACCACAAAGGTGGCTATTAATGAACATGCTCAGCGTGCCCTCCTGCTACGGAGGCTGCTTCAAGTTGAAAAGTGCAGTGCTCCACTGCAATACCGTGATGAGAGTTCAAACACATGGACAGATCCATCAGGACACGTTGGCTGTGGCCATTGAAAAAACAATCGTCATCGAGAACCACATGGGCGCTCAGACGCGGAAGTCCTGTGGCTACTGTGCTGGCGTGTAAGTCGTGGACTTCACGTACATGGGGTTGCTCCAAAATATGCGCCCGCACAGCCTCCAGATCTAGCCCGTCGGGAGTGCTTTCAAGCAGAATCGACCCTGACTCCCGCAATAACGCCACGGCACGTGGCACGATCAGCGCTGCGACAAACAAACCTGCGATGGAATCAGCGAGCGTCCAGCCGGTGAAATAAAGAAGAACCCCAGCTAAGAGCACTGCTACCGACCCGAGAGCATCATTAGCAACCTCCAGAAACGCCGCCTTCATGTTGAGGTTGCTGTCTCGACCTCCCAAAAGGACAAGAAGTGAAGCGAAGTTAGCGAGCAAGCCAAGCAGCCCAATGACCGCCAGGCCGTGCGACGAAACCGGGGGAGGGTCGATAAGGCGCATGAGGCCTTGGTAGACGGCGTAGCCGCCTACCAGAAGCAAAATGAATGCCTGCGCTGCCGAAGCGATGACCTCTGCGCGTTTTAAGCCCCACGTGTGGCGTGCACTTGGTGGGCGGCTCATGAGCGTAGCTGCAGTAGCCGCCATGGCCAGTCCCAGGGTGTCTGTGAGCATGTGTGCTGCATCCACGAGCAGGGCAAGAGAGTCAAGAAGCGCAGCGCCTATCGCTTCAATAGCAAGTACAGAGCCGGTGATGCATAACGCGATGAGGATGCGTGTGCGATTTGTGTGGCCGTCAGCGTGTGAGTGCGAGTGTCCGTGGGAATGCCCATGGCTGTGGCTGTGGTCATGGGATTCTGTGTCAGCTTTTTGGCGTCGCCGAGCACTCCGGCTGGCAAGGCAAGGGGGCTGAGCATGCTCATGGGCATGAACGTGCACATGGCAGTGCCCGTGGCCGTTCATGCGTCGGCCTCCGCTGCTCTGGGATCAGTGATAGCCCCAAGGGAGTCAATGAGGCTTTCTGCGGCATGCAGCAAAGATCGGGTCAGCTCAGGTGCGGCAAGAGAGTAGTAGGTAGAGCGTCCTTCGTGGCGGATGTGCAGTAGACAGCTTTGCCGCATGCAGGCGATATGCGCAGACACCGTCGACTGGGCCAAACCAAGATGATTCACCAGCTCGACTACGCGCTGCTCGCCCAGGAGAAGGCGGCGGATGATGGTTAGCCGGGTGCGGTCCGCGAAAGAGCGGAAGATGAGAACTGCAGTGGTGTCAGCTTCTGAGTGGCTGGTTGACGGTGAAGCTGATGCGGTGGGTGCCGATGTCATGCGGTGACCATAGAGGCGGCCTCACCCTAAAGGGTGAAAGATTTTCCATAGATTGAGCGCGACTAAGATCGAAATACGGACAACTTTCCCGGGCAAATCACTTGCCTAAGAAAGGAACTAGCTGACGACCGGACTGCGTCGCTCCAACAACAGCACATCGCGCCACTGCCCCTTACGCGCACCAAAAGGCATCTTCCCAACACGCTCATACACGCCCACCTGACGAAAACCCAACGACTCGTGCAAAGCAATACTGGCCGTATTCTCTGGAAACACCAGACCAAGCAAAGTCCACGTTCCACCAGCTTCAGTACGCCGAATGAACTCGCCCAACAAACCCTTGCCTACCCCACGGCCCCGCGCAGAAGAACGCACATAAAGACTATGTTCAACAACCCCCAGATAAATGGGCCGGGCAAAGGCATGAATACCCCACGCCACCCCCAGACAATCACCACTGGCGTCATCAACAGCAGCCAGGCAGTAAGGCGCGATCTTATGAGCGATAAACGCCTCCCAGTCCGGAGCAACCGGTGCAAAACTCGCGTTCTCTGTATCAATTCCCTCCTGATACGCAGCACGGCCACCGCGCTCCCACAACTCTCGAGACAAAGGAACAACATGCCAATCAGCACGTGAGATTTGCGTCATAGAGCCAGTGTGCTGGGCACACACAGCCACAGGGGCACTGTGGGCGGCACTCACCGCGTAAACCGGTCAAACCGGTGCAGCTCTGCCCCCTGACAAAGACACCCATCAGACAGACAGCCACGCAGCGCAGACTCCACCTCCCGACGCATCCCCTCCTGCGCCATCCCTGGACCAATCACCACCAGCTGAGTCCGACTCTCCTGACCCTCAGGAACACGAAAACGTTCAAAACCGAACCAATCACCCACGGCTTGAACCGTGTAATCGCGGTGCCCACGACGACTCACGTGCACCCGTCCTTTAACGCGATACGCACCCGCAGAACGATTTTCAAGAAAATGAATCAACCGAGTCGGATCTACAGGCAATGACGAATCCACACTGACCGAAGAAAAACCAGCATGCCCATGATCGTGATGGTCATGACCATGCTCGCCATGACGCTGCTCAGCAAGAAAATCTGCAAACGAAAGCTGCCCAGTCGGCTCCTCATGCTCACCAGGATCAAACAGAAGCTCCGGATCAACTCGGCCAAACATGGTGTGCACCACAGGAGTTGTCGGTGCATGCGTAGCCACAACCGCATCGAGCCGCTCACGAGCACCAGCATCCTGAGCAATCCGGTCAGACTTGTTAATGACCAACAGCGAAGCAACCCGCAAATGATCAATAGCCACCGGAGCCGGATCAGGACTTCCCACCTCTGGCGTAGCCCAATCAGCCGCATCCAAAATTTCTACAACCCCACCAAAACGCACCGTAGAAACACTCGAAGAAAGCACCATCCGCGCCAACTCACGAGGCTCAGCAAGCCCGGAAGCCTCGATAAGAATCACATCCAAATCAAGTGAAGGCGCAGCTAAATCAGCAAGAGCACGATCCAAATCGCCCGGATCAGCCAAACAGCACAAACATCCACCAGAAAAAGTGGCCTTGGCATCAACCTGACCTTGGATAAGAAACGCATCCACGTTGATGTCACCAAAATCGTTGACAATAACGCCTATACGCCCACGGCTTTGAGCAAGAATGTGGTTCAACAAGGTGGTCTTCCCGCAGCCAAGCTTGCCGGACAACACCACCACCGGAAGAGCAGGACGTGTACGCATTGCCCTACCGTGCCATGCCCCAAGACCACACCCCCACTCACCGGACACACCCCCACCCAAACCACCGATGGCGTTGCGTATTGCCCAAAATCTGTCAGGGTCGAAGAATGAGCGACGAGAAAAAAATCACAATCTCCCGAACCATCGACGCCTCCCCACAAGCCATCTTCGACATCCTGTCCAACCCCGCTCGCCACGCCGAGCTAGACGGAACCAACACCATCGTCTCCGACGACAAATCCGACCGAGTCACCGCCGTCGGAAACATATTCACGATGAACATGAATGCCGAACACATGGGCGGAGACTACAAAACCGACAACCACGTCGTCGGATACGACAAAGACCGCCTCATCGCATGGAAAACCGCACCAGCAGGCACCGAACCCAAAGGCTGGCAATGGATCTGGGAGCTCACCCCCCAAAGCCAAGACCAAACCACCGTGACCCTGACCTACGACTGGTCAGCAGTCACAGACAAGGCGCTACTCAAAAAAGTAACTTTCCCCGTTTTCCCACAAGAACAACTCGAAGCCAGCCTGGCTCATCTGGCCGAAACCGTCTCCGGCAGCTAACACCACAACAACCCTGCCCGGCTACCTCGGCTCGCAATGCCCCATCACAGCGCCGCGAACCCACGCCCATGAGCTTCGACGACGTCATCCCAGCAGCCCGCGCCCTCCTAGGATCCACTCTCAGCACTGACCGAAACGGCGGGCGCGTAACCCTACGCATCACCGAAGTCGAAGCCTACGCAGGAGAAGAAGACCCCGCCTCACATGCCTACCGAGGGCCAAACAACCGCAACGCCGCCATGTTTGGTCCACCCTGGCACGCCTACGTCTACCGACACATGGGCCTGCACACCTGCTTCAACATCGTCGTAGGAAAAGAAGGAACCCCCACCGGCATCCTCATCCGTGCTGGCGAAATCATTGAAGGAACAGCCCTAGCGCACCAACGCCGCAGCGAAAAAGGCCGCGTCCGATCCCTAAAAGAACTCGCCTCCGGGCCAGCACGGCTCACCGTCGCACTAGGCATCAACACCACCGACAACAACGCCCCACTAGACGGATCCACCGGAATCCAGCTCCGCTACGGCCCCCACACACCCGAGAGAAAAATCGCCACCGGCCCCCGCGTTGGTGTCGGCTCCGCACGAGAAACTCTCGCCCGCTTTTGGATTTCCGGTAACCCCACCGTCTCCACCTACAAACCAGCACCCCCACCCCGCACACGCCGAACAACGTGAGCTGGGACCTCAACCCTCATTCACCGACAGCCGAACCACCAAAGAAAACTGACCACTCTTGACCGGAGTGCGAGAAACCCCCAACGCACGCAACGCTTTCACACCCGAACGGTACTGCGCAGGCAACTCCTGCAGATACTGATCCTCAAAGGCATCAAAATCGACGTACGCAAGCTCAGCAACCGCTTCAGCAGGGTTAACGACACTGCGGAAAACATCGCCAGCCCCCAACGGGTTCTTCACATCAGGAGAAGCTACCGACCGCAAATGCTGAATATGCGGACCAGCCAACACACGATCACCTGACACCTGATGAGGAAGCAACGCCCCCAACGGCCCAAACAATTTCACCAGCGTGGAACTTACCGAGCGAAGCGTTGCCTGCGGATCCTTCGTCTTCGCCCGGAACGTCACCTCCGGTATTTGGCCGCCACCAGAGAACAACCCCCGCCCACTCTGCCTACCAAGGACCACATCAACCTGATCCTTACCAGCAACCACATCAACCTGGCCACCCAGCAGCGTTGCCACAAACCCCGGAACCGTAAACCCCGTACGAGCACTTACTGCCTGCAGGCCCTCTTTTATCGGAAGCCCAGGAATATTCACTAACCCCTTTAACGCAGGCCACCACCGCTCTACCAGCTCACCACCATTAACGGAAGACAACAACGCCCCCGTATCGCCAGGCAAATCCGACACACGAGTAGCAACACCCTCATCTGGAAGATCCACACCACGCGTCACCGAAGCAAACTCAGCACGATCTGCAGCAAAACGCAGCGTGCCTGCCGTATGCCCCACCAGCCCGGACTTCTTAACCAAATCAGACCCAGCAAACTGAGCCACCCCAGCATGATTCACCCACGCTGTCGCCACGCCACGCTCACCCAACGCCGCCACATCAGAAACAAAAGCCTCATGGTCAGCAAGGCGCCCACCACTCAACTGCGATTGAACAGCAGCCTTAGCCTTCCTCGGAACCACCACGACGTAATCCCTGTCAAACACATACGACAGCGACCCTGCCCTGCCAGAAAACCCCTCAAACGTGGACAAACTGCGCTCAGCAACTTCACGATCCTTCACCTGCAGCGCCACAACCGTGACCGGAGCACCCCCAGCAGTAACAGGAGGAAGCAGCGCTACCCCACCCCGCCTACCCAGCCACGGCTTCACATCTCTGGCGTAATCAACAGGACCAAGACTCTCGGCAAGCTGTTGCCCCACCCCAAACACAACCTGGGCAGAATCAGACTCCGACACAGCTTTCTTCGCCGCTGGAAACGTATTGAATAACCGAAACGCTCCTAACTTCTGACGCATCGACGGATCCAAATCCACTGACGCATACGCAAAAGCACTCGACGGAACCACAGCTGCCGGCTGGGAACCACTGGACAACCCATTGAACAAAGCCAGGCCGAACGCCGCGCCCCCGACAACCACCGCACAAGCAGCCACCGAACCTGACACGACGACGCCCCGGCTACGCCAACCAGTCATGACAAAAACTCACTTCGGGCCATCAGAACAACCAACCCACGCGAGCCAGACCAGAAATTGAGAAAAACTCAGCTCTCAGTGCTCTCAGCAGCCTGCGTCGGGTGGCTCGGTGCCGGAGAACTCGTCGCTGGCTTCAAGGGGTTGTGAAAGTTCTCATCGATCGCGCGCTGGAAAGCCTCACGCACCGTACGCTCAGCCGTCTCCCGATCCGCCCAGTGCGCACCCTCAACCGACTTACCCGGCTCCAAGTCCTTATACGTCTCAAAGAAGTGCTGAATCTCCAGACGATCAAACTCGCTCACGTCTTCCAACGTCTGCTTGTCCTGCGCACGCGGATCCTTCGCCGGCACACACAAAATCTTGTCGTCGCCACCAGACTCATCACGCATGTGGAACATGCCGATCGCACGGCACTGAATCAACACACCAGGAAACGTCGGCTGATCCAGCAACACCAACGCGTCCAGTGGGTCACCGTCCTCACCCAACGTGTCCTCGATGTAGCCATAGTCGCTCGGGTACTGAGTAGACGTGAACAACATCCGGTCCAAGCGGATACGACCCGTCTCGTGGTCCACCTCGTACTTGTTGCGCTGACCCTTAGGGATCTCGACCGTGACGTCGAAGAAGAGCGGCTCGTTACTGGATGCGCTGCTCATGTGTGCGCGTCTCCTGTCCTCGCGGGGAATTCCTCGGGCTGCTTCGATCACGTGCTCAACAAGAGCGCCGGCGACAAACAGCTACATCACCGGTGACGTTACGCAGATTGACATCGAGCGTACCCGTCCAACGCCCCGCACGTGGCGCGTGGCGCCCACCTAACCCAACCATCGCGCCACGAGAAGATAAACCACCACCCAAGGCAAGATAACCACCCAACAAAGCAATTCCCCACAAGACCCCCAAACGAGAGGCACACGGTTGCGATACAGAGCCAGCGCCCTGGTAGCCACAGCACTGGTTGCGGCAGGAACCACCTACGTTGCTGCCGACGCCCTTGACATCGCTCCCGGCGCCCTCACCAGCGACCTAAGCATCGGCCCCTTCCGCGCTGACCCCCTACCCACCACCGGCCCCACCGCAATACCCCACCCCCTCCCACACCTCAACCCCAACGCCCCCCAACCACGCACCAACACCCTCGCCACCCGACTAGCACAACCATTAGCAGCCCCCGCCCTAGGAACCAACCCCGGCATCATGGTCACCGATGCCGCCACCGGAAAAACCCTCTACTCCGCACGCAGCACCACACCACGTACCCCCGCATCCACCGCCAAAATCCTCACCGCCACCGCAATCGCCGCCCACACCGATCTCGCCGGACACCGCACCACCCGAGTCACCCGCAACAAAAACACCCTCACCCTCGTCGCCGACGGCGACACCCTCCTAGCCCGCGGCCACGGAAACCCCTACGCCACCCAAGGCCACGCCGGACTAGCCGATCTAGCCGAACGCACCGCCAAAGCCCTCAAAAACACCACCCCACCACCCGGAGGCTGGCAACTCACCCTCGACGACAGCACCGCCTCCGGCCCAGCTCTGGCCCCCGAATGGGAAATTGCCGACGTCCACGCCGGCCTCACCGCCCCCGTCACCATGCTTGGCCTCGCCGAAGACCGCGCCACCCCAGGCCATCCCACCACCCACGACCCAGCCATGACCGCAACCACAGCCTTCCGCGACGCCCTCACCACCGCAGGCATCCCCATCGCCGAAACCATCAACCGCACACCCAAAAACGCCCAGAAAGGAAAACAAATAGCCTCCATCGCCAGCGCCCCCATCGGCGACGTCCTCACCCTCGCCCTCGCCGAATCCGACAACGCCCTCACCGAATCCACTGCACGCAGAGCCTTCGCCGACCGCGGAATCCCCGCTACCTTCGCCGAGGCAGGAAAACACATCATCACCACACTCAAATCCCTCGGCCTCGACACCAGCCACAGCAACCTCGCCGACGCCAGCGGCCTATCCCGCTCCTCCCGCGTCACCGTGCGCCTCATCAACAAAGCAACCACCCTGGCCACCAACAAAAACCACGAACAACTCACTCACATCCTCGACAACCTGCCCGTAGCTGCCCTCACCGGAACCCTCCACGACAGATTCGCCACTCCACAAACCACCACCGGCCGCGGAATCGTCCGCGCCAAAACCGGAACACTCACCGGCGTCGGCGGCCTCACCGGCACCCTCGTCACCAACTCCGGACGCCTTCTGACCTACACAATCCTCGCCGACCAAGCGCCCCCCACCACCTCCCTTGAAACCCGCGCAGCCCTCGACTACGTCGCCACCACACTCGTCAACTGCGGCTGCAACTGAAAAACCAACCCACGCAACCACACCCGCACACATGCACCACGCGAGCCCAATACGTGAAAGTTAAGCCGTGATCGACTGGAAACTCGCGGCAAACACCGCACGCACCCTCACCCCTCCAGGACCCAGAGTCCCCCTAACCGAAGCCAAAGACGCCGTCGCAGCCCTGCGCAGCTCCGCCACCCGCGCCCACACCCTCGTCGCAGACACCGCACGCCTGCACACCGACAACGAAGGCCCCGACGCCCTCATCATCGACCGCGGCACCTGGATCGAAGCCAACATTAACTCCCTGGCCGAGCTCCTCGACCCCGCCCTTGACACCTTCACCAGCCACAACGGCCGACGAGCCATGTCACCCTGGGCACGATCCGTCAGCGGCAAAGCAGCAGGCACCGAAATGGGAGGAATCCTCGCCGTCCTAGCCACCCGTGTCCTAGGCCAATACATCACCGCCTACGGCCAACCCCCAGAAGCCGCCCGCCTCCTGCTCGTTGCCCCCAACGTCGTCGCCACCGAAAAACGACTCCACCTCAACCCCAACGACTTCCGACTCTGGGTCTGCCTCCACGAAGAAACCCACCGCGTCCAATTCACCGCCATCCCCTGGCTACGCGACCACATGCACAACGAACAAACCATCCTCGTCGACAAACTCACCACTGCCGCTGGCGGCCCACTCGAACTCGTCAAAGCCCTCGCCACCCGACTACCCGAAGCCACCCACGAAATCACCCAAAACGGCCCCGTAGGCATAATCAACCTCGTCCTCGACCTGGACACCAGAGAACGCCTCGACCGACTCAATGCCCTCATGACCCTCCTCGAAGGCCACGCCGACGTCGTCATGGACAACGTCGGCCCCCGCCACATCCCCACAGTCACCACCATCCGAGCCCGCTTCGACGACCGTAGAACCCCCACCAACCCCATCGACTTCCTCCTACGCCGCCTCCTAGGAATCGAAACCAAGACAGCCCAATACCGCGACGGCGCAGCATTCGTCCGACACATCCACGAACGCATCGGCATCGACGGCTTCAACACCATCTGGACATCCCCCGAAACACTCCCAACCCCCACCGAAATACACAACCCAGACATCTGGATCGCACGAGTGCAACCATGACCGGACCACACCCCGCCGTCGCAGCAATCCGCCTAGCCACCCGCACCACACTGGCCACCATCGCCCACCAACACCCCAACACCATCATCCTCGTCGCCTGCAGCGGCGGCCCCGACTCACTCGCCCTCGCCGCAGCCACCGCCTTCGAAGCACCCCGACTCGGCCTGCACCCCGGCGCAGTCATCATCGACCACGCCCTCCAACCCAACTCCCACACCATCACCCACTCCGCAGCCACCACCTGCACCAACCTCGGCCTCCACCCCGTCATCACACAACGCGTCGACACCACCACCTACCCCAACACCGGCCCCGAAGCCGCCGCCCGCGCCGCCCGCTACACCGCCTTCGAAACCGCCGCCACCAGCACCAACGCCAGCGCCATCCTCCTAGCCCATACCCAACACGACCAAGCAGAACAAGTCCTCCTAGGCCTCCTTCGGGGCTCCGGAGCCCGCTCCCTCGCTGGCATGCCACCCCACCGCGACCTCTACCACCGCCCCCTACTCAACACCCCCGCCCACCTCACCCATGACGCATGCGCCGCACTCAACCTCACTCCATGGCACGACCCCCATAACACCGACCCCCGCTACACCCGAGTCCGCACCCGAGAACTCCTCAACACCATCGCCACCGAACTCGGCCCCGGCATCATCCCCGGCCTAGCCCGCACCGCCGAACTCCTACGCACCGACGCCGACACCCTCGACACCATCGCCACCCACGAAGCCACCGAACTCGGCCCACCCCCCTGGGACACACAAAAAATCGCCGAACTCCTCCCCGGAATCCGACGACGCGTCTGGCGCCAACTCGCCACCACTATCGGCGCCCCCCACGGCGCGCTCACATCCACCCACGTCAATCAACTCGACGCCCTGATCACCAACTGGCACGGCCAAGGAGGAGTCCACTTACCAGGCGGACACGTCATCACACGCACTGGCACCCGAGTCGGGCCAGTCACCAAACCCTGAAGTGGATTAGGTTTGATCTGTAGCGCACCATCACACCGGTGCCCAACACACCGATTAAAGAATCACCACACAGGTGAATTACTCAACACATGAGGAGAGTCCGAGTGGACGCAAAGGACATGCAAGGCGACCTCGAGCGCGTCCTGCTGACCGAAGAACAGATCCGAACACGCCTAGGCGAACTCGCCCAACAGATCTGGCAGGATTACCAAGGAAAAGATCTACTCCTCGTCGGCGTGCTCAAAGGCGCCGTCGTTGTTGTCGCCGACCTCATGCGCGCACTACCCGGCTCAGCCCCCATGGACTGGATGGCCGTATCCTCCTACGGGTCCGGAACTAAAACCTCCGGAGTCGTCCGCATCCTCAAAGACCTCGACACCGATATCACCAACAAACACGTCCTCATCATCGAAGACATCATCGACTCTGGCCTGACCCTCTCCTGGATCATCGCCAACCTCAAATCCCGCTCCGCAGCCTCCGTCGAAGTCTGCGCACTCCTACGCAAACCCGACGCAGCCAAAACCGAAATTGACGTCCGATACCTCGGATTCGACATCCCCGACGAATTTGTTGTCGGTTACGGCCTGGACTTCGCCGAGAAATACCGCAACTTGCGTTGCATCGGAACACTGGCTCCCCACGTCTACGAAAACTGACCACACACCCCACGCCTGCCGGTAAACAAACACCCCAGGGAACGCACCCCTACCGGCAGGCGTTACACCCCCGAACCCCCACCACCGCCGGCCACCGCCGAGCTCAAGAGGAAGGACGGAGGCGCTCGCGCCGAACGTGCCGATGGATGTGAAAAAAATTGCGCGCCAGCGCTGGCTGTGGATCGTGCTCCTTGTCATAGCGATCTTGACCGCGTTTAACCTCGCCACCGCGAGTGACTATCAGAGGATTGGCACCTCACAAGCCGAACAACTGATCGCTGCCAAACAGGTGCAGAAAGCCACCTTCAGCGACGGAGACCGCCTCGAACTGACGCTTAAGTCGGCACAGGACGTCGGCGAAGCTAAGGGTGTCCAGAAGGTCTACACCCTCTACATTCCCCAACGCGGTAGTGAGCTCGTACGCGCACTGACCCAAAACTTGCCCCCCGAGGGGTACACCGATGAGCCACCGCAGAGCAGTTGGTTGGGCGCTATCGTCACAACTCTCCTGCCAATCGCGCTCCTCTTCGGTCTGCTCATGCTTCTCCTCAGCCGTATGCAGGGCGGCGGCGGCCGACTCATGCAGTTCGGCAAATCCAAAGCAAAACTGGCTGACAAAGAACGCCCCACCGTTACATTCGAAGATGTCGCCGGAGTCGACGAAGCAATCGAAGAGCTCTACGAGATCAAAGAGTTCCTCTCTGAACCAAGCAAATTCCAGGCAGTTGGGGCCAAAATTCCCAAGGGTGTCCTTCTTTATGGCCCCCCTGGAACCGGTAAAACCCTCCTCGCCCGCGCGGTTGCTGGCGAAGCCGGAGTGCCTTTCTACTCAATTTCCGGTTCCGACTTCGTGGAAATGTTCGTCGGTGTCGGTGCCTCTCGTGTTCGTGACCTATTCGAACAAGCTAAATCCAACTCGCCAGCCATCGTTTTCGTTGACGAAATCGACGCCGTAGGACGTCACCGTGGCGCAGGTTTGGGCGGTGGCCACGATGAGCGCGAACAAACCCTCAACCAGCTCCTCGTTGAGATGGACGGGTTCGACGCCTCCGTAAATGTCATCCTCATCGCAGCCACGAACCGGCCCGATGTGCTAGACCCTGCGTTGCTGCGACCAGGACGGTTCGACCGACAGATTGCGGTAGAAGCACCGGACATGATCGGACGCCACCGCATTCTGCAGGTTCACGGCAAGGGCAAGCTGCTTGCTGATGATGTCGACCTTCTCTCCGTGGCCCGACGTACCCCCGGCTTCACAGGTGCAGATCTGGCCAATGTTCTTAACGAGGCTGCACTTCTTACTGCACGTAGCAACGCTCAACTCATCGACAACCGGGCACTCGATGAAGCTATTGACCGAGTGATCGCCGGTCCGCAGAAACGCACACGCATCATGAGCGCCAAGGAGAAGAAACTCACGGCCTACCACGAAGGTGGTCACGCTCTTGTCGCTGCTGCTCTGAACCACACAGATCCGGTTACAAAGGTCACGATCTTGCCGCGCGGACGCGCCCTTGGCTACACCATGGTGTTGCCCGATGATGACAAGTACTCCTCCAGCCGCAACGAAATGCTTGATGAACTGGCTTACGCGTTGGGTGGTCGGGTTGCTGAAGAGCTCGTCTTCCATGACCCGACTTCTGGTGCTGCGAACGACATCGAAAAGGCGACAGAGACAGCGCGGCGCATGATCACCCAATACGGCATGAGCGAACGGATCGGTGCGATTCGTTTGGGCTCTGGTGGTGGTGAACCATTCCTTGGGCGTGACATGGGTAGCCAACGTGACTATTCCGAGGGATTGGCTGGGGTTGTCGACGCTGAAATTCGCCGCCTTATCGAGGCTGCTCACGATGAAGCCTATGAGGCACTCCAGATGAACCGAGATGTGCTCGACACGTTGGTGTTGGAACTTCTCGAAAAGGAAACCTTAGGCCGGGAGGCTTTGGCGGAGATCTTTAAGCCCATCCGTAAGCTGCCTCGTCGTGACGTATGGCTTAGTGGCGAGCACCGCGGTGTTAGCGAGCTACCGCCGGTGATGACGCCAGCTGAGCGTGAGGCCGCTGCCAAGAAAGCCGAAAGTGATGAGCAGGGTGCATCACAGCTCAAGGAAAGCGGTGACTCTACCTCCGTGATTTCTCCTGGGACTGGCTCAACGACTCAAACCCCGAAGCCTCCGACGGGTTCTTCTGGTGAACACATGCCAGGCACCACGAACGACTAACCTCGGAGAACAGAACTTTCCACCCACTTCGGGCACCCGCCACGGGTGCCCGAAGTGTTTTCAGCACGTGAGGTGCATATGAGCGGGAGCACACCTGTCGGCAACGAGGGTGGCCAGGAGATTGTCGAACAGGCTGATAAAGGCCCTGATACTGGTCAGGTACGGGCGGCATCCACTGCCCCGGTGACTGACCGTGAGGTTGACCAGCCGCGGATTGCCGCTGCGGTGCGGGAAATTCTTATCGCGATTGGTGAAGACCCAGACCGTGATGGCCTGCGGGATACCCCATTGCGTGTAGCACGGGCCTATCAGGAAATTTTTGGTGGTCTGGCGATGTCTGGGCCTGATGCGTTGACGGTGACTTTCGATGTGCATCATGACGAGTTGATTATCGTGAAAGACATCGAGGTGTATTCGGTATGTGAACACCATCTGCTGCCTTTTCATGGCGTGGCGCATGTGGGGTATTTGCCGAACGAGGATGGCCGTGTAACCGGCTTGAGCAAGCTGGCACGGTTGGTGGATGTGTATGCGCGCCGTCCGCAAGTGCAGGAGAGGCTTACAGCGCAGGTCGCTGACGCGCTGCAGGAGACGCTGGATCCGCGTGGGGTGATTGTGGTGATTGAGGCTGAGCATATGTGTATGTCAATGCGAGGGGTGCGTAAACCGGGTGCGACAACGTTGACGTCTGCGGTGCGTGGTCAGCTGCGTAATGCTGCGACACGTTCTGAAGCGTTGGGGTTGATTTTGGGAGGACGTAAATGACGTTTGTGGGTGTGCGGCGGTTGGAAGAGATTACTGCTCCGTCGGTGGTGACCCGGCAGGAAACCGGAGTGCCGTCTTCGTTGATTATGGGCATTTTGAATGTCACTCCGGACTCGTTTAGTGACGGTGGATCCTGCGTTGACCCTCAGGTGGCGGTGGATCATGGTTTGGCGATGGTTGCTGAGGGCGCAGCGATTGTTGATGTGGGTGGTGAGACGACACGTCCTGGGGCTGAACGCACTCCGGAAAGTGAGGAGATGCGTCGGGTGGTGCCGGTTGTGCGGGCGTTGGCTGATGCAGGGGTGGCTGTGTCAGTAGATACGATGCGTGCTTCGGTTGCGGCTGCCTGCTTGGAGGCTGGTGCCGTGATGATCAACGATGTATCAGGCGGGATGGCAGATTCTGCGATGCCGCAGGTGATTGCGCAGTCAGGTGCGTTGTATGTGTTGATGCATTGGCGGGGGCACTCAACGACGATGCAGTCAGCGGAGTTGACTCACTATGACGATGTAGTCGGTGAGGTGTGCGCGCAGATGTTGGCGCAGGCAGGGGTGTTTTTGGAGGCCGGGGTGGCGGCTGAGCAGATTGTGCTTGATCCAGGTTTAGGTTTTTCGAAAAGGGCAGAACACAACTGGGCTTTGTTGGCTGGGCTTAAACAGGTGTGTGGGGTTGGTTATCCAGTGTTGCTGGGGGCCTCGCGTAAAACGTTTTTAGGGGCAATAGATTGTGATGCTCAGGGGAATCCTTCGGTTCCTAGTGAGCGTGATGCTGCCTCGGCAGCCACGAGTTTGGTGGGGCAAGAGGCTGGCGTGTGGGCTGTTCGTGTGCACGATGTGCGTTCGACGTTGGCTGCGTTGCGGGTGGGGGCTGCAGTTCGGGCGGCTCGGTGAGGGTGTCATCTGGCAGCGTCGAGGGAATGGGTTTGTGTATGAGTGATTTTGGTGTTGGTGGGTTTTCTGCTGTTGATGTTCCCGGGGATGTGGTTCGCATCGAGGGTGTTCGGGCGTGCGGTACGCATGGAGTGTTGGATAGTGAGCATGTGAGCCCGCAGCCGTTTGTGGTGGATGTGGCGATGTTGGTGGATGTTTCTTTTTCTGCTGCTAGTGATGATTTATCGGCGACGGTGAATTATGCCGAGGTGGCTCAGCAGGTGACGGATGTGATCACTGGTGAGCATGTTGATTTGGTGGAGACGTTGGCGGTACGTATCGCTGATGTGGTGTTGGGGCATGAGGTGGTGGAGCAGGTTGAGGTGAAGGTGCATAAACCGCATGCACCGGTGGGGCTTCCGTTTTCGGATGTGTCGGTGACGGTGTCGCGTTCGGACGTGCGTACTGCTGTTGTTGCTCTTGGTGCGAATCTTGGTTCTGCTGGGCGGACGCTTGCGTTGGCGGTGGAGGCGTTGCGTGGGTTGCCTAGGACGTCTGTGCGTGCGGTGTCGTCGGTTGTTGAGACGGATCCTGTGGGTGGGCTGCAGCAGCCGGTGTATGTGAATGCGGTGGCGGTTTTGCGGACGACGTTGCGTCCGCGCACGTTGTTACGGGCTTTGCATGAGATTGAGGCAGAGCATGGTCGGGTGCGTGAAGTGCGTTGGGGTGCGCGTACGTTGGATTTGGATTTGGTGCAGTACGGCAGGCCTGAGTGTGAGGTGGGTGATGTTGATGTGGTGGTAGATGAACCAGATTTGGTGTTGCCGCATCCGCGGGCGCATGAGCGTGGTTTTGTGCTTGCGCCGTGGGTGAGTGCCGATCCTGGGGCGTGTTTGCGTGTTGGTTCTCAGGTGCGTTTGGTGAGGGAGTTGTTGGCGGATATGGGGTTGGATGAGGTGGGGTTGCCTGAGGGTGTTCGTCCGGGGCCGGAATGGGTGGTGTTGCCATGACGGGTGACCGGTATGGGGTGCGTTGGCGGTTGTTGTTGGTGGTGGCGTTGGTGGCAGGGGTGTGTAGTTTTGGGTTTTTGTCGTGGTGGCAGACGGCGTCGGGGCCGTTGTTGACGCCCTCGTGGGGTGCGGCCGTGGTGTTGTTGGTGGTGGCGCTGAGTGAGGTTGTGGTGGGGGTGTGGTTGCGTCGAGTGGTGCGGGGAAAATCTTCGCGGGGGTTGGATGTGCTTGTTGCTAATCGGGTGTTGCTTGGTGGGCAGGCTGCTGCTTTGACTGGTGCTGCGGTGGCTGGGTGGTTTGTCTCGCGTGTTGTTGTGGTGGCTTCGGATTTGGATGCGGGTTCGGTGCGGGCGGGTGCGTGGGCTGCGGTGGCGGTGGCGGTGTCGGGTGTTGCGTTGGCCTGTGGTGGGATGTTTGTGCAGAGGTGTGGTCGGGTTGATCCACCTGATGGTGAGGATGGAGTTGCTGCGGGGGGTGAGGGGTCGTGATGGATCGGCCTGCGCGTTTGGCGGTGGGTGTTGTTGGTATGGGGCGGGTGGGGATGGTTCTTGGTCGTGCTTTGGATCAGGCGGGACACACGGTGGGTTTTGTGGCTCCGTGGCAGGAGGATGGCTGTGATGAGGGGTTGGCAGGGCAGTGGGTGCCGGATGCTCCGGTTGTGGATCCGGTAACGGCGGCGGCTTCAGCCGATTTGTTGCTCCTTGCGGTGCCGGATGAGCGGTTGCCTGCTTTGGTGGAGTATTTGGTTATTAATGGTGGTTTTCGTCCGGGGAAGATTGTTTTGCATACGGGGTTTACTGCCGGGGTTTCGTTGATGGAGCAGGTGGTTTCGGAGCAGATTTTGCCGGTTTGTGTGGAGCCGTTGGTGACGTTTGTGGGGAATTCTGCGGATGTTGAGCGGTTTAGGGGTAGTCCGGTGCTTGTTTCGTGTTTGCCGGAGTTGCGTCCGGTGGGTGAGGCGTTGGTGATTGAGATGGGGGCTGAGCCGTCTTTTGTTGCGCCGGATGAGGTGGTGCGGGTGCGGGCGGCGTTGTCGTATGTGGAGGCGTCGTTGGATGCGGTGGTTTCGGGGGCGAAAGAAATGTTGTCAGGCACGGGGGTGGATGCGGTGCCGCATGTGTTGGGGGTTGTGTTGGCGGGTCGTGCTGATGCGATGAGGCGGGGAGAGCAGCCGGCTGCGCGGGGGGCTTTGCATGGTGCGGAGGTTGTGAGTGCGGATTTGCGTGAGTTAGGGGTGGTTTTGGGGCCGGTGGGGCAGGAGGTTCATGTGGCGGCTATGAGGGCTTTGGTGGCTTCGGCGGTGTTTGAGGGGCGTCTTCCTGCTGCTGGTATGGCTGAGATTCTTGATGTGTTGCATAGGTCGCGTTCTGAGGGCGCTTCTGAGTGATAGTGATTTTGGTATTTGTTTGGTGATCTCTAAAACTTCTGGTTCATGTGTGCAATCTGAAAATGTGTATGTGGTGTTGAGTGTTGGTGTGGGGAACTGTGTTGCAGCGCGTTTCGATGGGTGGGTGTAGTGTTCAGCGGTGCCTGCCGTGAGTTGGTTGTTGACGTGATCGTTCGTTGATGAGTTGAGGGTGTGTTGAATGCTTGAACGGGATAGATTTTCGTTCAGGTAGCGTCGGTTACGCGAACGTGGACGGAGGAGATTTCGGTGGATGTTGCCTGGCAAATTGTTGCGGGACTTGTTCCGTCCATCGGGGTGGTGTGGTTGTTCTATCGGATTATGAAGGCATTGGTTGAGGCTGACCGTAACGAGCGGCGTGCTCAAGCTGAGTGGAATATGAGTTCTGATGCTTCTTCATCTCGTATAGAGGGTGAAGAAGCATCTCGTGAATCGTCTCAGGAACGTAAACAACCTTGAGTGATTTTTTGTGT